>NZ_JAKUDH010000021.1:0-112142 GCF_031570495.1 Pseudomonas sp. JL2
GCATGGCGCCACGATTGTCCCCTATCCAATCGACCGCTACCCTCCAACTGTCGCTGCCAATTCAGCGACCGGGCCTGAGAACCCGAGTAAGATGCAGGCGCTACAGCGCCCTACCACGTTTTGCGGCGCTTTTTTATGTCCGTATTTCGTGCAATGGCGGCTGTGCGTGGGAGACCTTCGGGTCTGCCGGGTTCCTGTATCTCCGGTTTCTCAGCCTGCGCACAGCTGCCACCCATTCGCCTGAGAACGAACGTGGCAGCTCTCACTTGATATGGGAGCTCTATCGATGTATGCCATGGATTTGCCGCTTTTTTGTACGGGCGCTTCACCAACCGCTACTTGCCGCCGACTGACAACCGGAGGCGCACAATGACCCACCCCAGAGACCTCAAAACCCCAGGCCTAACCCCCTTCTCCTACCACTCCGACCGCCCCCTCTTCCGCGTCAACAGCGGCATTCCCATCGGCGAGGCCCTGTCCCACGCCTCCGACCTGCTCCACGTTGCCAAGCTCCTAGCCGAGGACGCGGCGATGATTCGCAGCACGGATCGGTACGCCTGGGCGTCGTGTTATTTGCAGGATATGAGCAAAGCGGTGATTGATGACGTGGTGAAGGTGCTGGAGGCGCCGGGGAGTCATCCTGCTTAAGAGCCGCAGGGGCAATGCTGCTCCGAGGGGGCAGCATTGAATTTTATTTGCAGGAGCGGATTAAAGAAGGGCTGCTTCGCAGCCCAGCGGGAGCAAGCTCCCTCGCCACGGGGGCTACGGACAGAGCACGATTACTGGCAGTAATGAATAGGCGGATACCAAATCAACCATGGTCTGTCCCCCGTTTTCCTACGGGAACGCTCTGGCGCTGCGGCCCAATACCCACGCAAGCGCATCATGTCGCCAAGCGATAGGTAGACTGCACCAACCCCGAAGTAAACCAGCGGCTGGATACCAGTTTCAGATCTACGTCCCGCTCAAGAGCCCCGAACAATGGCCTTCCGGAGCCGATCAGCACAGGTACAGTGGTAATCACCATGTCGGTGATTAATCCATCGCGCAGGAATGACTGCACCACCTGTCCGCCATCGACATAGACCCGACGTACGCCTTGTCTCGTCAGTTCCTCCATCACGTCCTTGGGCGCGAGGCTAGAGAACCGGAGCTTGCCCTTCAGCGCTTCGGGCACTGGCGCATCCAACAGGCTTTCAGACAGCACCACCACGGGGCACTCGTAGAACCAGGTGTCGAAGGTCCGGACCTTCTCATAGGTTCCGCGCCCCATCACGATCACGTCCTTGTCAGCGATGAAGTCTGAGTAGCCATGGTCCTCGGTTTGATCATCGCGCTGTAAAAGCCAGTCGATGTCACCGTCGGACCTGGCGATGAAGCCATCCAGGCTGGTGGCGATGAAAACATGTGCAGTGGCCATCAGGATCTCCTTATTCATACGGGGTATTTCGATGCCCGGCGTCGAGAAACACCTGCTGGCATTGACCATCCATTGTGCCATCGCTTGTCTTCGGGCCCGTCGGTCGTTGGCGTTATCGGCAAGCGGGCGTGAGCGCCCGAAGCAATCAAGCGAACCTCCGAGCGCTCCGCCGGCCCTCAACTACACTTGCCCTGAAATCCCGTCCCCTCTGGAGTAGTAGGCGATGAAGATCAGGACCAAGATCATAGGCTCGGGGTTGATCAGCCTTTTCTTTGCCCTCGTGCTCGGCGGTATCGGGTTGTGGGGCTATATCAGCATGACCAGCGCCCTCGCGCGTAGCGAGACCAGTATTTCGGCCATGCGCAAGCACATGGAGGCGGACATGATGCACGACGCCATTCGTGGCGATGTGTTGGCCGCTTTGCTGGTGGCGCCGGGGGATGCCGCGGGAGCCAAGGAGGTGAGGGAGGCGTTCGATGAGCATGCGCAACGGATGCGCAAGGTCATCGCCGAGAATGCCGAGGCCCAGTTGCCGCAAGCGATCGCTCAGGCTATTACCGAGCTGAAGCCGCAAGTGGAAACCTATATTGCATCGGCTCAGCAGGTGATCGCTAAGGCGTTGGAGGGTGCCCAGGATGGCCGGGCGCTGCGGACGGAGTTCGACGGGGCGTTTTCGGCGCTGGAGGAGCGTAACGAGGCGGTGAGTGAGTTGATCGAGAGCCAGGCCCATGCCACCCGCGAGCATCAGGACCACAGCATTCAAACGTCGGAGCGCTGGTTGGTTTTCACATTGCTGGCCACCTGCGTGGCGTTGGCGCTGTTGTCCTGGAGCCTGCTCAAGGCGGTGCTTACGCCGCTGAACAAGATCATCCTCAATACCCAGGCTATTTCCCAAGGGGATTTGCAGCGCTCGATGGGGGCTCAAAGCAAGGATGAGCTGGGTCAGTTGCAAGGTGTGATCGAGCAGATGCAGGTCAATCTGCGGCAAATGATCGCCACGATCCGCAGCCAGAGTGACGAGTTGCATGGCACGTCGCGCGTATTGGGCGATACGGCGCGGCAGATTGTGTCCAGCGCCGATCAGCAGGCTCAGAGCGCCACCAGCATGGCGGCAAGCATGGAGCAGATGATGGCGAACATCAGCCAGATCCATCAGCACGCCGACAGCGCCCGGACGATTTCAGCGCAGTCCGAACAACTGGCCAGCAGCGGCGGGCAAGTGATTCTTGGGGTGGTAGAGGGCATGAGCCGGATCGCCGAGGTGGTCAATCAGTCGTCCAGCAAGATCACCGCGCTGGATGCGTCGTCCGAAGACATTCATTCCATCATTCAGGTGATCAAGAGCATCGCCGAGCAAACCAACCTGCTGGCCCTCAACGCCGCCATCGAAGCCGCCCGCGCCGGTGAGGCGGGGCGCGGCTTTGCGGTGGTGGCCGATGAGGTGCGTAACCTGGCAGCGCGCACCACCCAGTCCACTCAGGAAATCACCGCAATGATCGAGCGCATCCAGACCAGCGCCCGGGATGCGGTGGCGAACATGCAGGCTTGCGTCAGCCGCGTGGACGAAGGCGTCTCACTGGCCCAGCAGGCCGGGGTGTCCATCAGCGAAATCCGCACCGGCGCCCGGCACGCGGCAGAAGTGGTGGAGGAAATTTCCCAGACCATTGCCGAACAATCGAAGGCCAGCGATGAAATGGCTCAGAGGGTGGAGTCGATTGCCGCGCAGTCCCGCGAGAACACCCGCTCGATTCACAACCTGACGCAAACAGCGGATCAATTGAACGATGCGGCGGGGTCGATGCAGTCTTCGGTGCAGCAGTTCAAGATTTGATCAATCGGCCGGACCCACTTTTGTGGCGAGGCCGCTTGCTCTCGCTCGGCTGTGTAGCAGCCCGTGCTTTCAATACTCGCGAATTATTGAAAATTTTGGCTGGGCAATAATTATTGCCCAGCCAAAACACCCTAAAGACCTGACTCACACCTCGCTCACCTCAAACACAAACGAAATCTCCCGCTTCTGGGCGCTCCAGACGTACCGGATATGCTTGCCCTGCACCGGAATCGAAACCGCCGGTGGACGAAACGCCGCCACGCATTCGTGGCCGGGCAGGCGGACGCTGTTGTACAGCAAGCCCCAGGACAAGGTTTCACGCAGTTGCCGGGCGAACACCTGGGACGGACCGTAGGCGGTGGGGTCCGGGTCGTGCAGGTGCGGGTAGTCCTGGCGGATGTCGTGCAGCGGCTTGATGACCTTGTTGACGTAAGTGCGCATGGTCAATTCCAGATCCGGCTCGTTGGTCGCTCCGAGGAATCGCGCCTGGTGGTAGCAGGTCTCGGCAATGGCCGCTTCCTGGCTGCTGGCGGCGTAGTAGACGCCGAAGGTACCGTCACTGAAGCGGCTGCTTTTGCCGATATGGGTAAACGCGGCCATCACCGGCGAGGAGCCGGGCCCGGAAATGCGGTCCTCGGGGCGTACCCGGGACAGCACCCCGGCTTCTTCCATGAGCCGATCGTTGGTCAGTGCTTCCAGGGCATACGCGGTGGGCAGGTCCTCGGGATCGAGCACGTCTTCGAACAGCGCAATCGGCGGGAAGCTGCTGTTGACGATCCGGTAGGCACGCTTCCATTGCGGGTCCGCCAGTGGTGGCGTCATCAACCGCGCACTCCGTCGAGGTAACGCCGCACATCGGCAATGTCCACCACCCGCCCGGCAAGCATGTAGGCCAGTGCCGACTGGCCGTTGAAGGGCGCAGCGGTATTGGGGCTGTTGACCCACTGGTAAGCGCGGTCCCGGCTGTTGCTGAAGATGATGCTCAGCGCCTTGTGAATGCCCATGAGGTAGGAAATGCGCTCCAGTGTGTCGTGAGGCAGCCTGACGTTTTCCGGTAATTGCTTGTACTTATAGAAAGTCGTGTTGCCTACCTTGCCCAGCAATGTGCGCTGCTGCTCGACACTGCAGCCCCACAACGCCATGAGATTGAAGAAAAACTTCAACGCGACCCGACCCGCGTCCGGGGAGTCCAATTGTTGCTGCGCGTTGAGGGTGATGGAGGAGGTTGCCATAAAATTTGGGCTCCATTGCTAGGGGGTGACACCTAGAGAGTAGTACAAATACGGATAAATTATTATTTTTTATTCGCAAACGGATTTTTACCACCCTCTACCTGAACCATTCAGCAAGCTGTGTGCAGGAATTTTCTCTGCTCCAGCCACTTACGGACTCGCTGACCGCCCCGATTACCGTTGATCAGGCAAAAAACCCAAATCCCGCATAAGCTCCAACCATCGTCTGCCGGAGCTTTTCGCCACAAAACCGCGACAAGCGTGGCAAGGTACATGATGATAGCCGGCATGCACTGCCTGACCGGGCCAGGTGCACAACAATAGCGAGCCCACTTAAGCAGAGGGCATTACCTCATGGATAGCAGAACCTTACGCAACCTCATGCGCATCGTGCAGACCGGCTCCTTGTCGGCGGCGGCGGAACATTCGTGCCTCACGGTGCAGGCATTGGCGGCACAGTTGAACAAAGTTGAGGAGCAGTTCGGCTTCCGGTTGTTCCGGCGGTCGAACAAGGGCCTGACGTTGACGAGCCAAGGCTCGGAACTGACGCCGTTCATGGATCAGGTGCTGGTTGCCACGCGGCAGTTGGAAGAGAAGGTCGCGGCGCTGAAGACGCCTCGGCAGCGCACGCTGAGAGTGGCGCTCAATACCACGCTGCCGGCGGAGTTCAACCGGCGGATGATCGATCGGCTGATCGCCGTGTTTCCCCAGTATCAGTTGGAGTTCAGCTACGCCGAGTCGATGGAGAACCTGAGCAAGCTCAAGAACGAAGATTTTGACCTGGCGATCCTGATCGGTCCGCAGCAGAGCGGCTTTTCCAGCATCACAATGCCGGACGTCCAGGTGCAGGTGGTCGGCGCCCATTGCGGCGAAGAGGACGACTCCCTCGGCTTGCTCGGTGATAAGTTTCAGGTGCGTCCGGCCGAGGAATGTCCGTATTCCCACAGTTTCCTTCGCTTCCTGGATGCCGGCCTGGGCGAGTACGGCTCGAGTCAGCGGATGGTGTATTCCTGCAGTGAAACGCTGACATTGTCGTTGATTACCCAACTCGATGGCCTGGGACTGGTGTCCCGGGAAGCGGCGCTGCGTAACGACCTGACGATTTTCCCGGACTTCGAGGATTTCCTCGAGGTGCGCCTGGCGGTGAATAATCCAGAGTTGTCCGGCCAGGCGCTGCACGATGTTGTGGATCTGACGCTAAAGGAACGAACCGAGCGCGATGTACGCCGCCGTGCCCACCGCCACACTGAGAAACAGGTTGCGGCTGAAATACGCACATAACAACGTCGGAATCGCGGCATAGAATTCCGGGCGGTCGAGTTGTATCTGCTGATCCTTGATCAACAACGGGGTGAGGCTGATGGCAGCGACGATCGCCACCGGCAGGTATTCCAGGGCGCGGGCGACGAACGGTGGCCAGTTTTCAGTATTGACCTGCAGCGGCAGGGCCCGTGGCAGAAAGGTCACCGCCATCATCAGGGCCACGACCAGGATCAGGAACGTTTGGTCAGGCATACGCCCACCCCGCAGCCAACGAACGTGGCAATGAAGACATTGAACGGCGAGCTGCCCAGCAGGCTCAGCCCGCCCATGCAGACGACCGCCGCGAGGGCAGCGATCAGTTTGTTACGGGTATTGCACAACGAAACCAGCACGTAGAGCATCATCGCAGTCAGGGCGTAGTCGAGCTGGTATTTGATCAGGTGCGCCGCGTATTGCGCACACACCGCTCCCAACAAGCCACCCAGCACCCAGGAGGTGTGGCAAAAAAGGTTGAAGCCGATCAGGTAACGCACGCTGACCGGCGCACCGGTGCCGAGCTTGACGCTGTGGAAAGCGAACGACTCGTCCGTGAGCCCCGCCGCGTAGCACCAGCGCTCGAAACGACTGAGCCCCAGCGCACGCAATGCCTTGGCCATGTAGACCGACATCAGCATGTGTCGCGCGTTGATCAGGAAGGTGGTGAGCACGATAGTGGTCAGCGATGCTCCACTGGAAATCAACGCCAGCGCCGCAAATTGCGAAGCGCCCGCGTAAACGAACAGGCACATCGCCACCGGCAGCCACAAGGGCAACCCGGCGTTGACCGCCATCAGACCGAACACAAACGAAACCGT
Organism: Pseudomonas sp. JL2; assembly: GCF_031570495.1. Lineage (NCBI taxonomy): Bacteria > Pseudomonadati > Pseudomonadota > Gammaproteobacteria > Pseudomonadales > Pseudomonadaceae > Pseudomonas > Pseudomonas sp. JL2. The sequence goes on from NZ_JAKUDH010000021.1 coordinate 6,601, forward strand.
AAAATAACCCGCTACCACCGGACTGGCTTCAGCAAAGGTACGCGAGGCTTGTGGTTCGACCACCAGCGGCTGGCTGGAAGTCTTGCTCATAGATCCCTCTCGAAAGTGATTTCACCCCGAGGCTCACAAAAGCCTTGGGCTGCCCAAAACCGCTTGCCGGCCAGATTAGCATCGTCGACGAACAGGAACATGCGCAGTACGCCGACCCGTTTCATGTCGGCCGATGCAGCCTCCACCAGACGCTGGCCCAAGCCTCGGGTTCTATGCCCCGGGCTGACGGCCAGGTGATTGATGGTGCCACGGGTGCCGAGCATGCCGCCAATCACCGCCCCCACCACTTCACCGCTGACATCGACGGCCAAGTACGCGGTGGTGGTGTCCTGCAACAATACCCCGCGCAAGAATCGGGCATCCTGCCACTCGCAGAACGACACTTCGTCGAAACCGCGAAAAAACTGCTCCAGTCGTTCGGCGTCCCTGACCATTGCCCGGCGCAACAGAACCTGTTGCTCCAGATCGTCCATGGGTTCGAGCTGTTCAGCGAACAATGTCGAAAGCGGTCCCGGGCCGCGAGAAGGAAATCGCCAGGATCTGCCTGAAAGCCATTTCATGGCTGTGGACGTTCCGGGCCGGGGTGACGTAATGGCGCATATCGCGGTCGAGGAAGAACGTGGTGTCGAGAATGTCCTCGTAGGTAATCGCTGCCAGTTGTTCTTCCTGGGCGGTGTACAGACGACTCTCTGCGCCGGCCACATTATGACGGCCCCAGAAGTGCACGCCGCTGAACGGATACCCATCGCAATGGATCCCTTCAGGGGTGATTTCCAGTTGCTTGCCCGGCTTGATCTCGATACGGATCTGGTGGATCTGGCACTGCCAGATTTCCTCGTGCAGCTCCTGGGGAAGGACGTTCTTGTACACCTCAAAGTCCGTGTCGATCAGACTGCGCATCACCGGTGAGTTGATCACTTCGTTGGAAAAGTCCTGGAAGTGCCGCTCCAGTCCACCGACATAGCTGTTGTTGGCCTTGGACTGAATGTAGGCCCGATGCTCGAGCTGCGTAAGGTCGCGGGTCCTGGGGTTGTATTCGAAGTCGCTATAGCGGCGAAAACGCATGCCTGACTCGGCCTGGCCGTAGTAGCTGTCGGGCTCCATGTTTTCCCAGCTCTTGGTCAGCCGGACAAAGTCGCCGAAATGACCGTAGAGATTGAAGTCTCCACCGCGGACGTTGACGTATTTGTCACGCCTCAGCGCTTCGCCTACTTCCCTGTTCAGAACGATCATTTTTCATAGGTCTCCACTGCATTGAGCAGCCTAATCTAGTAGGTACAGGATTTACGTCCATGAGAAAGTATTTGAGGCATTTCAAGCCATGCTTGAAACGGTGGACAATGTTTCATTAGTACGACTTTTTCTCGGAAAAACAGACTGTTCCAACGTTTTTTTGCCGTCCAAAGAAAAAACCCCGAGTTTGCGCTCGGGGTTTTTCATCAGACGCTTGTAACGTGATCAGGCATCAGAAGACGCTGATCGGATAATCCACGAACACCCGCAGCTCATTGCCGCTGACGTTGTACTCGCTGGACTTCTGCGAAACACGCAGGAAGGAACTGCGCAACCGCACGCTCAGGTCTTTGGCGGGACCGTTCTGGACTACGTACTTGAACTGGTTGAAGATCTCGCGCTCGGTGCCACCTTCGCTGGTGGAGGTGGTGATGTTATCGCCACGCACATAAGCCACGTTATACGTCAGACCGGGAATCCCGAACGTGGTGAAATCCAGGCCATAACCCAGTTGCCAGCTGCGCTCGTCTTCAGCATTGAAGTCGGACCAGTAGGAGTTGGCCAGGTAGATCGTATTGCCGCCGTCCCCTACACGATTCTGCCCGCGCTGATAACCGCCATAGGCGTAGCCCAGGTTGCTGTCACCAGTGCTGCGCTGGTGAGCGAGGGTGAAACTGTGCGGGCCGGTGGCGAAGGTGGCGGCCAGGCTCCAGATCTTGTTGTCGTCGCCGGTGACGTTGTTTTCGCGAACATAGCTGTTGTCCAGCTTGGTGCGATAGCCGTTGAAGTCCAGGGTCAGGGATTGATCCTTGGCCAGCGGGAATACGTAGTTGGCGTTCACGTACTGCTTCTTCAACACGTCCTCGACATCCGAGGCGTAGAGCGAGGCCTTGAACTGTTCGGTGAACTGATAGCTGCCGCCCAATACGTTGATAGACTTCAGGCCACCGCTGTCACGACCCTCGGCGCTTTTGCGCGACTCGGCGGTGAAACGTCCAGCGTTCAGCTCCAGGCCCTTGATCTCTTTCGAGGTGATCAGCGTGCCGGTGTAGCTTTCCGGCAGCAGGCGCGAGTTGTCGTAGCTCAGCACCGGCAACGCCGGCATCTGGTCACCGTAGGCCAACACGGTATTGGAAACACGGAATTTGACCGCCGCACCAAACTTGGACAGGTCATCGGCCGCGTTGCCGCTGTCGCCTTGCTTGAAGAAGTCGATGCCGCCCGCACCGCTGCGACCTTTGCCGCCATCCAGACGCAGCGCGTACAGTCCGAAGGCGTCCACCCCTACACCGACAGTGCCTTGGGTAAAGCCGGACGAGAACGTTCCGATGGCGGCCTGCCCCCATTCGGCTTTGTCTTCATTACCGTTTTTGTAGTCGCGATTGATATAGGCGTTGCGTAACAGCACGTTCAGGCTGCTGTCCTCAACGAACCCCTTGGACTCAGCCTGGTCGCTGGCCATGGCATATGTCGTGTTTAAAATCCCCAGTGCGATCAGAGCAATGCGCTTGTTCAACATGATTATTTTCCTTATACGGGTTGATACGCACTGCGACGGCAGCCGAAACGGCGCTTTTGCGCTCTTTTTCGGACTCTTGCTCCTGAAAATAATGAAAAGGCCCGCCCACGAATGATCGTGGCGGGCCTTTTTATTATTTAAGAGTCATGGCTGTTAGCCACAGGCGTGGACGAATCCTAGTCCCGCCTTCAATGATGTGTCAATTTCGTGAATCGTCTGTAATCAGGCGAAAAACTTCTAAAAACAACCTTCAAATGGGCTCAGTGTTCAACACAGAACCATCAGCCACAAAAAAAGCGCTGCCATCCTGGCCAGCGCCTTTTCTCAATCCGTCGAATTCTATCCTTGCATCACGTCCCACAGTGCTTCCAGCTCAGCCTCGCTGAACAGGCCATCCGGGTAGCGTTCCATGATCATCCGACGCGGATCGGGCTCTCTGGTCTGACGCGTTCCGTTGGACTTCAACCACTGTGCCAAAGCTTTAAGCGACTCACCATTGACAACGGCCAAGGGATGGTATGTGCGCTCGCTTATCATATTCATTCCAGCGCCCTCTCCTGGTTGATGAGCGGCCAATTTATCCAAGGTTTATGACAAAACAACTCAGCTCCGCTCCCCAGAACTGCCGGGATACAGATACAAGAGCTATGCCAATGTGCCTGCACTGCCGATCTGCAGACATAAAAAAGCCCGCATCCCCAATCAGGCCGCGGGCCAAAGCAAAATGGATCCAAAAAGCCCGGCGCAGAGCTGCCGCCAGCGCTATTACCTGGCTGTTACATCACCACTCATTTTGTGCGCGGCGCAGGCTGTTGTTGGGTAAGGCAGTGGATGTTTCCGCCCCCCAGTAACAGTTCGCGCCCCGGCACCATGACCACTTCGTGCTCTGGAAAAAGCCCTTGCAGAAGCGCCTTCGCTGGGCCATCCAGTGGATCGTCGAAACTCGGTGCGATGATGCCGCCGTTGACGATCAGGAAATTCACGTAGGAACCGGCCAACCGCACGGTCGGATTGCGCTCCTGGGAACCCTGCACCGCGTCCACGCCGGCGCATTCCTCTTCAGTGGCATACAACGGCCCCGGAATTGGCATTTTGTGCACTGTGAACGGGCGTCCCTTGGCGTCAGTGCTGTTTTGCAGGACGTCCATCGCGGCGTGGCAGCGGGCGTAGTTCGGGTCCTGCGGGTCATCGGTCCAGGCCAGCAATACTTCGCCAGGGCGCACGTAGCAGCAGAAGTTATCCACATGCCCGTCGGTTTCGTCGTTGAACAGGCCGTCCGGCAGCCAAATGATCTTGTCCACAGCCAACTGCGCGCTGAGCACCGCCTCGATGTCTTCGCGGCTCAGGTGCGGATTGCGATTGCGGTTGAGCAAGCATTCCTCGGTGGTGATCAGAGTGCCCTCGCCATCGACGTGGATCGAGCCGCCCTCAAGCACGAAGCCTTCGGTGCGGTAACGCGGGCTACGTTCAATCTCGAGAATCTTGCTGGCCACTTGCGAATCCCGGTTCCACGGCGCATACAGGCCACCGTCAAACCCACCCCAGGCGTTGAAATCCCAGTCGACGCCGCGCACTTCGCCACTGTCATTGATGACAAACGTCGGGCCAGTGTCCCGGACCCAGGCATCGTCGCTGGACATTTCCACCACGCGGATATTCGGCACGTCGAGATGCGCCCGGGCATTTTCGTATTGGTTCGCGGACACCGCCACGGTCACCGGTTCGAAGCGGGCGATGGCTTTGGCGACCGCCACATGAGCGGCCTGCGCGGGCTTGCCGCCCAGGCGCCAGTTGTCAGGGCGCTCGGGCCAGACCATCCAGACCTGGGTCTGGGGTGCCCACTCGGCAGGCATGTGGAAACCGTCCGCGCGAGGAGTGCTGTGCAACGTTGTCATAAATCAGGACTCCAGTGAGCCATCGAGGGTTTTGATCGAGCCGTACAGGTCCGCACGACGATCACGAAAAGTGCCCCAGGCACTGCGAATGTGTTCCAGCTCGTCCAGGTCAAAGCTGTGCACCAGCACGCCTTCTTCGGTTTCGTTCAATTCCTGGACCTTTTCACCGAACTGATTGGCGATGAACGAGGAGCCGTAGAACGTGATGTCGTAGCCATCCTGCTCTTCGTTGCCGATGCGGTTGCTGGCCACCAGCGGCATTACGTTCGCGCCGGCATGGCCTTGTTGCACGCGCTGCCAGTGATCGCGGGACGAAATGCTCTTGTCGTGCGGCTCGCTGCCAATGGCGGTCGGGTAAAACAGGATTTCCGCACCTTGCAGCGCCATGCTGCGGGCGCACTCGGGAAACCACTGGTCCCAGCAGATGCCCACACCAATCCTGGCGTAGCGGGTATTCCAGACCTTGAAACCGGTATCGCCAGGGTTGAAATAGTACTTCTCATGGTAGCCAGGACCGTCCGGGATGTGACTCTTGCGGTATACCCCCAGGTTACGGCCGTCGGCATCAATGATCGCAATACTGTTGAAACGCGCACGACCGGCCCGTTCAAAAAAGCTGATGGGCAAGACGACCTGAAGCTCCCTGGCGACTTTCTGAAAATGCCTGATGGCGACGTTATCTTCGACCGGAGTCGCCAATTGCAGGTAGTCCGGGTTGGGCTTCTGGCAAAAGTACGGCGTCTCGAACAACTCCTGGAGCAAGATGATCTGCGCCCCTTTGGCGGCGGCCTCGCGAACCTGCTGTTCAGCGATCTCGATATTGGCCTCCAGGTCCCAGGAACAGGCCATCTGGGTGGCGGCAACGGTGACGATACGACTCATGAAGGGAGCTCCAGAGCATGTGTGGTGCCGACTTTATAACCGATAAAAATCGACTTTAGAAGCGATATAGATTTAAAATCACACGCCAGTCGCAAAAAATACCGACAAAAATCGAACTATCAACCACGCAAAACCTTGTGGGAGCGAGCCTGCTCGCAATGCGATCCCCCATCTGACATCGCTGCAGACGGGTTCACCACTATCGCGAGCAAGCCCGCTCCCACAGGGAAAGCGTTTGCCTCAGTTAGTCAAAGCCCCTCGTCCAACACCTTCGCCAACATATCGACAAAGAAATCCACGCTCTGGCGGGTGGTGACCATCGGCGGTTTGATCTTGAGGATGTTCAGGTAGTCGCCGGTCGGTTGCATGAAAATACCCAGCTCCCGCAGGCGATTGCACAGCGCCGTGGTTTCTTCGGTGGCCGGCTCGAGGGTGTCGCGGTTGCGGATCAGTTCCACGCCCAGGTAAAAACCGGAGCCATGCACCGCACCGACCAACGGATATCGGTCGATCAAAGCTTGCAGGCGGGCCTTGAAATGCCCACCCACTGCCCGGGCGTTTTCCCACAGTTTTTCTTCTTCCATGACGTCCAGCACGGCCATGCCGATCTGGCAACTGACCGGGCTGCCGCCGGCTGACGAGAAGAAATACCCTTCTGCTTCCAGCGCCTCGGCGATTTCCCGGCGGGTGATGACCGCTCCCAGCGGCTGGCCGTTACCCATGCCCTTGGCCATGGTGATGATGTCCGGTACTACATCCTGTTCTTCGAAGCCCCAGAAAAATTCTCCCATGCGCCCGTAGCCGACTTGCACTTCGTCAGCGATGCAGACGCCGCCGCGCTCGCGCACCAGCGCGTAGACCTGCTTCAGATACCCCGGCGGCAGTGCGATCCCGCCAGCATTGCCGTACACCGGTTCGCAGATGAAGCCGGCGAGCTGGCGCTTGTGTTCGGCGATTTTTGCCAGGTTGTGCTCGACGCTGCGCAGGTAGTCCGGCGCGCTGTTGGGGCCGCGGAATTCACCGCGATAAGTGTTTGGCGCGGTCACCGGATGCACCCAATCCGGGCGACTGCTCAGGGCCTGAGGGTTGTCGGCAATGGACGTCGAGACCGCATCGGCCGCTACCGACCAGCCGTGATAGGCCTCCAGCACACTGAGCATGTCCCGGCCGCCGCTGTAGGCCCAGGCCAGGCGGATCGCCAGGTCGTTGGCCTCGGTGCCACTGTTGACCAGAAATACCCGATCCATGCCGGGCGGCGCCAGCGCCAGCAAGCGCTCGGAAAATTCGGCAATCGCGGCATAGTGAAAGCGGGAGTTGGTGTTGAGCAGCGACCACTGCCGGGCGGCCACCGCCGCCATGCGCGGATGCCCGTGCCCCAGTACCGCGACGTTGTTGAGCATGTCCAGGTAGGAGCGGCCCTGCATGTCGATCAGGTGATTGCGCCAGCCGCGCTCAATGCGCGGCGGATCAACGTAATAGTGCTTCTGCGAACGGGCAAAGCTCGCATCGCGACGGGCCAGCAACTGCTGGGGGTCGATCTCTGGCTCGGCATCGCAGGCCAGTCCCAGCAGCACCGCTGGTGAGGGGCAGAGCGCCTGCCAGGCCGGCGCCCTGGATGGCGTGCAGAACAACGGCGGATTGAGCTGAGCGCCACGACACAACTGCACCCGCAACGGTCCATCGACTTCGCCCAAGACCTGGCCCTTGACCAGCGCTGCCCCGGAATGCAGCGGCGATGTCACGCCCCACAGCCGAATGCTCAGTTGCACGCTGTCCAGTTGCAACATGCCGTCGGCGGCTTTGTGCACCACCCCGGCGAACGGCGATTCCAGCGGCGTGCCCCGCGGCACCTGCAATTCTACGTGTAATGGATAAGTATCCGGTTCAACGGCGCTGTCCGGCCGAGTCCGAGACAATCGGTGCTGCCCGTAGCGGCTGGCGGCCAATCCATGGACCGCGGCGGCTTCGCTCAGCAGACGCTGGTCGATCCCCTCCTGCTCCCAGTTACCGGCTTCGAAATGCGGGCTCAGGACACCCAGGTCGATCAGGGCGAACTCGCGGCCCACCAAGGTCGGCAACAGCGGCACAAAGCCTTCACTGGCAACGGGTGGCAGATGGTGGCCCACGGACGTGAGGATCGCCGCTTCCATCAGTTCGAACGGGACCGACTGAGCAATCCGGAAAATCTCCCACTCATGGTCCAGGTTGTCGCGGCTGTATTGATTTTCCGGGTCAATGGATACCTGCTGTTCACCGCTGAGCACCAGCACGGCAGCGCGGGCAACGATCAGCGGCCAAAGCGCCAGCAGCTCCTCATATTGCAGCGGGTTGAGCGCGTTGTAAGCCTTGATCGCCGGCAGGATGAAAAACGGATCGCCGTCGGCATGGTGCAACAAGGCTGCACAGGTCACCGACAGATCGGTAACGCGCCAGGTGCGGATCAGGTCGCCGAAATCGATGACGCCCTGCAATTGCCATTGGCGCTGGGCATCGCGCTGCCAGACCACGTTGTCATCGGTGATGTCCATGTGGATCGCCTGCACCGGCAGGCTGGCCTTGAGCGGCTGCAAGCGGCGTTCGGCCTGTTGCGCCGCCTCGGCGATCAGGTTGCGTTCTTGATCATCGTCGATGACGGGCAGCAGATGGCCGACCAGTGCATTGGCGTGGCGGGCGTCCCATTGCAGGGTGCGCTCCAGGCCAGGGTGATCGAACGTGGCCAGGGCCAGGTCGATTTGTGCGCACAAGCGCCCCAGCCCCGTGACCAGTTCAGGTCCCCAATGGTTAAGCTGGGTGAGCGACTGGCCGTCGATGTACTCCAGCAGTCGCACATGAACCGCTTGCCCTGCGAGCTCCAGGGTCAACAGATCCTGGCCATTATTGGCGGCGATCACCCGCGGCACTTTTACCGCGCCGTGCTCGGCCAGGTGCTTGAGGGCGGCATGCTGGGCCTGGAGTTCCTGGACGGCATAGTCACCATGGCAAATCTTCAGCACAAACCGTCCGCGCTCGCTGTCGACGCGATAGTTGAGGTCCTGCTGGCTGCCCAAGGGTCGCAGGTCACCGCTGAGTCCGTAATTCGAGCGCAGCAGCACCAGCGCCTGTTCGGCACTGATCTGTGGGCTTGGCAAACTGGCACGGTGAACCAACGTAGCGAGTGGCATACAACGACCCCTGAGGTGGTTTTATCGGATGTCTATCTCGCCATTGAGTCGGGGGATAAGCAACCCCTTTGCCGCAGGTGAATTGCCAAGCGCGTGAGCGTGTCCGGAAATATCCTGCTTGCACCGCCCTCGCCATGCCGACAAGCTATGCTCCAATGCTTTGTTGTTCCACGGAAAAAGGCTTGATCGGATGCGCATTCTCATCACTGGCGGTGCCGGTTTTATCGGCTCGGCGCTTATACGGCACTTGATCCTGGAGACTGGACATCAGGTCCTGAACCTCGACAAGCTGACCTATGCCGGCAATCTCGAATCGCTGAGCAGCATCGAGCACGACAGCCGCTACGAGTTCGTCCAGGCCGATATCGTCGATCAACCGACGGTCAGTGCGATACTGGCAAGGTTCAAGCCTGAGGCCATCATGCATCTGGCGGCCGAGTCCCACGTCGACCGCTCCATCGACGGCCCGGCGGACTTCATCCAGACCAATATCGTGGGCACCTACAGCCTGCTGGAAGCCACCCGCGCCTATTGGCAGACCCTGGCCGAGCCGCAGAAGCGCGCGTTTCGTTTCCATCACATTTCCACCGACGAAGTGTATGGCGACCTGCACGGCGTGGATGATTTGTTCACCGAAACCACCGCCTACGCCCCCAGCTCGCCGTACTCGGCGAGCAAGGCGGCTTCCGACCATCTGGTACGCGCCTGGCAACGCACTTACGGCTTGCCCGTGCTGCTGACCAACTGCTCCAACAACTATGGGCCGTTTCACTTTCCCGAGAAGCTGATTCCGCTGGTGATCCTCAATGCCCTGGCCGGCAAGCCGTTGCCGGTATACGGCGACGGCCAACAAGTGCGCGACTGGCTGTACGTCGAAGACCATGCCCGGGCGCTGCTCAAGGTCGTGACCGAAGGTGCCGTGGGCGAGACCTACAACATCGGCGGCCACAATGAACAGAAGAACATCGACGTGGTGCGCGGCATCTGCGCCCTGCTCGAAGAACTGGCGCCCCACAAGCCCGACGGCGTGGAGCACTATGCCGACCTGATCACCTTCGTCAAAGACCGCCCCGGTCACGACCTGCGCTACGCCATCGATGCCGGCAAGATCGAGCGTGAACTGGGCTGGACGCCCCGGGAAACCTTCGAGACCGGCCTGCGTAAAACCGTGCAGTGGTACCTCGAAAACCTGCTGTGGTGCCGACGTGTCCAGGACGGTAGCTATCAGGGCGAGCGCCTGGGCTCGCTCGACAACAAGGATGCGATTGCACGATGAAAGGCATTGTTCTGGCCGGCGGCTCCGGCACCCGACTGCACCCGATTACCCTTGGGGTTTCCAAGCAGTTACTACCGGTTTACGACAAGCCGATGATCTATTACCCGATTTCGGTGCTGATGCTCGCCGGCATCAAGGACATCCTGGTGATTTCCACCCCTCAGGACTTGCCGCAATACCGCAATCTGTTGGGCGACGGCAGTCAGTTTGGCGTGCAATTTCACTACGCCGAGCAGCCATCGCCCGATGGTCTGGCCCAGGCGTTCCTGATCGGCGAGCAATTTATCGGCAACGATCCGGTGTGCCTGATCCTGGGCGACAACATTTTTCACGGGCAGCATTTCGGCGAACAACTGCAGACGGCCGCCGCCCGGCAGACGGGCGCGACAGTATTCGGTTACTGGGTCAAAGACCCTGAGCGTTTTGGCGTGATCGATTTCGATGCTCAAGGGCGGGCCATATCCATTGAAGAAAAACCTACCGCGCCCAAATCCAGCTACGCGGTAACCGGCCTGTATTTCTACGATAACGACGTGATCCAGATCGCCAAGACCATCAAACCTTCCAAACGAGGCGAACTGGAAATCACCGACGTCAACAACGCCTACCTGCACCGCGGCGACCTGCACGTCGAGCGTTTCGGCCGTGGTTTCGCCTGGCTGGACACCGGCACCCACGACAGCCTGCTGGAGGCTTCGCAATATGTGCAAACCATCGAGCACCGCCAAGGTTTGAAAGTCGCTTGTCTGGAAGAAATTGCCTACCAACAGGGCTGGGTCAGCCGCGAGCACATCCTTGAGCGCGCCCAGTACTTTGGCAAGACCGGCTACGGCCAATACCTGTTCCAGATCGCTGGAGAGACACGTTGAACGTCATCGCCACCCGCCTGCCTGAAGTCCTGATCATCGAACCGAAGGTTTTCGGTGATGATCGCGGCTTTTTCTATGAGAGTTTCAACGCTCGGGCGTTCGCCGAGGCCACTGGCTGCGCGTTGCAGTTCGTCCAGGATAACCACTCGCGCTCGGCCAGGGGCGTGTTGCGCGGCCTGCATTATCAAATCGAACAGGCCCAGGGAAAACTGGTGCGGGTCATTGCTGGGGAAGTGCTCGACGTGGCGGTGGACATTCGTCGCAGTTCGGCCACTTTCGGGCAATGGGTGGGCGTACGCCTGTCAGCGCAGAACCATCGGCAACTGTGGGTCCCACCAGGCTTCGCCCATGGCTTCGTCGTGCTCAGCGATTACGCTGATTTCCTCTACAAGACCACCGACTACTACGCGCCCTCTGCCGAGCGCTGCATTCGCTGGGACGACCCGGACCTGGCCATCGACTGGGAACTGGAGAGTGCGCCGATCCTCTCACCCAAGGACCAGGCCGGCAAGGCTCTGCACGAGGCCGACCTGTTTCCATGAGTACCTCCTTGCGCATCCTGATCATCGGCCAGAACGGCCAGGTCTCCCGAGCACTCCAGTCGCGCCTGGCCGGCATGGCTGAGTTGATCGTGCGCGGCAGCGACCAACTCGACCTGGCGCGCCCCGATCACCTTCGTTCGCCCATCACTGCCCTGCGGCCTGACCTGATCATCAACGCCGCCGCCCACACCGCCGTCGACCAGGCCGAGAGCGAACCGGAACGGGCCTTCGCCATCAATGCCACAGCGCCGGGCGTCCTGGCTCAAGTGGCAGTCGAGTTGGGTGTCCCGCTGATCCACTACTCCACCGATTACGTCTTCGATGGTCGCAAGCCTGAGCCCTACACCGAGACCGACCCGCCCAACCCGCTGAGTGTCTACGGGCGCAGCAAGCTGGCCGGCGAGGACGCCATTCGCCACGCCACCGGGCAGCACCTGATTTTGCGCACCAGTTGGGTGTACTCCAACGAAGGCCGCAACTTCCTGTTGACCATGCAACGCCTGCTGCAGGAAAAATCGCAACTGCGGGTGGTGGACGATCAGATCGGCGCACCGACCTGGGCCGGGACTATCGCCGACAGCACCGCCCACTTGATTGAACGTTGGCAGGCCGGCCGGTGCGGCGCCTGGGGGACTTACCACCTGACGGCGCAGGGTGAAACGTCCTGGTTCGGCTTTGCCCAGGCCATCGGCGAGCACCTGATCGAGCAGCACAAACCCTGCGCGGTGCTTGAGCCCATCCCCTCCAGTGCTTACCCGACCCCGGCCCCACGCCCGCTGAACTCGCGTCTGGATTGCACACGCCTGCTTCAGCAATGGGGTGTAAGTCAGCCAGACTGGCAAAGCGCGCTGCACCAGTGCCTTGCCGCCGGACACTAGGCATAATGCGCCTGTCCCCACAGGCGCCTGATGCTCATGAATTCCACTCTTCCCCGCAGACCCCGCTGGCGCAGCCTGGCCTTGCTTGCGCTGTGCCTGGCGCCGTTGCTGTGGCCGCTGGAACATCTGGCCGAGCGTTACTACCGCAGTGAACTGGCTGGGCAGAACCGCCAGACCCTCGATCTCTACGTCGCCAACCTGTTGGGCACCCTGCATCGCTATGAAGTGCTGCCACAGATTCTCGGTGAGCTGCCGGCCCTGCGCGCCACTTTACTGGCACCGGACGACGGCATCATCCAGGGCAATGCCAATCGACTGCTGAAAAACATCAGCGCCCAGACCGGCGCAGAAGTCATGTACCTGATGGACCCCACCGGCAAGACCCTCGCGGCATCGAACTGGGATAAACACGACAGTTTCGTCGGACGCAATTTTGCCTTCCGGCCGTATTACATCGAAGCAATGGCCGGGCGGCTGGGACGCTTCTTCGGCTTGGGCACCACCTCGGCCAAGCGCGGTTACTTCTTCGCCGCTGCCGTGCGCGACCGGGAAAAAGTGATCGGCGTACTGGTGGTCAAGGTGGATCTGGACCACACCGAAAGCCTCTGGGGCAAAACCCCCGAACAACTGCTGGTGACCGACCACAACGGCGTGGTGATCCTCACTTCGCGACAAGAATGGCGATTTCGCGCGACCCGCCCCTTAAGTGACGAGGAGCGCCAGTCCATCAGCGCCGTACAGCCCTACCCGACCCGCGACCCCAAGCCGCTGAACCTGGACGCGAACGCCTGGCTGATCCAGACCCAGTCCATTGAGGAGACCCTCTGGAGCGTGAGCATTCTCGCCCCGCGTACCCTGATCGACCGTCCGGTGCGCACCGTGGTGGTCATCGGCGGTGCGGCCTTGCTGGTCCTGATGCTGTTGCTCGGGTTGATGATGCAGCGTCGGCGGCATTACCTGGACCGCATCGCCTTCGAAGGCAAGGCCCGTCAGGAGCTGGAAGGCCGGGTGGCCGAGCGCACCAGTGACCTGGAAGGCCTGAACCGGCGACTCAAGCAAGAGGTGCTGGAACGCGAGCAGGCCCAGCAGGAACTGGTCCGCGCCCAGGATGACCTGGTGCAAGCCGGCAAGCTGTCAGCCCTGGGCACCATGTCGGCCAGCATCAGCCACGAACTCAACCAGCCGCTGGCGGCGATCCGCAGCTATGCCGAAAACGCCGAAATATTGCTCGATCACCAGCGTACCGAGGACGCCCGAGGCAACCTCAAGCTGATCAGTGAGCTGACCGCTCGCATGGCCTCGATCATTGCCCACTTACGCGCCTTCGCCCGCCGCGACCGTCACGCCCCGGAAAGTGTCGCCCTGCAACCGGCGCTGGACGATGCCCTGGCACTGCTCGCCAAGCGCCGGCGCAGCATGGAAGTGGAACTGATCCGCGACCTGCCGGCCGCCACGTTGTGGGTCGAGGCCGGGGAAACGCGCTTGCGCCAGGTGCTCGGCAACCTGCTGGCCAACGCTCTCGACGCCCTGACTGAAAAAGGCCCGCCGCGCAAACTCTGGCTCAGTGCCGAAGCCACCGAAACCGGCGTCAACCTGTACATCCGCGATAACGGCCCGGGGTTTTGCATGGAAGCCCTTGGTCGCGCGGGCGAGCCCTTCTACACCACCAAGACCCGCACCCAGGGCCTTGGCCTGGGGCTGGCGATTTGCGACACCCTGATGCGCGCCTTCGGCGGTGAACTGTCGTTCGCCAATCACAAGGAAGGCGGCGCCCTGATTACCCTGAAGTTGCGCGCTGGCGCGCCCGGTGTGAGCCTGCAACCGTCCGAGGACCGTAGTGTATGACCATCGATAACCGGATTGAGGTGGTGTTGATCGACGACGATCCCCACTTGCGTCAGGCCTTGAGCCAGACCCTCGACCTGGCCGGCCTGAAGGTCCTGTCCCTGGCCGAGGCCAAAGGCGTGGCCGGGCAACTGTCTCGCGACTGGCCGGGTGTGGTGGTCAGTGACATTCGCATGCCGGGCATCGACGGCCTTGAGTTGCTGAGCGAACTCCATGCCCAGGACCCGGAGCTGCCGGTGTTGCTGATCACCGGCCATGGCGACGTGCCGCTGGCAGTCCAGGCCATGCGCGCCGGAGCCTATGACTTCCTTGAGAAACCTTTCCCCAGCGATCACCTGCTCGACAGCGTGCGCCGGGCCCTGGCCTTGCGGCGCCTGGTACTGGACAACCGCAGCCTGCGCCTGGCCCTGAGCGACCGCCATGAACTCAGCGCCCGGCTCGTCGGCCAATCACCCTCGATACTGCGCCTGCGCGAGCAGATCGGTGCGTTAGCGGCGACCCGCGCCGATGTGCTGATCCTAGGAGAAACTGGGGCCGGCAAGGAGGTAGTCGCCCGAGCCCTGCACGATCTGTCGGGCCGGCGCAACGGCCCCTTCGTCGCGATCAACGCCGGAGCCCTGGCCGAGTCGGTGGTGGAGAGCGAGCTGTTCGGTCATGAGCCCGGCGCTTTCACCGGCGCGCAGAAGCGCCGCATCGGCAAGTTCGAGTTCGCCAACGGCGGTACGCTGTTTCTCGATGAAATCGAAAGCATGAGCCTGGACGTTCAGGTCAAACTGCTGCGGCTGCTGCAAGAGCGGGTAGTGGAACGACTGGGGGGCAATCAACAGATCCCGCTGGACATCCGCGTCATCGCCGCCACCAAGGAAGACCTGCGTCAGGCCGCTGATCAGGGTCGTTTTCGCGCCGACCTGTATTACCGCCTGAACGTCGCGCCGTTGCGTATCCCCCCGCTGCGTGAACGCGGTGAGGATGCCCTGATGCTGTTCCAGCATTTCGCCGACGAAGCCAGCGCCCGTCACGGCCTGCCGCCCCACGAGTTGCAACCGGCCCAACGGGCATTGCTGCTGCGCCATAGCTGGCCGGGCAACGTGCGAGAATTGCAGAACGCCGCCGAGCGTTTTGCCCTGGGTCTGGAACTGGCCCTGGACAACAGCGCGCCCGACGGTAGCCCCGGTGCCCCGGTCGAAGTGATCAGCGGCGGCTTGAGCGAGCAGGTGGAGAACTTCGAGAAAACCCTGATCGCCGCCGAACTGGCCCGCCCTCACAGCTCGGTGCGCAGCCTCGCCGAAGCCCTGGGCATTCCGCGCAAGACCTTGCACGACAAGTTACGCAAGCATGGGCTGAACTTCGGCGATAGCCAGGGCCATGCCGATGAGTCCGATTGAGTCTGCTTGAGTGATTGCCATCTTCCCTTTCAAAAGAGGCCCTGCATGAACCGCGACAGCCGCTACCTGGAATCGATCCTGCACCACGACATCCCGTTGACGCGGGACATGGGCCTGAAGGTGCTCGACTGGCAGGCCCGGCAACTGCGCCTGTTTTTACCGCTGGAGGCCAACGTCAACCACAAGAGCACCATGTTCGGCGGCAGCCTGTACTGCGGCGCAGTGCTGGGCGGCTGGGGCTGGCTGCACCTGGCCTTGCGCGAAGAGGGCATTGAGGACGGGCATATCGTCATTCAGGAAGGGCAGATCAGCTATCCACTGCCAGTCACGAGGGACGCCACGGTCATTTGCCAGGCTCCCGAAGAAAAGGTCTGGAAACGCTTCCTGGCCACCTACCGGCGCTACGGACGCGCGCGGCTGACCTTGCAGACCCAGGTGATAAATGCCGGGAGCGAAGCACCAGCGGTGCAATTTGTGGGGCAGTACGTGTTGCACCGCTGACCCCCGAGCATCACAAAAACCCCTGTGGCGAGGGAGCTTGCTCCCGCTCGGCTGCGCAGCAGACGCATTGGGGCCGCTTCGCAGCCCAGCGGGAGCAAGCTCCCTCGCCACAACAACTGTCCCAGGTCCAGCAAGGGGCAGCCGATTCAGGAGCGGGCAAGTTCCAGCAGTTTCCCACGCCACGCCGCCTTTGCCGGCAACGCCAGGAAGGATTCATTCAACAGCGACTCCCGCGGCGGATAGCAGAACGGTTCGCCGCGTAGGTCCAGCACCTCGCCGCCTGCCCCCTCCAACACGCCTTGGGCGGCGGCGGTGTCCCACTGGGACGTCGGCGCCAGTCGCGGATAGCAATCCGCCGCGCCCTCGGCCAGCAGGCAGAATTTCAACGAACTGCCGATGCTGGTCAGTTGCAACTCACCCAGGCTCTCGCTCAAGCCGCCCAAGAGACGCTCTTGCTCCGGGCTGGTATGGCGACGGCTGGCGACCACCGTAAAAGCATCACCCGGCGCCGGCACGTTACGCACTTCGATCGGCAAAGGCTCGCCCCCCTTGTCGCCACGCCAGGCGCCGAATCCCGCGCCACCGACATAAAAGCGACCATTGGTGGGCATCGACACTACGCCAAACACCACCCGCCCCTGCTCGACCAGTGCGATATTGACGGTGAATTCCTCACTGCCAGAAATGAACTCCTTGGTGCCGTCCAGCGGGTCCACCAGCCACCAGCGTTGCCAGCCGGCGCGCACGCTTTGCGCAATATTGGCGTCCTCTTCGGAGAGGATTGCAATATCCGGCGCCAACGCGGTCAGCCCGGCCACGATCACATCGTGAGCGGCCATGTCGGCGGCGGTCACCGGCGATGCGTCGGCCTTGTGGTTGACCTGCACATTGGCTCGCCAGAACGGCAGGATCGCCTCACCGGCCTTGAGCGCCAGCTCAACCACAGGGGCCATTAGAGGATGGGGGAAATTCATGACAGGAACGCTCCGCGCTGGGTCAGCAGGTCACGGGCCAGGTACAGCGCCGCCAAGGCCCGGCCCTCCGTGAATTGAGGGTTTTGCGCCAAGGCCGACAACTCACGCAGGTTGACCTTGTCCACACGCATCGGCTCAGGCTCGTCGCCTTCCAGCCGCTCTTCATAGAGATCGGTCGCCAGCACCACCTGGATCTTCTGGCTCATGTAGCCGGGGGACAGGGACAGTTCAGTCAGGTGTTCCAACTGACGTGCACCATAGCCGGCCTCTTCTTTAAGCTCCCGCTCAGCCGCCGCCAACACGTCTTCACCCGGCTCAATCAAACCCTTGGGCAGGGACAATTCGTAGGCATCGGTGCCGCCGCAGTATTCTTCCACCAACACGGCGTGATCGGCGTCGAGCATCGCCACGATCATTACCGCGCCGTAACCTGCGCCCTTGCCCGCCAAACGCTCATAGGTGCGCTCCACGCCGTTGGAAAACCGCAGTTTCAGTTCTTCCACGCAAAACAGGCGGCTGGTGGCGACGATCCGTCGATCGAGTATGGTGGGTTTCTGGCGCATAAACGGCTCCCTGGGCGATAGCGGGCTACTATACCCGGCCTATTCTGATTGTTTGTGTCGGATATCCGATTACCGCTGGAGAAGTTTTATGGCCTTGCTGCCCTGGCACGAGATCGATACGGTGCTGCTGGACATGGATGGCACCCTGCTGGACCTGCATTACGACAACCATTTCTGGATGGAACACTTGCCCCAACGCTACGCCGAACTGCATGGCGTGAGCCGGGCCATGGCGGAGCTGGAGTTGCAGCCGCTGTTCGAGCGCAACGCCGGTCAATTGCAGTGGTATTGCCTGGACTTCTGGAGCAGCGAGTTGAAATTGCCGGTGCGCGAACTGAAGCTGGAAACCGCGCACCTGATTGCCCTGCGCCCGGACGCCGACACGTTCCTGGCGGCGATCCAGCGGGCGGGTAAACGGGTGGTAATGATCACCAACGCCCATCGCGACTCATTGTCCCTGAAGCTGGAACGCATCGAACTGGCCCCTTACTTCGAACGTTTGATCAGCTCTCACGACTACGGTTTCCCCAAGGAAAGCCCGCAGTTCTGGGATGCCCTGCAAGCCGATCTGAACTTCGACCCGGCCCGCAGCCTGTTTATCGACGACACCTTGCCAGTGCTGCGCAGCGCCCGGGAATTCGGCGTGGCACACCTGCTGGCGGTCAGCGTACCGGACAGCCGCAAAGGGCCGAAGGATACGGGGGAGTTCGAGGCGTTGGGGGATTATCGGGATTTGATTGCCGGGCTTTGATAGCCGGCCGTTTGCATCGCGAGCAGGCTCGCTCTCACAAGGTTCCTTGTTCGCCACAGATCCAGTGTGGGAGCGAGCCTGCTCGCGATGAAGACGATGCGGTCCTCAAGCTTTATTCGGGAATGCGCAGCACCTGCCCCGGATAGATCTTGTCCGGATGCGACAGCATCGGTTTGTTGGCTTCAAAAATCTTGTTGTACTTGTTCGCATCGCCATAAACACGCTTGGAAATGGCGCTCAGGGTGTCACCTTTTACGACGGTAACGAACTTGGCCTCAGTGGCCACAGGACCCGTCACGGTGATTTGGTCATCGACTTCACTGATACCGTGCACGTTGCCCAGCGCCAACAAAATCTTTTCTTTCTCTTCCTGGGTCGCGGCTTCACCCGAGGCAATGACTTTTTCGCCCTCGACTTTCACCTGGATCTTTGAAGTATCAATGCCTGTCAGCGCCTCCTTTACGTGATTGGTCAGCGCTTCGCTGTTGGCCTGTGCCTTGTCGGGCGTCAGTGCATCAAGAATTTTCTCACCGGCATCTTTCAAAAAACTGAAAAGGCTCATCGTGTTCTCTCCATAGGTTTAAGTGTCCAGACGCAAAAGCCTAGACCAAGCCAAACGAACCCGGTTCCCAGCCGACCAATGACCCTGCCGCGTACAAAGCGCTAGAATCCCAACCTTCCCGCGCCCTGGAACGAAGATGGACATCAAGCAGCTGAAATTTCTCATCGCGCTCGACGAAACCCGCCACTTCGGCCAAGCGGCCGCGCGCTGCCACATCACCCAACCAACCCTGTCAATGCGCCTGCGCAGCCTTGAGGAAGAGCTGGGTCTGCCGCTGGTCAATCGAGGCCAGCGCTTTGAAGGTTTCACCGCTCCGGGGGAGCGGGTGTTGGCCTGGGCACGCACGGTCATGGCGGCCTATGACGGTCTACAGGCCGAAGCGGCGGCCTGCCGTGGCAACCTGGTGGGTACCCTGCGCCTGGGAGTGGTGCCATTGTCGGACTTCGATCCGTTGTCGATGATGCAGCGGCTGCACAGCGAGCACCCTAACCTGCATTTCGAATTGTCATCCTTAAGCTCCGAACGCATCCTCGAACAACTGGCGAACAACCGCATCGACCTGGGCATTTCCTATCTGGAGCGCCTGGACACCGAGCGCTTCGACGCCCTGCCCTTCAACCATACGCGCATGGGCTTGCTCTTTGACCAGCGATACTTCTATTTCGGCGAGCAGCCGCTGAGCTGGGAAGCGCTGATCGAGTTGCCCCTGGGCATGCTCACCAGCGGCATGCATTTTCGTCAGTCCATCGACCACAACTTCCACAGTCGAGGCCTCACACCCCGCCCTCTGCTGCAAACCGACGCGGTGCATCAATTGTTACAAGCCGTGCACGGCGGACTGTGTTGCGCAGTGATGCCGCTGGACAGTGGCGTGGGCATGCTGACCCAGGACTTGCGCATCCAGCCCATCGAAGACGCGCAAACCCTGGTCCCACTGGGTCTGATCATGCGCCGCGGCGCTCCGCGCTCGGCTTTGGCGGAGGCTTGCTTCGCCCTCTACCAGAAATCATCAACGACATCTTGATCGACGTCATCTATTGATAGATCAGTAATAGCGATTAGACGTGGCAGATTGCCGCATTTAGTCTTATCACTATTCCCACTGTCAGTGATGCCTATGAACGACAAGCCTCCGGTCTGTTCTGCGCCTGCGGAGAAAATACCCGCGCCAGCCACCAGCCAGAGCTATCGCTACTGCAACCTGGACCATTCCCAATCGGACAGCACCGCGCTGGCCGAGGAAGTGGCGCTGGCGATCGCCTATAACGGCATCAGTCAGGCCGTCATGCTGGTCACGCCGTCTGACCTTGAAGACTTCATCGTCGGCTTCAGCCTAGGCAGCGGCATCATTGAAGACCCTGCGGACATCTATGACGTGCAACTGAGCGGCGACGGGTCTGCGCAATACGCCCAGGTAACCATCGCCAACCGCGCCTTCTGGAACCTCAAGCAACAACGCCGACAACTGGCCGGAACCAGTGGCTGCGGGCTTTGCGGGGTGGAAGCGGTGGAGCAGGCATTACCGAACCTCAAGGCACTGCCCGGCACGCCACTGCCACCGGCCCAGTGGCTCGAAGACCTGCGTCAACGCATCGGCCAGTTCCAGCCCCTGGGCCAGCATTGCGGCGCGGTCCACGCGGCCCTGTTCATGAACGCCCAAGGCCAATTGCTGCTGGGACGCGAAGATATCGGCCGGCACAACGCGCTCGACAAACTGATCGGCGCGCTGATCCGGCAACAGATCCCGGTGAACGGAGGCGTGGCGATCGTCACCAGTCGTTGCAGCCTCGAATTGATCCAGAAGGTGTTGCGCGCCGGCATCCAGACCCTGGTCAGCCTGTCGTCACCCACCGGCCTTGCCGTGCAGTGGGCCCGCCAGCACAACCTCAATCTCATCCACCTGCCGCAGAAAAGTGCGCCGCGGGTCTATAGCCCTGCGATGGAGAATCAAGCGTGAGCAATCATCAACAAGCCGATCAGAAACCCGTACCGCGCTACAAGCCCTACAAGGGCCCGGCCGGTGGTTGGGGCGCGCTGATCAGCGTCGCCCAGGCCTGGCTGACCAGCGACAATGCGCTGAAGAACCTGCGCATGATGCTCAAGACCAACCAGAACGGCGGCTTTGACTGCCCAGGCTGTGCCTGGGGAGACTCGCCGGAAAGCGGCATGGTCAAGTTCTGCGAGAACGGCGCCAAAGCCGTGAACTGGGAAGCGACCAAGCGCCGTGTCGATGGCGCATTCTTCGCCAAACACAGTGTGACGTCGCTGCTGGAGCAGAGCGACTATTGGCTGGAATACCAGGGGCGCCTGACCGAGCCACTGAGCTACGACGCCGAAACCGACCGCTACAAACCCATCAGTTGGGAAGCGGCATTTGCCCTGATCGGCAAACACTTGCAGGGGCTCTCCAGCCCGAACCAGGCTGAGTTCTATACCTCGGGCCGGGCCAGCAACGAAGCAGCCTACCTTTATCAGTTGTTCGTGCGCGCCTACGGCACCAACAACTTCCCCGACTGCTCGAACATGTGCCATGAAGCCAGTGGCGTGGCGCTGTCCCAGAGTGTCGGCGTAGGCAAAGGCACCGTGACTTTCGACGATTTCGAGCACGCCGACGCGATTTTCGTCTGGGGCCAGAACCCAGGCACCAACCATCCACGCATGCTCGAACCGCTGCGCGAAGCAGTGAAACGCGGCGCCCAGGTGGTGTGCATCAACCCGCTCAAGGAGCGTGGCCTGGAGCGTTTCCAGCACCCGCAAAACCCGATCGAAATGCTTACCAACGGGGATAAACCGACCAACTCCGCCTATTTCCGTCCGGCCCTGGGTGGCGACATGGCCGTGCTGCGGGGCATGGCCAAGTTCCTGCTGCAATGGGAACGTGAGGCGCAAAACACCGGCGCTGCTGCAGTGTTCGACCATGCGTTCCTGAACGAACACAGCATCGACGTACTGGATTACCTGGCCGTGGTCGATGACACGCCATGGGAGCAGATCGTTGAGCAGTCGGGCTTGACCCTGGTCGAGATCGAACAAGCGGCGCGCATGTACGCCATCAGCAAGAACGTGATCATGTGCTGGGCGATGGGCATCACCCAACACCGCCATTCGGTGGCGACCATCCAGGAAATCGCCAACCTGATGCTGCTGCGCGGCAACATCGGCCGGCCGGGCGCCGGTCTGTGCCCGGTTCGCGGCCACAGTAACGTGCAGGGCGACCGGACCATGGGCATCAACGAGCGTCCGCCGGCGGCGTTCCTTGACTCGCTGGAGCGTCGCTTCCAGTTCAAGGTGCCGCGCGAGAATGGCCACAACGTGGTCGAAGCGATCCACGCCATGGCTGACGGCCGGGCGAAGGTCTTCATCGCTCTGGGCGGCAACTTCGCCCAGGCCACCCCGGACAGTGATCGGACGTTCCAGGCCTTGGGCAATTGCGACCTGACTGTGCAGATCAGCACCAAGCTCAACCGCAGCCATCTGGCTCATGGAAAAGAGGCGCTGATCCTACCGTGCCTGGGCCGTACCGACATCGACCTGCAAGTCGAAGGCGCACAAGCGGTGACCGTGGAGGACTCCTTCAGCATGGTCCATGCATCCAATGGCCAATTGCAGCCGCTGTCGAACCAGATGCGTTCCGAGCCCTGGATCATTGCCGGCATCGCCGCCGCCACACTGGGCCACCACCCGGTGGACTGGAACTGGCTGGTGGCGGACTACAACCGCATCCGCGACCTGATCGCCGATACCATCCCGGGGTTCAAAGACTTCAACGAAAAGCTCCAGAACCCCGGCGGCTTCTATCTGGGCAACAGCGCCGGTGCACGTCGCTGGAACACCGCCTCAGGCCGCGCCAACTTCAAGCCCAACCGGCTGCCGACCGACCTGGTGCATGAACGCACCCGCGCCACCGGGCAGTTGCCTGACCTGATCATGCAGTCCATGCGCTCCCACGATCAGTACAACACCACCATCTATGGCCTCGATGACCGCTATCGCGGCGTGAAGGGCCAGCGTGACGTGTTGTTCGTCAACGAAGCGGACATCATTCGACTGGGCTTCAAACCTGGGCAGAAGGCCGACATCGTCTCGCTCTGGGATGACGGCCGCGAGCGACGGGTCAAAGGCTTTACCCTGTTGGCATTCGACATTCCCGCCGGACAGGCCGCCGCCTATTACCCTGAAGTGAATCCGTTGGTGCCGTTGGAGAGCACCGGCGACGGCAGCCATACCCCGACTTCGAAATTCGTGGCGATCCGTCTGGAAGCAGCGAGCGAGAATGGGCTGATTCTGGCCAAGTCGGCCTGACACAACGTGCCAGGCGATTAGGTTGTGTGGGAGCAAGGCTTGGCTCCCCACAATCCTGCTTTTCAATCGCCCACAAAAAAGGCCGTTTTCCATAGAAAACGGCCTGTCCGAAGTAACTAAAGACCGGCGAAAATCTGTTAAGTTCCGCTCAAAAAACAATAACTTATCGAATTGTGCACAAGTCGTGTTACTCGTCGGATTTCGATTGTAACCAAGCGAAGCCAGCCTCAGGATCGCGCCGTCATCCCTTTGAGGCTCCTCTATGAAGTTCTCCTCGATTCTCTTGTTGTCCCTTGGCCTGATCAGTGGCGCAGCCTCTGCCGGTGGCACCACCGAAGCAGGCGTGGGCGGCGCATTGGGCGGGGTTCTGGGTTCTGTGGTCGGCCAGTCCTTGGGCGGCAACACCGGGTCCACCATCGGCGCAGCCTTGGGTGGCGCGGGTGGCAGTGCGGTCGGTGCGGACAAACGCAGCCGCGGCGAAGCAGCGATTGGCGGTGCGCTGGGCGCAGCCGGCGGTAACGTGGTCGGCCGTAGCGTAGGCGGCACCACCGGCAGCCTGATCGGTGCAGCAGCAGGCGGCGGCGCTGGCGGTGCACTGGGCAACTATATGGGCAAGGACGATGACGACGATCGTCGTTATGACGGTCGCCGTGGTGATCGCCGCTACTACCGTGACGGCCATCCAGGTCGTGGCCATGCCTACGGGCATCGCAAGCACAAGCACAAACATCGCTATCACGACGATTGATCACTGGCTCTAACCAGTAGTCGATAGAAAATCGCAGTCTTCGTCAGCGCTTCTCAAGCGTCTGACAGGAGACTGCGATTTTTCGTTTAAATCACCAGCCGCTCCAAAGCGGCGCGCAACCGATCCGGAATCGCCACTGGTCGATTCGAAGACCGCTCCACAAAAACATGCACAAAGCGCCCCGCCGCGCAGGCCTCCTCCTCCCCCGCCTTGAACACCGCCAGCTCATACTGCACTGAACTGCTGCCCAGCTTCCCCACCCGCAGACCGATTTCAATCCGGTCGGGAAAGGCGATCGAGGCAAAGTAGTCGCAAGCCGAACTCACCACGAACCCCACCACCTCCCCATCGTGGATATCGAGGCCGCCGACCTCGATCAGATAAGTGTTCACCGCCGTGTCGAAAAAACTGTAATAAGTCACGTTGTTGACGTGACCGTACACGTCGTTGTCGTGCCAGCGTGTGGTGATCGGTTGCAGGTGCGGGTATTCGCTACGTTGGGGCATCAGGTGTCCTTTACGGTTGCTCAATGGTTCATGCGTTGTTCAGGATTTTGAGGCCTGGTGTTGTGCGAATCCCTTGCCCTGGGCCGCCAGCCCCCCGATCAGACGCGCGGGCTTCCAGTGGTCCCCCTGCTTCGTTTCGAGTTCCAGCAGCCGTGCATGGATGTCTTCAAGTCCCTGATGGTCGGCCCAGGCCATCGGGCCGCCCTTGTCCGCGGGGAAGCCGTAGCCGTTGAGATACACCAGGTCGATGTCGTGAGCCGACTCGGCAATACCTTCCTGCAGGATTTTCGCGCCCTCATTGACCAGCGCCAGCAAGCAACGCTCGAGGACTTCCTCGGGGCCGATCTCGCGACGCTGAAAACCCAACGTTTCACTGACTCGCTGCACCAGCGCATCGACCTCTACATCATGCTCGGCCTGGCGACTGCCGGCTTCGTAGTGATAGTACCCGTTGCCGCTTTTCTGGCCGAACCGACCCAGTTCGCACAAACGGTTGTCCACTTGCACCTCGGGTGCATCCTGACCTTTGCCCGCCAGTTCCCGAGCGCGCCACTCCAGGTCGATACCGACGACGTCGTACATGCGAAACGGCCCCATGGCGAAGCCGAAACCCTGCAATGCCGCGTCAACCTGATGGGGAAACGCCCCTTCCAGCAGCATCTTGCGCGCCTCCAGCACATAGGGATGAAGCATCCGGTTGCCGATGAACCCGTGGCAATTGCCCGACACCACGCTGACCTTGCCCATGCGCTTGCCCAATACCAGGGCTGCGTCCAGCACCGCTTTGGAGGTTTGCGCCCCACGAACGATTTCCAGCAACTTCATGATGTGCGCCGGGCTGAAGAAGTGCAGACCCAACACCTGGGTGGGGCGGCGGGTGACGGCGGCAATCGCATCGATGTCCAGCGCCGAGGTGTTGCTCGCCAGAATGGCCTCGGGCTTGAGCAGGCCGTCCAGCTCGCGGAAGATCTTCTGCTTGAGCTCAAGATTCTCGTAAACCGCCTCGATGACCAGATCAACATTGCGGATCGCCGCGTAGTCATCTGCCCGCGTCACCCTGGCGATTCGGGCATCGGCTTCACCCTGGTCGATACGGCCCTGGCGCACGTTGTGGGCATAAGTATCGGCCACGGCAGCCAACGCCTGTTCCAGCATCTGCGGGTTGTTGTCGACCCACTGCACCGTCACGCCGGCGTTGGCCAGGCACATCACGATGCCCCGCCCCATAGTGCCTGCACCGACTACGGCGGCGCGCTGAATATCGAAGGGTGTCTGGCTCATGTTTGCTCTCTTGTTGGCGATCCAAAGACAGCCCTCACCTTAGTCAGCCGCAGAATATTTTTGAAATTTATTCGTGTGATGGCGGGCATTCATCGGATGGATGCGGATTACAAAGCCGCTTGAACCCAGTGGCGAACTTCGGCGTACGGGTAATCCTCCAGCTGCGCATATCCTGGAATCGTCCGTGCCTTCAGTTTGGTGAACAACGGCACGCTGATGCCGCAGAGGAACCGGGTCACCCGCTCCGCAGAGGGTGCACTGCCGGTATGCTGCTCGTGCCTGTTGATAAAGTCGCCACACAGTGCGTTGAAGTCTCTGTCCACCAGTACTGGTAATGGTGGTGGCTCCGGCAGACGGGCAACGTGTCCATGGCACACCGAACAATGACCACAGCGCTGCGGTGCACTTTCATCGCCGAAATACTGGGCCAACCGATAACCGAGGCAATGATCGGTGGCGAACAGTTCGAGCATCGCGTGGATCCGCGCGATCTCCCCACGCTCGTGCCGGGTGAAATAGTCGTGCAACTCGGCGCTCAGCGCCTGAACGTCGAACCCTGCTTCAAGCACGTTATACACCTCGGTCATCTGTTTGCTTTCCAGCTCGACCCAGCCCTTTTCCTGAAAGTAATCCAGCGCCTTGACCACGCGGTTCCGCTCGGCGTGATACAGCTGGTACATCCCGTCGAAATCCACCGTGGCCCAGGTACGAGCACGGCTGGAGGTCTGGATGATGGCCGAGACGAACGCCTGACGCTCCCCTTCAAAGTGCTCGAGCAATGCCTGCGGCTCGATCAGAAACTTGAAGCGATACTCCGCGAAATAGGCATAACGCGGCGCGATCAGCCGGCGCAGTTCCAATTGCACCAGCAGCGTCTTG
The DNA here is from genome assembly GCF_031570495.1 of Pseudomonas sp. JL2. NCBI lineage: Bacteria > Pseudomonadati > Pseudomonadota > Gammaproteobacteria > Pseudomonadales > Pseudomonadaceae > Pseudomonas > Pseudomonas sp. JL2. Next base: position 33,204 of record NZ_JAKUDH010000021.1, read on the forward strand.
AGCGGCAGTTGCCGGATGTTGCTCTTGTCCGCCAGCGGCCCCAGCAAAAACTCCCATTGGCCATCGGCAGCTGCAGCCTTCAACTCATCAAGCACGCACCGAATACCCGCCAGCTCCGGCGTATCGCCATAAACAAAGTTTTCCAGCACGTTGAGGCTGTCACGGTTGGCCAGGACCAGACAATCGGACGGCAACCCGTCACGCCCCGCCCGGCCGATCTCCTGGCTGTAGTTCTCGATGGATTTAGGCAGGTCGAAATGCGCCACGTTGCGGATATCACTCTTGTCGATACCCATGCCGAAGGCGATGGTCGCAACGATGCAATTGCACTGCCCGCCCATGAACCGGCGCTGGATGGCTTCGCGTTGTTCATGAGGTAAGCCGGCGTGATAAGCCTGGGCCTCGATCCCATGCTGGCTCAAGTGCTCGGCAATCTGCTCGGCGGTTCGCTGCAAGGTGACATAGACGATGCTCGGCTGCCCGGCTCGCTCGCCCAGCCATTGCACCAGTCGCCGCCGTTTATCCGCGCCGCGCACCGGTTCCACCAGCAGGTTGAGGTTGGGTCGATAGAAGCCGGTGGTGACCACATCGTCGGGGACGATGGCGAACTTCGCCTGCATGTCCGCGATGACTTTGGGCGTTGCGGTGGCCGTCAACAGCAGCACCTGGGGAATGTCGAACTGACGCTGGTAGTCGGGGAGCTTGAGGTAGTCGGGACGAAAGTTATGCCCCCATTCGGAAATACAGTGGGCTTCATCTACCACCAGCAACGAGATCGGTACCTGCTGCAGGAAATTGCGAAAGCGCTCGTTCTTCAGCCGCTCCACCGAAATCATCAGAATCTTCAACTCGCCCGAACGAGCCCGTGCCATGACCTCGCTGGCTTCGTCACGACGCTGGACTGAATCGATACTCGCCGCCGCAATGCCATGGCGATGCAGGAACGCCAGTTGGTCCTGCATCAGTGCCAGCAGCGGCGAGACCACCAGGGTCAGATGCGGTAATAGCAGGGCCGGCAATTGATAACACAGGGACTTGCCCGAGCCGGTAGGAAAAATGGCCGCTGCCGACCGACCGGCAAGTACTGCGCTGACGGCAGCTTCCTGACCGGGGCGAAACTGCGGATAACCGAAAACCTGTTCCAGGGTGCTGTGCATAGGCGGTCACTCCTTGACTGCTGCGATGCCAAAAGCCTAGCCGGACGGCGCAGGGAGTCGAGAAAAGGTTTGGGGGGAAACGATACCGGATGATACAGCCTCAGCGCCTTTGTGCTTTGCCATGAGGCGATACAAATCCAGGCACTTTGATGCCTCGTTCCCGTTTCGCTTGCAAGGTAAGGTGCGCCATCCACTCATGCGTTACAGGCCTGGAAGCCTGGCGCTCAAGACTCCGCTCAAGGACTGAACCATGTCACATCCATTTTCCGCGCTACGCACCCTGGCGCTAACGTCGGCCTCACTCCTGGCCGGTTGCTTGACCATCCCAGCACAACCCGACATGCGAACCACCGTGTTCGAAACACCGGAATACCGCGCCCAGCAAGGTCTGGCCATCGTCAAAGCCTCAGCTCTGTATGCCCGGGGTGGCACCGGCCGGAACGTGACCGTGGCGCTGATCGACTCTGGACTGAACAGCAGGCTGACGGAGTTCGAGGGCAGGCTGGGTGACCCCGGATTCGACCATGTCGAAAACCGTCCCGGTACCCTTGACCGGGTCGGGCACGGCACGCAAATGGCCGGCATCCTCGCCGCCAACAAGGACGACCAGGGCATGCATGGCATCGCGTTTGAGGCCAGGTTGATCCCCTTCCGTTTCGGCGACGACAACGAACCGTTTTTTTTCGACAGCGAAATCGCACAGTCCTGGCAAAGCGGTTTCGACAAGGGCGCGCGCCTGTTCAATAACTCGTGGGCCAACGCCATCCCCGCCACCGAAATCACTGAAGCACGTTACAACCAGGTGATGCCCGACTCCCTGGCCGCTGCCCGAAAACTGGTGGAAGACGGCGCCGTATTTGTCTTCCCGACCGGCAATGAGCTCAAGCGCGAGCCCTTGGCCGAACCTGGGTTACCGGCAGCGTTGCCGGAACTGGAGAAAGGCTGGATCGCGGTCGTGGCGTTGAAAAACGATGGCAGCACCATCAATGGAAAATCCAACTATTGCGGCGTCGCAGCCGCCTGGTGCATCGCCGTACCCGGCGGCGACGCAGGTCCACAGGCAGGCCTGCTTACCGTGGGCAAGGATGGCCGTTACGTGCAAACCGCCGGCACATCCCCAGCCGCCGCGTTGGTCAGTGGCGCACTGGCCGCGCTGCAAAGCCTCTACCCGCAGCTCAACGCACAGCAAGTGCGCGAACATCTGCTGGCGACAGCCAACCGCACTGGCATCTACGCCAACAGCGAAGCCTACGGCAGAGGGTTGATGGACCTTGAGGCGGCCTCACGACGCGCCCCAGGACCGCTGGCTGACTGAATCAGGAGGCCGCTACCGCTCGCGGCTGTCGAAGCCTCCCGGACAGTTCCTAGACGGTCGTGGGATATTTCTTCTTTTTCCAACGGGCAAAGATTTCGCCCTAAACTTTCCACCTATACAGACGCCACCCTCACCCCGGACATTTTTTCATGTACCTCGCCCCAGATTTTCCTGACGACCACGCCATGCGCCAGCTCATGGAACTGCTCCATGAAGAAATCGGCCTGCCGGAGCGCAAGACAATCCGTCTGGACACCGCCATCAATCTCGACTTGGGCTGTGACGGCGCGGACGCTCGGCATCTGATGGAAGCATTGGAGGAGCGGTTCGCCCTCGACCTCATTGACTACGACGCGTACCGCTACTTTCAGCCGGAAGGATTTGATGTGTTTCAAAAGCGCAGGGCCAAGGGCCGTGGCAGCAAGGTGCCACTGACCATTGGGATGCTCTACAAAGCAATCAAGGCTCAGCGCTGGGAGACGCAGGAAGTGGAAGGGGTGTAGCCGAACGGCACGCATTAAGTGGCATTATTCTGGCTGTTTACCGTGATTCCAGGTGGAATAATGGCTGCTTTCGAGCCGGGAGCAGCACAGCATTGCATCCGCCCCCTCAAAAGCCGTCCATAAAAAAACCGCCCTGAAAAAGGGCGGTTTTTTCATTCGCTCACCAAGCCTTACAACTGCGGTCCAGCCGCCTTGATCGCGTCGCTCACTTCAAACTTCTTGAAGTTCTCGATGAACAAGCCGGCCAATGCCTTGGCGGCTTCGTCGTACGCAGCCTTGTCGGTCCAGGTGTTGCGTGGGTTCAACAGGCCAGTCTCAACGCCCGGAACGGCAAGCGGCACGTCCAGGTTGATGATGTCCAGGTGCTCGGTTTCAGCACCGATCAGCGCGCCGCTCTGAATTGCCGCGATCACCGCACGGGTGGTCGGGATGTTGAAGCGCTTGCCGACGCCGTAGCCACCGCCGGTCCAGCCGGTGTTGACCAGGTAGACCTTGGAGCCGAAGCCGCGGATACGCTTGATCAGTAGCTCAGCGTATTCACCGGCAGGACGTGGGAAGAATGGAGCGCCGAAGCAGGTGGAGAACGTCGACTTGATGCCGCTGCCCGAACCCATTTCAGTCGAGCCCACCAGTGCGGTGTAGCCGGACAGGAAGTGGTAGGCCGCTTGTTCTTCACTGAGGATCGACACCGGCGGCAGTACGCCGGTCAGGTCGCAAGTCAGGAAGATCACTGCGTTTGGCTCGCCACCGAGGTTTTTCGGTGCGCGTTTTTCGATCAGTTCACGCGGGTAGGCGGCGCGGCTGTTCTGGGTCAGGCTGTCGTCGGCGTAATCGGCTTTCTTGGTGACCGGGTCCAGGACAACGTTTTCCAGTACGGCGCCGTGCTGGATGGCTTTCCAGATAACCGGCTCGTTCTTCTCGGACAGGTCGATGCACTTGGCATAGCAACCGCCTTCAATGTTGAAGACCACGCCAACACCCCAGCCGTGCTCGTCATCACCGATCAGGTAACGGCTTTCATCGGCGGACAGCGTGGTTTTGCCCGTGCCCGACAGACCGAAGAACAGGGTTACATCGCCCTCTTCGCCCATGTTGGCGGCGCAGTGCATAGGCAGTACGTCAACCGCTGGCAGCAGGAAGTTCTGGACGGAGAACAGCGCTTTCTTCATTTCACCGGCGTAACGCATGCCGGCGATCAGTACTTTCCTGGCCGCGAAGTTGATGATCACGGTGCCGTCGGAATTGGTGCCGTCGCGCTCAGGCTCGCAGACGAAGTTCGGCGCGTTGAGGATCTGCCATTCATCCTTGCCACCGGCGTTGTACTGCTCGGGGTTGATGAACAGGCAGCGGCCGAACAGGTTGTGCCAGGCAGTCTCGGTGGTCATCTTGACCGGCAGGTAGTGCGCAGGGTCGGAACCTACATGAACATGGGAGACAAAACGCTCACGCTCGCCCAGATAGGCTGCTACGCGGTCCCACAGGGCGTCGAACTTGTCGGCCGGGAACTTGCGGTTGATCGGGCCCCAGGCAATGGCGTCCTGGGTGGTCGGCTCTTCAACGATGAAACGGTCAACCGGTGAACGACCGGTACGATGACCGGTGCGAACAACCAGCGCGCCAGTATCGGCAAGCTCGCCTTCACCGCGACTGAGGGCTTCTTTGACCAGATCATCGACACTCAGATCGGTGTACACGGCGTTATTGGCTTGCGTCATGAGATTCCCCGTCGGCCTGTGGCCGAGTGCTCCAAACGTTTTGTAGTAGGAAGTCGCGCACTACTACCCGAAAAAAGTGGGCCGGATTATGCCAGAAAAGCCCAAAAAAAGTAGGGCCCTCCCGTCAGTACGGCGTAAATCCGGCGTTTGCCAGGAGATTTACCTGCGCTGAACCGTTTTAGTGACGAGTATCTGACGGTGTGTCGACACCCGCACCGGCGAACAATTGGGCGATGTCCGCAGCGTCGAACAGGTAGCGCTCGTTGCAAAACTGGCAATCGATCTCGATGGCACCACCATGCTCGATCACCAATTGCTGCGCATCTTCCAGACCCAGACTGACCAGCGCATTGCCGGAACGTTCACGAGAGCAACTGCATTGGAAGCGCAACGGCTGAACGTCGAACAGGCGGACCTGCTCTTGATGGTAGAGACGATGCAACACGGTTTCGTTGTCCAGGCTCAGTAGCTCATCGGCGCTCAGGGTGCTGGCCAGAGCGGTGATGTGCTGCCAGCTGGCGTCACGTTCTTGCTGGTCGCGAAGGCGATCGGCGGGCAACTGCTGCAGCAGCAAACCACGGGCACGCCGCCCGTCGGCATAGAGCCAGAAGCGAGTGTTGGTCTGTTGCGACATGACGAAGTAGTTGGTGAAGCATTCAGCCAGAGACGTGCCATCGAGATCGACAATACCCTGGTAGCGCTTGCCGTGGGTTGGATCGACCGTCAGCGCCAGCACGCCATCGGGCATCATGTCGGCCAGGGTCGCGTCGGGGGCGATCTGCTCGGCGTGATAACGGGCCAGGCCACGGATCTCGCGTTCGCTGGAGCATTCGATCATCAACAATGGCACCGGGCCTTCGGAACGGGCCTGGAGAATCAGCAAGCCATCGAATTTCAAGGTGCCGACCAGCAGCGCCGCAGCCGCCATCAGTTCACCGAGCAGTTGGGCGACCGGTTCCGGATAGGGATGCTTGGCAAGAACTTCGGCGTAGCTACGCTCCAACGCCACCAGTTCGCCACGAGTGTCGCTGTCATCGAAGATGAAGCGTTGGGTGTAGTCGGTATCCGGCAAATCAGTCATAGGGTCTGGTATCTGAGGTGATGACAAAGGATGACGGGCATTTTATGGACATTCCGGGTGGGTTCCAAGCAAGGCCAGGGTTTGTCGGACGGGATGGGGCTGACTGCGCATCCGAGCCACAGGCACTGCGGCCTTAAATTGCCGATCTTTTATTCGCTATTGCTGCCATGAAACTTGAACAGATCCCGACGCTGCTTCTTGCTGGGCTTGCCATCGGTGCTGACCCCCAAGGCGCCGGCCTTGCGCTGGGCGGCTGCGGTTTCGCGCCGGGCGATACTGGCTTCGGTCTCGCGATACAGCGCCTGCGCTTCCGGCGCGCCGCGGCGCACGATCGACAGGGCTTGGACAACCACGGTTTTTTCGTCGAACCCGGTGCGAATGACATATTCGTCGCCGATGCGAGGCTCCTTGCCCGGCTTGCAACGTTCGCCCCGGTGATGGACCTTGCCGCTTTCGATGGCGGTCTTGGCCAGGGCGCGGGTTTTATAGAATCGCGCTGCCCACAACCATTTATCGAGACGGACCTTGTCGTCTTCTTCCTTTTTTTGTGCCACTGCAATTCCTCTTTCAGCCAATAGTCAGAACTGTACTACCGTTTTTGTCGAGCGCACGAATTCGGTCCGACAGATAGAATGTCGGCCGAACTGACTTGCGGCACGATGCGGGCCGGTATCGGTTACGAGCGGAAACAGGTGTGTAGATAACTGTCGCCATTTTGTGATTATTCTGCGTGAATACCGCGATTCGCGGGCTCCACGATCCGATGTACTGATCGCAGGTTTTTTTATTGAAGACTTTTGACCATCTGACCGTTGTCGGTCTACGCGAGTGGGTGGCGCTCCCGGATCTGGGTGTCGCGGGCCTGCGGGCAAAAATCGACACCGGCGCCAGCACCTCCAGCCTGCACGCCACCGACATCGAGCCGTTCGAGCGCGACGGTGAAAAATGGGTGCGCTTCACCGCGCATCTGGGAACGGTGGTGCAGTTGCGCCATCGTCGCTGCGAAGCCCCATTGGTGGCGCGCAAAACGATAAAAAGCTCCAACGGCCACGCCCAGGTTCGCTACGTGATCAGCACGACGCTGGCACTGGGGGATCGGATCTGGCGAGTCGAGTTCACGCTTGCCTGCCGCAAGTCCATGCGATATCGCCTGTTATTGGGTTCCAAAGCCTTGATCGACGGCCAGTTGGTGGTCAATCCGGGCATCAAATACGTTCAAGACAAGCCGGTGTTCCCGGTGTCCACTACCTCTGCCACAGGTGTTGCATGAAGATCGCTGTGCTGTCGCGTAATCCGCGTCTGTATTCCACTCGTCGCCTGGTTGAAGCCGGGACCGAACGTGGCCATGAAATGGTGGTGATCGATACCCTGCGCGCCTACATGAACATTGCCAGCCACAAGCCGCAGATCCACTACCGTGGCAAGCCGCTGGAAGGGTTCGATGCGGTGATCCCGCGCATCGGTGCGTCGGTAACGTTCTATGGTTGCGCCGTGTTGCGCCAGTTCGAAATGATGGGAGTATTTCCCCTCAACGAGTCCGTGGCCATCGCCCGCTCCCGGGACAAGTTGCGCTCGCTGCAATTGTTGTCGCGCCGTGGGATCGGCTTGCCGGTGACCGGTTTTGCCCACTCTCCCGACGACATTCCCGACCTGATTGCCATGGTCAACGGCGCGCCACTGGTCATCAAGGTGCTGGAAGGCACCCAGGGTATCGGCGTAGTGCTGTGTGAAACCGCGACGGCCGCCGAGTCGGTGATCGAAGCGTTCATGGGCCTGAAGCAGAACATCATGGTCCAGGAATACATCAAGGAAGCCGGCGGCGCGGACATTCGCTGCTTCGTGGTCGGCGACAAGGTGATCGCTTCGATGAAGCGCCAGGCCAAACCCGGGGAATTTCGCTCCAACCTGCATCGCGGCGGTAGCGCGAGCCTGATCAAGATCACGCCGCAAGAGCGCATGACTGCCCTGCGCGCCGCTAAAGTCATGGGCCTGGCCGTGGCGGGTGTAGACATCCTGCGTTCCAATCACGGGCCGCTGGTGATGGAGGTCAACTCCTCGCCGGGCCTGGAAGGGATCGAAACCACCACGAGCAAGAACGTGGCGGGGATCATCATCGAGCATCTGGAAAAGAATGGCGGGCCGAACATGACCCGGACCAAGGGTAAGGGTTAACTCATAGGTGGGAGCGAGCCTGCTCGCGATGGCGGCGTGTCAGTCAACATCAATGCTGCTGATCCACTGCTATCGCGAGCAGGCTCGCTCCCACATCAGTTCTTGAGCAAACGGGTGTATCCCTATACTGCATCCCTAGGCAACAACAGCCCCAACGGCAACCTCACCCGCGCTTCCAGACCACCACCGGCGCGGTTGCGCAATTCGACATTGCCGCCGTGCATCGAAGCGATGCGCTTGACAATGGCCAGGCCCAATCCCGTGCCTTTTCCGCCCCGGGCACGGTCGCCCCGGGTGAAGGGGTTGAAAATGGCTTCCAGTTCCGACGGATCGATCCCGGCACCACGGTCCATGACGCTGAGCACCACATAAGGTGCGCTGGTATCACCGGAAACATAAGCCGCCACTTCGACGCCCGTGCCGGCGTGATTCAAGGCATTGCCGATCAGGTTGTTCAGCAATCGCTTCATCGACACCCGGCGCAGCGGGAACGGCTGGATCGGCTCCAGGCGCAGGTGCACTTTTTCGCAGTTCTGGTTATAGGGCGCGGCCACTTCCCGTACCAGCTCGCTGAGATCGACTTCTTCCACGGACTCGTCCCGACCGTCGCGAATGAACGCCAGGAACTGATCGAGAATCGCGTCCATGTCTTCGATATCGCGGACCATTTCATCGGTCAGGTCGGTGTGCTCGCCCATCAACTCCAGCGACAGCCGTAAACGGGTCAACGGTGTGCGCAGGTCGTGGGAGACGCCCGCAAGCATCAGTTCACGCTCGCGTCCGGCCTGCTCGACGTCCTCGGCCATCTGGTTGAAAGCGCGGTACACCTCGGTCATTTCACTGGGAGTGTCGCTGATGGGCAATCGCACGCTACGGCCCTGGCCCAATTGTCGGGCCGCGTAGACCAGACGCTTGAGCGGCTGATTGAGCTGGCTGACGAAGATCCACGCCGAAGCGGTCGACAACAGGCCGATGGCCAGGAACCAGCCAAGCACGTTCCAGATTTTCTGGCCGCGCAACGGGTGGGGGTACAACGGTACCTTCAACCAGCCATCCCCCAGGCTCGGCGCACGGACCCACAGCGCCGGAGGCGAGTGCATACGCAAGCGCACTTCGGTATCGGCGCCGAGTTCGTCCTGCATCTGCCGTTGATAGATCTCGCTGTAAGGCCAGTGTTGTTCGCCTTCCGGCACGCCAGCGCCAACCACCCGGATCAGGGTCGCCGCTTCGGCGATCTTCTCCCGGTTGGCTTCGTCGGCGGCCCAATAGGCTCGAAGGGTCAAGGCAACGCCGTGGCTGTACTGCCGGTCCACCAGCACATCTTCGTTCATCAGCAAGTAGACGAGCGTCAGTGCCTTGGAAAAGAGCACGACAATCAGCACCAGCCAGAGGGTGCGGGAGAAGAAGCTCTGGGGGAACCAAACGGGGGTTTTCATGAATAGCCGCTACACACTTGCAGGAGCGAGCGATGCTCGCACAATAACGGACCGCGAGTCGCCTGCAGGAAGAAATTCAACCCGCCAGGCCACCCGCTCCTACAAATCACCGATCACTTGCTGGCGGCGCCATCCGGCACGAATACATAACCCACGCCCCAGACAGTCTGGATATATCGCGGCTTGGAAGGATCAGGCTCGATCATCCGGCGCAGACGGGAAATCTGCACGTCGATGGATCGCTCCAGCGCATCCCATTCACGGCCACGGGCCAGGTTCATCAGCTTGTCGCGGGTCAGCGGCTGACGGGCGTTCATCACCAGGGCCTTGAGCACGGCGAACTCACCGGTGGTGAGCATGTGTATTTCATCGCCGCGCTTGAGCTCGCGAGTGGCCAGGGACAGTTCATAGTCGCCGAAGGTCACGCTTTCATCTTCGCTGCCCGGGGCGCCAGGCACCGGGGCCGACTGACGACGCAACACCGCCTTGACCCGGGCCATCAGCTCGTCCGGGTTGAACGGCTTGGCCAGGTAATCGTCAGCGCCCAGTTCCAGACCCTTGATACGGCTCAGCTCATCGCCCTTGGCCGTGAGCATGATGATCGGGATCTGGTTGTTCGCGCCACGCAGGCGACGGCAGGCTGTCAAACCGTCTTCACCTGGCAGCATCAGGTCGAGGACCACCAGGTTGAAGACCTCACGGGCCAGCAGCCGATCCATTTGCTCGGTGTTCGGTACGGTGCGGGCACGGTAGCCCTTGCTGACGAAAAAGCGCTCCAGCAGGCTGCTCAGCCCCGGATCGTCGTCAACAATAAGAATTTTTTCGCCTTCAGCAGTTTGTGCAGTGCTGCTCATAGGAAGCTCCTTTGATCTCGGCGCGCATTATGGCCTAGCTGCCGTTATACGCACCGTGTGCATTGTTAGCAGATTTTTCCTCTATCTCCAGTCATCCGGGTATCGAGCCTACAGACCACGACGCCCCCTAAGAACGCAACGCTGGTTATAATGCGCGGCCTTTTGTGCCAGGGAATGTCGGATCGTGATCCCGACCCATCGTTTTTTCCCTTGCCAGGCAGCACTTTCTGAATTTCGCGGGTCAACAGGCAGCCTCTTGACCCAGGCAGCGGCGCACGCCAGGCCGCTCAACCAGTCTCGCCGAGCCCGGTTTCTGCGGTGGCGAGTCTGATTTCACAATTTTTCAGGTGGTTTTATGGACAGCATCAACAGCCGCATCGCCGAGGAACTCGGCGTACGCCCACAACAGGTCGAAGCGGCCGTCGCGCTACTGGATGAGGGCTCCACGGTGCCCTTTATCGCCCGTTACCGCAAAGAAGTGACCGGCAGCCTCGATGACACCCAATTGCGTCATCTGGAAGAGCGCCTGCGCTACTTGCGAGAACTCGACGAGCGGCGCGTCAGCATCCTGGCCAGCATTCAGGAACAGGGCAAGCTGACCCCGCAACTTGAGCGTGACATCAAGCTGGCCGACACCAAGACCCGTCTCGAAGACCTGTACCTGCCCTACAAGCAAAAACGCCGTACCAAGGGCCAGATCGCCCTGGAGGCAGGCCTCGGCGAGCTGGCCGACGGCCTGTTCAACGACCCGACCCTGTCCCCGGAAACCGAAGCCGCGCGTTTCGTCGATGCCGAAAAAGGTGTGGCGGACGTGAAAGCCGCGCTGGAAGGCGCCAAGTACATCCTTATGGAACGCTTCGCCGAAGACGCCAACCTGCTGGAAAAACTGCGCAATTACCTCAAGCAGGAAGCCACCCTCAGCGCCCGCGTGATCGCCGGCAAGGAAGAAGAAGGCGCCAAGTTCCGCGACTACTTCGAACACGACGAACCGCTCAAGAGCATGCCGTCCCACCGCGCCCTGGCAATTTTCCGCGGCCGCAACGAAGGCATTCTCAGCTCCGCGCTGAAGGTGGGCGATGAGTTGCCCGGCACCATGCACCCGTGCGAAGGCATGATCGGCCAGCAGTTCGGCATCCAGAACCAGAACCGCGCCGCCGACAAATGGCTGGCCGAAGTGGTGCGCTGGACCTGGAAGGTCAAGCTCTACACCCACCTGGAAACCGATCTGCTGGGCGAGCTGCGCGACAACGCTGAGACAGAAGCGATCAACGTCTTCGCTCACAACCTGCACGACCTGCTGCTGGCCGCACCGGCCGGGCCGCGCGCCACCCTGGGCCTGGACCCGGGCCTGCGTACCGGTTGCAAAGTGGCCGTGGTGGACTCCACCGGCAAGCTGCTGGACCATGCCACGGTCTACCCCCATGTGCCGCATAACAAGTGGGACCAGACCCTCGCCGTGCTCGCCGCGCTATGCGCCAAGCATTCGGTGGACCTGATCGCCATCGGCAACGGCACCGCCAGCCGGGAGACCGACAAACTGGCCGCCGAACTGATCAAGAAATACCCGACCATGAAGATGACCAAGGTCATGGTTTCCGAGGCCGGCGCTTCGGTTTATTCGGCGTCGGAACTGGCCTCCAAGGAGTTCCCGGACCTGGACGTGTCGATTCGCGGGGCGGTGTCCATCGCCCGTCGCCTGCAGGACCCGCTGGCGGAACTGGTGAAGATCGATCCGAAATCCATCGGTGTCGGCCAGTACCAGCACGACGTTTCCCAGTTGAAACTGGCCCGGGGCCTGGACGCCGTCGTGGAGGATTGCGTGAACGCCGTGGGCGTGGACGTGAACACCGCTTCGGTAGCGCTGCTGGCGCGCATCTCCGGCCTCAACGCCACGCTGGCGCAGAACATCGTCACCCACCGCGACGAACACGGTGCGTTCAAGACCCGCGCCGCATTGAAAAAAGTCCCGCGCCTGGGTGAAAAAACCTTCGAACAGGCCGCCGGCTTCCTGCGCGTCATGAACGGCGACAACCCGCTGGATTCGTCGGCTGTCCACCCTGAGGCCTATCCGCTGGTGCAACGCATCGCCGCCCAGACCGACCGCGACATCCGTTCGCTGATCGGTGACGCCGCGTTTCTCAAGCGCCTGGACCCGAAAAAATTCACCGACGAAACCTTCGGCCTGCCCACCGTGACCGACATTCTTCAGGAATTGGAGAAACCCGGCCGCGACCCACGCCCCGAGTTCAAGACCGCCGAGTTCCAGGACGGCGTCGAAGACCTCAAGGACCTGCAGCCGGGCATGATCCTCGAAGGCGTGGTGACCAACGTCACCAACTTCGGGGCCTTCGTCGACATCGGCGTGCATCAGGATGGTCTGGTGCACATCTCCGCGCTGTCGGAGAAATTCATCAAAGATCCGCGCGAAGCGGTGAAGGCCGGTGATGTGGTGAAAGTGAAAGTCATGGAAGTCGACATCCCGCGCAAACGCGTCGGTCTGTCGATGCGCATGAGTGACACACCGGGCGAGAAAGTCGACGGTGCCCGCGGCGCTCGTCCGGGCTCGACACCGCGCCAGTCGCAGAACACCGCGCCGCGCAAGGAAACCGCCACTGCGGCCCCGGCGAACAACGCCATGGCCTCGCTGTTCGCCAACGCCAAGCAGTTGAAGAAACGCTGATGGACGCGCCAGCCGGGTTGGTGGAAAGCGCGTTTTTCAAGCTGCTCGGCTGCCGTCTGCACAGCCTGGGGGACGGGGTGGCGCAAGTCGCCCTGAGCCTTGAGCCACCGCTGCGCAACCGTGGCGGCAAGCTGCACGGCGGCGCGCTGTTCAGCCTGGTGGACATCGCCATGGGCCTGGCTTGTTCCAGTGTCCACGGCTTTGACCAGCAGAGCGCGACCATCGAATGCAAGATCAACTACATTCGCGCCGTCTCCGACGGTGAGGTGCTCTGCACGGCCCGGGTCATCCACCCGGGTCGGCGCACGCTGGTGGTTGAGGCCGAGGTGATGCAAGGCGACAAACTGGTCGCAAAAGCACAAGGCACGTTCGCAGTCCTATAGCTCCCTGTCATCGATTTGGGTTAATTTCGGCGCTGCGAATGCGGCATCGATATCCCCTGTGGGAGCGAGCCTGCTCGCGATAGCGGTGGACCAGTCAATGTAAAGTTGACCGACATACCGCTATCGCGAGCAGGCTCGCTCCCACAGAGGGGCCGCGACGAATTGTCTTTGGCCACACAAAAACCAGGCGAAAACGCCAGTTTTAACTTCACCCTTGTAGACCGTCGTGACCACCCCCATATTGGGGCGACTGACGCGTGAAGGAATTCAACTTGAGCGACCTTTTAAACCGCCGCCTGGCTCTGCTCGGCGAGCGCGCCAACCTCTCCCTGCTCGAGCAGTGCCTGCACGGCATCGAACGTGAATGCCTGCGCGTCACGGACACAGGGCATCTGGCGCAGACCCCGCACCCCGAGGCCCTGGGCTCGGCGTTGACCAACGAGCAGATCACCACCGACTATTCCGAGTCGCTGCTGGAGTTCATCACCCCGGCCCAGGCTGACGTGGCCGATACCTTGCACAGCCTCGACAAGATCCACCGGTTTGCCTACAGCAAGCTCGGCAACGAGTACCTGTGGAGCCCTTCGATGCCGTGCCCGCTGCCGGCGGAGGAAGACATCCCGATCGCGTATTACGGCACCTCGAACATCGGTCGGCTCAAGTATGTCTACCGCCAGGGTCTGGCCCTGCGCTATGGCAAGACCATGCAATGCATCGCCGGGATCCACTACAACTTTTCCCTGCCGGAAAAACTCTGGCCGCTGCTGCGTCAGGCCGAAGCCGTTGAAGCGAGCGATCGTGATTTCCAGTCATCGGCCTACATCGCGCTGATCCGTAATTTCCGTCGCTACAGCTGGTTGCTGATGTACCTGTTCGGTGCCTCTCCGGCTCTGGATGCCGGCTTTCTGCGCGGCCGTGCGCACCAGTTGGAACAATTGGATCCGGACACCTTGTACCTGCCGTACGCCACCAGCCTGCGCATGAGCGACCTGGGTTACCAAAGCAACGCCCAGGCCGGCCTGACCCCCTGCTACAACGACCTGGCAAGCTATACCGACAGCCTGCGCAAGGCGGTGGCGACACCGTACGCGCCCTACGTCGAAGTCGGCACGCATAAGAATGGTGAGTGGGTGCAGCTCAACACCAATATTTTGCAGATCGAAAACGAGTACTACTCCAACATCCGCCCAAAACGCGTGACCTATACCGGCGAGCGCCCGATCCAGGCGTTGATGGCTCGAGGCATCCAGTACGTCGAAGTCCGTTGCCTGGACATCAACCCCTTCCTGCCGATGGGCATCGACCTCACCGAATCGCGCTTCCTCGATGCGTTCCTGCTGTATTGCGGTCTGAACGACAGTCCGCTCCTGGAAAACAACGAATGCAGCAATGCGACGAACAACTTCCTGACCGTGGTCAAGGAAGGCCGTCGGCCAGGTTTGCAATTGCAACGCCAAGGGCAATCGGTGGACATGCAAGCCTGGGCTATCGAGCTTCTGGAGAAGATCGCGCCATTGGCCTCGCTGCTCGACGAGAGCCAGGGGGGCGACGCCCACCGCCAGGCACTGGACGCGCAATTGGCGAAGGTGCGGGACCCGTCACTGACCCCCTCCGCCCAAGTGCTGGCGGCCATGGCAGAACACCAGGAAAGTTTCGCCCAGTTCTCCCTGCGCCAGAGCAAGGCCCACGCCGAATTCTTCCGCGCCGAGCCGTTGCCTGCCCAGGAACAGAGCGCATTCGAAGAAAACGCTCGTCAATCCCTGGCTCAGCAAGCCGAGCTTGAGCAGAACGAAGTGGGGGATTTCGATGTGTTTGTCGGGGCGTACCAAGCGAGCATCCTGGCGATCAGTAACTAGGCACACCTCGCCGACGAGCGAACACCTGTGGGAGGGAGCAATCTCCCTCCCACAGGGTTTTGTGTACAGCCGGCCATTTCTGGCGAATCGGCTGATTGGCTAAAGTAACTACTCCGCCGACGAAGGCTTCTCCCACAGATTGATCCCGCCCTCCTGGGCAAACCGGTCGATCTGCGCCAGTTCTTCAGCGCTAAAACTCAGGTTCTTCAACGCCCCGACGTTCTCGATAATCTGCTCCGGCCGACTGGCGCCGATCAGCGCAGAGGTTACCCGTGCGTCGCGCAGGGTCCAGGCCAGGGCCATTTGCGCCAGGCTTTGCCCGCGACGCTGGGCAATTTCATTGAGGGCGCGCACATGGGCGATGTTCTCCTGCGACAGGTGCGAAGCCTGCAACGAACCACCACCCGGGCGATTGACCCGCGCATCGGCCGGAATGCCTTTGAGGTACTTGTCGGTCAGCAGGCCCTGGGCCAACGGCGTAAAGGCAATCACACCCGTGCCCAGTTCATCGGTGGCGTCCAACAGATCCTTTTCCACCCAGCGATTGAGCAGGTTGTAGGCCGGTTGATGGATCAGCAGTGGGACCTTCCACTCTTTGAGTAGCGCAGCCATTTCCCGGGTCTTCACCCCGGAATACGAAGAGATGCCAATGTACAACGCCTTGCCCTGCTGCACGGCCGTGGCCAGCGCGCTGGCGGTTTCTTCCAGCGGGGTGTCGGGGTCGAAGCGGTGGGAATAGAAGATATCCACATAGTCCAGGCCCAGGCGTTGCAGGCTCTGGTCCAGGCTGGCCAACACGTACTTGCGCGAACCGCCACCCTGGCCGTAAGGACCCGGCCACATGTCCCAACCGGCCTTGCTGGAGATGATCAACTCATCGCGATACTGCTTGAAGTCTTCGCGCAGCAACCGACCAAAATTGATCTCGGCGCTGCCGTAGGGCGGGCCGTAGTTGTTGGCCAGGTCGAAGTGATTGATACCCAG
Source organism: Pseudomonas sp. JL2 (assembly GCF_031570495.1). Lineage (NCBI taxonomy): Bacteria > Pseudomonadati > Pseudomonadota > Gammaproteobacteria > Pseudomonadales > Pseudomonadaceae > Pseudomonas > Pseudomonas sp. JL2. Next base: position 49,340 of record NZ_JAKUDH010000021.1, read on the forward strand.
ATCAAACGCCGTACGCAGCAGCGAACGCTGCGTGTCGATCGGCGTGCTGTCGCCGAAGTTGTGCCACAACCCCAACGACAGCGCCGGCAGCACCAGCCCGCTGCGACCGACACGGCGGTAAGGAATGGACTCGTAGCGGTTTTCGGCAGCGGTGTAGGTCATCGAAAGGCTCTCTGTTCGGGTGGCTGGTACAAGGGGCAAGCTAACACCTCACAGACGCATTCGTCAGGCCGAAAGTTCGCATATCAGGTGTGGGGGCTGGCTGCCGGCGCAGGTGATCTGCCGCAGATTGGCCACGCATCGGCCAATCAACGAGGCGTCATGCAGCGCGGGTATTGTTTGTAATTACTGAACAGTCAAGGCAGCCGTCGGGCATTTATCGCTGAGGGTAAACATGTGAATCTGGCGTCATCCACTTCAAAAGGAGCCCTCCTATGCCCTCTCCAACCGCCAAAGTTGCCATCGTAACCGGCGCTTCCCGCGGCATCGGTGCCGAAATCGCCAAGCAATTGGCCCTCGATGGCTTTGCCGTCGCCATTAACTACGCCAACAGCGCCGCCGAAGCGTCGAAGCTGGTGGTGCAATTGCGCCAGGCCGGTCACCAAGCCATAGCGATCAAGGCAGATGTGTCCTCTGCCGTCGACGTCCGGCGGATGTTCGATGAAACCGAAGCGCAACTGGGCAAGGTGGATGTGCTGATCAATAACGCGGGTACCCTGCAAGTGATGCCCTTGGCCCAGCACAGTGACGAGTTGTTCGACCAGACGTTCGCCATCAACACCCGCGGCACCTTCAACACCCTGCGCGAAGCCGCAACCCGTTTGAACGACGGTGGCCGGATCGTGAATTTTTCCAGCAGCACCGTTGGCCTGAACCTGCCCGGTTATTCGGTGTACATCGCCAGCAAGGCCGCCGTCGAGTCACTGACGCAGGTGTTCGCCAAGGAACTGCGCGGCCGCCAGATCACGGTCAACGCCGTGGCGCCCGGCCCGGTTGCTACCGAACTGTTCCTGCATGGCAAGAGCGAAGAACAGATCCAGAACTTCGCCAAAATGCCGCCCCTGGAACGCCTCGGCCAGCCGGAGGACATCGCCAGCATCATATCCTTCCTGGTCAGCCCGGCCGCCGGCTGGGTGAACGGGCAAATTCTGCGAGCCAACGGCGGCCTGGTCTGAGGTTTCGCCCGATCAGCGCACCAGATGCAGGAACTGCATGTGCCGCTCGTATTGGTCGAGGATGTCGTTGATAACCTGCTCCTTGGTATAACCCACCAGATCGTAGTCCTGGCTGCCTTCGCTCAGGTGCACTTCGGCGCGGTAGTAACGGCGGTTGTTGAGTTCCTTGGAGCCCATGCCGCCGCGGGCGAAGGACGGCGTGAAGTAGCCGCGCATCTGCACCTGGTAGATGAACGGATGCTGCTCGCCGTGGCCGATCTCCAGGCTGACGCTGTCGTTGGCCGGGTCTGGCTGGGTCACCACTGTCAGACCTTTCTCGGCGAACACCGCCTTCACCTCTTCGATGGCCGGGCGCACCGTGGTGTCCAGAAAACGGTACACCTCATCGCGGGACGGGAAATGCACCGCCTGACTCAAGCGCTGTCGCCAGCCGCCCGTACCCCGTCGAGAAGCCGACACCGGCGCCAGCGAATGCAACTGCGCAATCTGCTTCTGGGACTCGAGGTAAAACGCCTTGTGCAGGCCCCACATCATCAGCAGCAGAATCAGCGAGAACGGCAAGGACGTCAGCACCACTGCCGACTTCAAGGCATCGATACTGCCGGAGAACAGCAATGCGCTGGTCACCAGGGCAGTCATCGCTCCCCAGAACACCCGCAGCCATTTGGGCCCGTCTTCATCGGGGTTGCCGCCCTTGGCCGACAACGTCGAAAGCACCACGGTGCCGGAGTCGGCTGACGTGACGAAGAACACAAAACTGATAAACACGGTGACCGCGATGACGGTCTTGCTCCATGGATAGGTTTCCAGCAGCAAATAAAGGCTCATCGACGGGTTTTCCAGGGCGGACATACCCAGGGCACTCATGCCGTGGTTCAGCACTTGGTCAATGGCACTGTTACCGAAGATCGACATCCACGCCAGGGTGAAGCCAAGGGGAATCAGCAGCACGCCAAACACGAACTCACGGATGGTGCGCCCACGGGAAATGCGCGCAATGAACAACCCCACGAACGGCGACCACGCAATCCACCAGGCCCAGTAGAACACCGTCCAGCCGCCCAGCCAGTCGCTGGGCTCGTCGTAGGCATACACGTCAAAACTCTTCATCGGCAGGGCGCCGAGATAATCGCCGATGTTCTGGATCAACGTGTTGAGCAAATGCTGGGTAGGTCCGGCAAACAGCACGAACAGCAGCAATGCGCAGGCCAGCAGCATGTTGATGTCGGACATGACCCGCACGCCTTTATCGACACCGGCCACCGCCACAATGATTGCCGCGCCCATCATCAGCACGATCAGGCCGACCTGAATCCACTGGGTATGGGCGATGCCGAACAGGTAATCGAGCCCGGAATTGAGATGCAGCACCCCAAACCCCATGTCCGCGCCGAGGCCGAACACGGTCGCGATGATGCCGAAGCCATCCACCGCGTAGCCGATGGGACCGTTAATACGTTTACCGATCAGCGGGTACAGCGCTGAACGCAGGGCCAGCGGCAAATTGTGCCGGTAGGCAAAGTACGCCAGGGCCATGCCGACGAAAGCAAACACGCCCCAGCCGTGCAGGCCCCAGTGCAGAAACAGGATCTGCATGGCCTGGCGCGCGGCATCTGCGGTACCGGCCTCGCCTTGCGGTGGCTGAACCAGATGGGTCAGCGGTTCGGAGACACAGAAAAAAAACAGCGTGATGCTGATACCGGCAGCGAACAGCATGCCAGCCCAGGACAGGTAACTGAATTCGGGCTCGTCGTGGTCGGCACCGAGCTTGATCTTGCCGTAGCCGGACAAGGCGGTGACCACCACGAAGACCAGATACAGGGTCATCGCCAACATGTAATACCAGCCGACCGTATTGGCCGCCCAGTTCTGCGCCGCCAGCAGCCAGGCACCCGCCTGCTCCGGCACGGCGATGACCACCAGGCCGAACAGCAGAATGAAGGTCGCGGCAAAGTAAAAAACCGGCGGATTCATGCGGACCAGGCCGCTGGGTGGAAGGGACGAGGCACTCATGAGCGATGTACCCCGCAAAGCGGAATCGTGAAAGTCGAAAACGGACTCGGCAAAGGCAAGCCTCCTGTTGTGAGCGGGCAGCAAACCGACGGTTTAACTTGAATGAACGTTCAAGTTAAACATGAATAGGTAGCTAAGGACTAATCGCACGGCTGGATGGCATGTTTCCTACGCTAGCCTACGGGAGGGTATGACGTTGCCTGGAGAGCATTCGTTCAGTGTTCAACAGACATAACACAGCCCCTGTGGGAGCGAGCCTGCTCGCGATCGCGGTGTGTCAGCGAATGGATGTACCCACTGAACCACCGCCATCGCGAGCAGGCTCGCTCCCACAGGTTTTCGGTGCTCACCTCTCATGCGTCCCCATTTACGCCCCGGCAAACGATTGGCGGTTGCCCATCAATATCGGCGTGCCTATAGTCCATGGATTTCCTGCAACCAGTACGACCCCATGATCAAACAACAGCTGGCGCGCTTTAACCGTCTCGACCTGCTCGGCCATCCAACCCCCCTGGAAAAACTCGACCGTCTTTCCTCCTGGCTCGGTCGCGATATCTATATCAAGCGCGATGACCTGACGCCGCTGGCGCTGGGCGGCAATAAACTGCGCAAGCTCGAATACCTGGCCGCCGACGCCCTGGCTCAAGGTGCCGACACCCTTATCACCGCCGGTGCGATCCAGTCCAACCATGTGCGCCAGACTGCCGCGCTGGCGGCGAAGCTGGGCCTGGGCTGTGTGGCCCTGCTGGAAAACCCCATCGGCACCGAAGACAGCAACTACCTGAGCAACGGCAACCGGCTGCTGCTGGAGCTGTTCGACGCCAAGGTCGAATTGGTAGAAAACCTGGATAACGCCGACGAGCAGTTGCAAGCCCTCGCCGCACGCCTGCGCAGCAATGGGAAGAAGCCCTATCTGGTACCGATTGGCGGTTCAAACGCTCTGGGTGCGCTTGGGTATGTACGCGCCGGGCTTGAGCTGGCCGAGCAAATCAAGGACACCGGCCTGAATTTCGCTGCCGTGGTGCTGGCTTCGGGCAGCGCCGGGACGCACAGCGGCCTGACGCTGGCGCTCAGTGAAACGCTGGGGCAACTTCCCGTGATTGGCATAACGGTGTCTCGCAGCGAAGAAGACCAGCGCCCCAAGGTCCAGGGCTTGGCCGAACGCACCGCCCAGTTGCTCGATGTATCGCTTCCAGCGGCCTTCAAGGTGAACCTGTGGGACGAATACTTCGCCCCCCGCTACGGCGAACCCAATGCCGGTACGTTGGCGGCAGTCAAATTGCTGGCTGGCCTGGAGGGCCTGTTGCTGGACCCGGTCTACACCGGCAAGGCGATGGCCGGCCTGCTCGATGGGGTGGGTCGCGACCGCTTCGACGAGGGCCCGATCATCTTCCTGCATACCGGCGGCGCACCGGCGTTGTTTGCGTATAACGCGGCGTTCCAGGCGTAGTGAAGTTCTCGCTCCCACAGGGGACTTTTTTCATTCCATACTCGAATATTTGAATGATTTAATATTATTTTCCAATCTATAAACACCACCCTATAGTCTCGCCACAGGCGCATTTGCCGCGAGACGCCCAGGCTGCTTTAAGGCAGGATGTGGCAATCTTTTCGGATCGCGGCTACGCCTTATCTCAGCCAAAATAACCTCTTCATAAGAAAACACAGGGGCTTGTCATGAATTTTTCCGCATTACGTCGCAACCTGTTGGTGGGTTCGCTGGGCCTGGCATTGAGCGCCGGCCTGCTGGGCCAGGCCGTTGCCGGTGAGCAGCTGCAAAAGATCAAGGACGCGGGCGTGATCAACGTCGGCCTGGAAGGCACTTACCCACCGTTCAGTTTCGTGGACGCCGACGGCAAGCTGGCCGGTTTCGAAGTGGAGTTTTCCGAAGCCCTGGCCAAGGAGCTGGGCGTGAAGGTCAAACTGCAACCGACCAAATGGGACGGCATTCTCGCAGCGCTGGAATCCAAGCGCCTGGACGCGGTGATCAACCAGGTCACCATCTCCGAGGAGCGCAAGAAGAAGTATGACTTCTCCCAGCCTTACACCGTTTCCGGCATCCAGGCGCTGGTTCTGACCAAGAACAAAGACGCCATCAAGACCGCCGATGACCTGGCCGGCAAAAAAGTCGGCGTTGGCCTGGGCACCAACTATGAGCAATGGCTCAAGGAAAACCAGCCAAAGGCTATTATCCGCACCTACGACGATGACCCAACCAAATACCAGGACCTGCGTGTAGGCCGCATCGACGCCATTCTGGTAGACCGGCTGGCTGCTCTGGAGCTGACCGCCAAGGCCAAGGACACCGCTGTAGCCGGCGAGCCGTTCTCCCGCCAGGAAGCCGGTATCGCCCTGCGCAAAGGCGAGCCTGAGCTGCTGGATGCAATCAACAAGGCCATCGACAAACTACGGGCCGACGGCACCCTGGCGAAAATCTCGCAGAAGTACTTCAACGCTGACGTCACCCAATAATGGAAGAGGCTTTTCAACTCGCGCTGGATTCCGCGCCCTTCTTGCTCAAGGGCGCGTATTACACGGTCATCCTCAGTTTGGGCGGCATGTTCTTCGGCTTGCTGCTGGGCTTCGGCCTGGCATTGATGCGCCTGTCGCGCTTCAAACTGGTGAGCTGGATCGCCCGCATCTACGTGTCGTTTTTTCGCGGCACGCCGCTGCTGGTGCAGTTGTTCGTGATCTATTACGGGCTGCCCCAACTGGGCATCGAGCTGGATCCATTGCCGGCGGCGCTGATCGGCTTCTCGCTGAACATGGCGGCATATGCGTGTGAAATCCTGCGAGCCGCCATCAGCTCCATCGAGCGCGGCCAGTGGGAAGCCGCGGCCAGTATCGGCATGACCCGCGCCCAGACCCTGCGCCGGGCCATCCTGCCGCAAGCGGCGCGAACGGCCTTGCCTCCTCTGGGCAACAGCTTCATTTCCCTGGTCAAGGACACCGCACTGGCGGCGACCATCCAGGTGCCGGAGCTGTTCCGTCAGGCGCAGTTGATCACTGCCCGCACTTTCGAAATCTTCACCATGTACCTTGCCGCCGCGCTGATCTACTGGATTCTGGCCAGCGTGCTGGCGCACCTGCAGAACGTCCTGGAAGCCCGGGTCAATCGGCATGACCAGGAGTCCTGACCCATGATTGTCGTGGAAAAACTGACAAAGCAGTTCAAGGGTCAAGTGGTGCTCAATGGCATCGACCTGGAGATCGAAGAAGGCGAAGTGGTGGCGATCATCGGCCCCAGCGGTTCGGGCAAGACCACCTTCCTGCGCTGCCTGAACTTCCTCGAAGAACCCAGCAGTGGCCGGATCAAGGTCGGCGACATCGAAATCGATGGCAGTCGCCCGCTGAACCAGCAACAGAACCTGGTGCGTCGTTTGCGCCAGCAAGTGGGTTTTGTGTTCCAGAACTTCAATCTGTTCCCCCATCGCACCGCGCTGGAGAACGTCATCGAAGGCCCACTGGTGGTGAAGAAGATCCCCCGTGCCGACGCTGAGGTTTTAGGCCGTAAACTGCTGGCCAAGGTCGGGCTGGCGGGCAAGGAGGACGCCTACCCGCGGCGTCTTTCCGGTGGCCAGCAACAGCGCGTGGCGATTGCCAGGGCGCTGGCGATGGAGCCCGAGGTGATTCTGTTCGACGAGCCAACGTCGGCCCTGGACCCGGAGCTGGTGGGCGAGGTGCTGGCGACGATTCGTGGCCTGGCCGAAGAAAAGCGCACCATGGTCATTGTGACTCACGAAATGGGCTTCGCCCGGGACGTAGCGAACCGCGTGGTGTTTTTCGACAAAGGTGTGATCGTCGAGCAAGGCGAAGCCAAGGCCTTGTTTGCAGCCCCCCGGGAGGAACGCACTCGACAGTTCCTCAGCAAGTTCCTCTCGGCCGGACACGGCGACCAGTAAGTTATTGATATTGTCCCCACTTCCAGGGATGGAAGTGGAACAACTAACAGCCCAGCGTAACAAACTGAAACTTTCAGTTGACTTAACACAGCCACCCCATTGAGGTGCGGTATATACATATCTCCGGCAACACTTCTCTTTGGGCTACGCTATTTATCCGACTTCCTGCCGCACCTCCCTTCCAAAACAATGAACCCAAGGAAAATGGCGCACAACGCAACGTATTCTTAACTTCAATGCGTAGGACATTTCTGAAGCCTTATACAATTAATTATTAAACAAGTCCCTCTATTGACACTGAAACTGCTGAACCCTTATCTAGTGACCCACAGGCGATGCGAACTATTTTAGTTCTGCGCGATGAACCGCAGACAGGGTCCATGCTGCGCAATAAAAATATATCGCGATGATTAAGCGCTTTTGATCTTCCCGAAACGGACTTCGTTTTAAAGCATCAAGGAGAACACCATGACATGTACGTCGAATATTCCTGAACTGGCTGCGCCTACCCTGGTCAACGCTCTGCGTACCCGCATCAACATCACCAGCGCTGCGCACCTGCAAGTGGCAATTGCCCCTTACCCCGGCATGGACGCGGGCGATCTGATCGAGCTGTTCTGGGACAACTGCTACGTCGGCTCCCGCCTGTTGTCCCAGGCCGACGTGCAAACTAGCGTTACGTTGCGGGTACCCGAGAGCTTCATCGTCAATGGGACTTCGCGCATCCATTACCGCGTGATGCAAGTGGGGCGCGGCCCGGCGCTGTCAGCAACGCAACGGGTGCAGGTCAAGCTCGATTGTCCCGGTGGCCAACCGTCGGCCCTGAGCGGTGATGAAAACCAAGGCCTGGCGCCAGTGCGGATTCCTGATGCCATTCGCCGCAAGGGAGTGAACCCGAGTCAGGTCAAACGCGGTGTACCAGTGACCATAGAGCCCTATCTGAACATGGCTGCTGACGATGCGATTACCTTGCGCTGGGGCGACGTGCGCATGGACCTGCCCCGCATCAAGCCCTGCGAGGTTGGCCAGCCGATCAACATCTGGGTACCGCCGCAGATCATTCTGGAGGCGGGGGAAGACCTGCGCCTGGAAGTGACCTACTGCATCCTCGACCGCGTGGGCAACAACTCCCACTGGGCGCCGCCACGAACGTTAAAGATCGGTTGCGCCAATCCCTACCTGAGCACTTCTCCGAAAGAGGCGCTCATGGCCGCCGAACCGGGCTGCAAGAATCCTTGACTGATGGTGGGGAGCGAGCCTGGTCATGATTGGCAGCGAAGCGGCCAAGCCGCTTGCGGTATAGTCTGACCAAGCTCCCTAACCCAAGCCAACGACCATGAAACACACCCCCGAAGACCTGCACGCCATCACCGCCACAACCCTGGGCCATTACAACGCCGTGGCGGAAAGCTTTCGCGAAGGCACTCGCGATCATGACGTCAGCCAGAATATCGACGCGTTGCTGCGGCATATCCAGGGTCAGGCGCCCTTCCACGTTCTGGATTTCGGCTGCGGCCCCGGGCGGGACTTGCGGACATTCACCGATAGGGGCCATGTCGCGGTCGGCCTCGACGGTTCGGAGGAGTTTGCCCGAATGGCGCGCCAGGACAGCGGCTGCGAAGTCTGGCAACAGGATTTCTTGAACCTCGACCTGCCAGGCGAACGCTTCGATGGCATCTTCGCCAACGCCGTGTTGTTTCATATCCCTGTCCAGGAATTGCCTCGGGTGCTCAAGCAATTGCACGCCACCCTCAAGCCCGGCGGCGTGCTGTTCAGTTCCAACCCCCGGGGCGAAAACCAGGAAGGCTGGAACGGCCAGCGCTTCGGCGCGTATCACGACCTTGCGGCATGGCGCACCTTGCTCACAGAAGCGGGCTTTGTAGAGCTTGAGCATTACTACCGACCGGCTGGGCTGCCGCGAGAGCAGCAGCCTTGGTTGGCGAGTGTCTGGCGTAGACCTGCTTAGGACTTGAGGGCGCCATCGCGAGCAAGCTCGCTCCCACACGGGTCAACTGCGAACATAAATGGCGAACCATCAATGATCCAAATGTGGGAGCGAGCCTGCTCGCGATGACGGCGGATCAGCAACATTGATGCGACTGACACACCGCCGTCGCCCACCGCCCCATTGTTACTCCTGCTTGACCAACCACTTCTGAGACAACTGCTCAAGCCGCCCGTCGTCCTTGATACGCGCCAAAGCGTTGTCCAGGCTGGCCTTGAACGCCGGATTGCCCTTCTGGAACGGAATCACCAGGCTCGGCGGCGGGCCGCTCTTTTCTTCCGGCTGGAACGACTGTGCCATGACCATCGGGCGTTGCGAGTCGTCCTTGCGCGCCAACAGTTGCGCATCCGGTTGGCTATAAGCGGTGCTTGTGTCGAAACGTTCGGCCAGTTCCGGGGTCATTGCTATGTGGTTGATGGCAACGTCGTACTTGCCACTTTCCACACCGGCCAGCAGATCGCTGGCATCGGTGACCACAAAGTCGGCGCGAACATCGAGCTCGCCGGCCAGCATATGACCCAGTTCCACTTCGAAGCCGGTGAGCTTGCCGTCTTCCTTGAAGTTGAAAGGGCTGGTGTTGGCTTCCAGAGCGATGCGCAATTCGCCACGGTCGTTGATGTCGTCGATCAGTTCGGCATGGGCCAGAGGGCTCAAGAGGGGTAGCAGGCAGATCAGCCCAGGCAGAAAACGCATGGTCACTCCTTTGTATTGTTACAAGCGACGCTCGTTTCAGGTTCGCTTTGCTATGGTTGTTGCAGGCTTCGACAACGAATGGTCATGAAGTTGTCATGACCACGCGGATTTCATGGAAAAACTGGAGAAAAAAATGAAAAGCTTTATGTCACGTGCCGCCTTGGCCGGCCTGTTGCTGGGGGCTTCGATGCTGGCATCCGCCGCAACCCCTGCTCCCCAGGGTGCAGAGGTATTCATCGTTTCCCCGGAAGACGGTGCCACCGTTGGCCAGGAGTTCAAGGTCAAGTTCGGCGTCAAGAACATCGCGCTGGCCCCGGCGGGTGATGAAACCAAAAATACCGGGCACCATCATTTGCTGATTGATATCGACAAACTGCCTGCCGCGGGCGCGCCGATTCCCACCGATGCCAACCACATGCATTTCGGCAAGGCGCAAACCGAGGCTACGATCAAACTGGCACCGGGCAAGCACACCTTGCAGCTGATCCTGGGCGACAGCGGCCATATGCCGTTCGATCCGACGATCGTGTCCGAGAAGATCACGGTAAACGTGAAATAAACCGGCACAGGTCGACACAACACAAAACCCTCCCACAGGTTATGTGTTCGACAGAAAAAAACGGGAGCCCCCTGCGAGGCTCCCGTTTTTTATTGCAAGCCTGATCTGCTTAGAACAACACCCGGCTACGAATAGTGCCGTTGATGTGCTGCAGTTTCTCTTGCGCCAGATCGGAGTATTCGGCATCGACGTCGATCACGACGTAGCCGACTTTCTCGTTGGTCTGCAGGAACTGACCGGAAATGTTGATGCCGTTTTCGGCGAAGACCTTGTTGATCTCGCTCATCACACCCGGGATGTTCTCGTGGATGTGCAACAGGCGGTGCTTGCCAGGGTGAGCCGGCAGGGCCACTTCCGGGAAGTTCACGGACGATACCGAAGTACCGTTGTCGCTGTACTTGACCAGCTTTTCCGCCACTTCCAGGCCGATGTTGGCCTGGGCTTCGGCAGTAGAACCGCCGATGTGCGGGGTCAGGATCACGTTGTCCAGGCCGCGCAGCGGGCTTTCGAAGATATCGTCGTTGGAGCGCGGCTCCACCGGGAATACGTCGATGGCGGCGCCGATCAGGTGTTTGTCCTTGATCGCTTCGGCCAGGGCGTCGAGCTTGACCACGGTGCCACGAGCGGCGTTGATCAGGATCCCGCCTTTCTTGATGGCACGGATTTCCTTCTCGCCGATCATCCACTGGGTGGCGGCGGTTTCCGGAACGTGCAGCGTCACGATGTCGGACATGCCCAACAGCTCGTGCAGGTCGTTGACCTGGGTGGCATTGCCCAGCGGCAACTTGGTCACGGTGTCGTAGAAAAACACCTGCATGCCAAGGCCTTCAGCCAGCACCGACAACTGCGTGCCGATCGAGCCGTAACCGACGATACCCAGCTTCTTGCCACGGATTTCGAAGGAGTTGGCCGCGCTCTTGATCCAGCCGCCACGGTGGCAGGAAGCGTTCTTCTCGGGAATGCCGCGCAGCAGCAGGATCGCTTCGGCCAGCACCAGTTCAGCAACGGAACGGGTGTTGGAGTATGGCGCGTTGAACACCGCGATACCGCGCTCGCGCGCCGCATTGAGGTCCACCTGATTGGTGCCGATGCAGAAGCAGCCGACCGCCACCAGTTTCTTGGCGTGGTCGAAGATCTCTTCGGTCAATTGGGTACGGGAGCGAATACCGATGAAGTGAGCATCGGCGATCTTTTCCTTGAGCTGGGCTTCCGGCAGAGAACTGGTGATGTACTCGATGCTGGTGTAGCCCGCCGACTTGAGGACGTCGACAGCCGATTGGTGGACGCCTTCGAGAAGAAGGAACTTGATCTTGCTCTTATCGAGAGAAGTCTTGCTCATCTGCGTAAACCTGTGTCCCGGAGAAAAATGGCAGGGAATCGGACAGCGCATGCTGGTCCGACCGGCATGACAGCCGTCGCCGCAGAACAGCCAATGGGCACTACGCTGCGGGGTCGGTATGCTAGCATACGCACCCCGCTAAACACTCATTCCTGCGACGTGAAGCGTTCTCAGGATGACCATGAATTGTTCGAGAGTTCTGTCGATGACCAATCCTGCCGTGATAGATGAGCTGAAGACCCTGGTTGAGCCTGGCAAAGTCTTGACCGATGCCGACTCCCTGAACGCTTATGGCAAGGATTGGACCAAGCACTTCGCCCCGGCGCCGAGCGCCATCGTCTTCCCCAAGACCACCGAACAGGTTCAGGCCATTGTGCGCTGGGCCAATGAGCACAAGGTCGCGCTGGTGCCATCGGGCGGGCGTACCGGGCTTTCCGCCGCCGCCGTGGCGGCCAACGGCGAAGTGGTCGTGTCATTCGACTACATGAACCAGATTCTCGACGTGAACCTCACCGATCGCACAGCCGTCTGCCAGCCAGGTGTGGTCACTGAACAACTGCAGAACAAGGCTGAAGAGCACGGTCTGTACTACCCGGTGGACTTCGCCTCGGCCGGTTCCAGTCAGATTGGCGGCAACATCGGCACCAATGCCGGCGGAATCAAGGTCATTCGTTACGGCATGACCCGCAACTGGGTAGCCGGCATGAAAGTCGTCACCGGTAAAGGTGACCTGCTGGAACTGAACAAGGACCTGATCAAGAACGCCACTGGCTACGATCTGCGGCAGTTGTTCATCGGCGCCGAAGGCACCCTCGGGTTCGTGGTCGAAGCCACCATGCGCCTGGACCGGGCTCCGAAGAACCTCACCGCCATGGTCCTGGGCACCGCCGATTTTGATTCGATCATGCCCGTACTGCATGCCTTCCAGGGCAAGCTGGACCTGACGGCGTTCGAATTCTTCTCCGACAAGGCCCTGGCCAAGGTCCTGGATCGGGGCGACGTACCGGCGCCATTCGAAACCGAGTGCCCCTTCTACGCCCTGCTGGAGTTCGAAGCCACCACCGAAGAAGTCGCCAACCACGCCCTGGAAACGTTCGAACACTGTGTCGAACAGGGCTGGGTGCTCGATGGGGTGATGAGCCAAAGCGAAACCCAACTGCAAAACCTGTGGAAGTTGCGCGAGTACATCTCGGAAACCATCTCCCACTGGACACCGTACAAGAACGACATCTCGGTCACCGTCTCGAAAGTCCCGGGCTTCTTGCGCGACATCGACACTATCGTCGGCCAACATTACCCGGATTTCGAGATCGTCTGGTTTGGCCACATCGGCGACGGCAACTTGCACTTGAACATCCTCAAGCCAGAGAACCTGAGCAAGGACGAATTCTTCGCCAAGTGCGCGACCGTGAACAAATGGGTCTTTGAAACCGTCGAGAAATACAACGGCTCGATCTCCGCCGAACACGGCGTAGGCATGACCAAACGCGATTACCTGACCTACAGTCGCTCGCCGGTAGAAATTGAATACATGAAGGCCGTCAAGGCAGTGTTCGACCCGAACGGCATCATGAACCCGGGCAAGATTTTCGCGGTTTAATGCAAAAAATACCTGATGAATCCCAGAAGCAGGAGTCGGTAATGAGCTATCAGCACCAGTATGTCGACGGTACCCGTATTCATTTCCCGGTGGGAAAAATCGTGTGCATTGGCCGCAACTACGCCGAACACGCCAAGGAACTGGATAACCCGGTACCTACCGAACCCCTGCTGTTCATCAAGCCCGGCAGCTGCGCGGTGCCGCTGGAAGGCGGTTTCAGCATCCCCGCCGACCGTGGTGCGGTACACTACGAAGCTGAAATTGCCGTGCTGATCGGCAAGCCACTGTCGACCCGGCCCAGTGCCGAGGAAGTGCTGGATGCCATCTCCGGCTTCGCCCCGGCCCTGGATCTGACCCTGCGGGACAAGCAAGCCGAGCTCAAGGCCAAGGGCTTGCCCTGGGAAGTCGCCAAATCCTTCGACGGTGCGGCGGTGCTGGCACCTTTCGTGTCCAGCGGCACCTTTGCCGACCTGACCGACATCCCGGTTCGCCTGACCATCAACGGTGAAGTGCGCCAGGACGGCAACAGCAGCCTGATGCTCAACCCCATCGTGCCGATGATCCAATACATGGCTGGCTGCTTCTCATTGCAGGCCGGCGACGTGATCCTCACTGGCACTCCGGCGGGCGTGGGACCGTTGAACGTCGGGGATGAACTGGTACTGGAATTGCCAGGCGCGAGCCGTTTCGAAAGCAGCGTTCGCTAACCGCAAGGCGCTGTCCCGCGTGGACGCGAGCCGGCTCGTGTCCACATGGATGGACGGCTCTCGCCATTTACCATTTTTTTCACATGCCATCCGGATAATTCCAGGGAATACGGCGTCTGAGCCATTCATTTCCCTAACCCGAATACCTGGAACACATCCCCCTGATGGCCACTCCTCTAGCTCGGCCCTCCTCCAGCCCCGTCCGCCGCGCTCGCTTCTCGCTGCCCTGGTCCGCCTGGTCGCTGTTAGCAGCCGGGGCCTTTTACTGGCTGGCGTATGCCATGCACTGGGATGACCGGGGCCTGCTGTGGGCATCGGAACGTCTCGAGAGCCCCGCCCAGCGCCAGGAAAGCATCTGGCTGCCGGACTACCACGCGGTGATTGATGCCAAGGTCCTGCCAGGAATGGAAGAGGATGAAGCGTCCGACCTGACCTATAACCCACAGACCAAAACCCTGTTCGCGATCATGGGTAAGCATCCGTTTCTGGTGGAACTCACCCTGCAGGGTGACGTGCTGCGCAAAATGCCGTTGGTGGGCTGGAGCAATCCTGAAGGCGTGGCCTACATGGAGAATGGCCTGATGGCTATTACCGATGAACGAAAACACACGCTGTCGATCATCCAGGTCGATGCCGATACTCGCGAACTGAACAGCACGGATTTCCCCCACTACGATCTCGGCCCGTCCAAGAACCAGAACAAGGGCTTCGAAGGCGTCGCCTGGGATCCACGCAACCAGCAATTGGCCTTGGGTGAAGAGCGTCCGCCAGCGTTGTTCACCTGGAAAAGCGACGGCAGCCAACTGCTCAAGGGCGACAAACAGATCCATGCCAGCGACGAGCTGGACCTGCGCAACCTGTCGGCGCTGGCGATCGATCCTCGCACGGGGCACTCGCTGCTGCTGTCGGCCGACTCCCATCTCTTGCTGGAGCTGGACGATGCAGGGGAACAGGTCAGCTTCATGACCTTGCTGGGCGGTTTCAACGGTATCAAGGATACGATCCCCCGTGCCGAAGGCGTCGCCCTCGATGAGGCTGGCAACCTGTACATGGTCAGCGAGCCGAACCTGTTCTATCGTTTCGAAAAACAACGCTGATAGCGCAACTCTGTAAGGTAATTCATCCTTCGCCGTAGGGTGTGGCATCCGGCCATTAAGCTTCAGTTCAGGCAGCCGTGGTATTTCCAACCACCTGTTCTCATCCGAGCCCACCCACATGCGTCGACTTGCCCGCCCGAAGCCCTTGATCCTGCTGCTGATAATGATCGTACTGATCGCTTTGATCGCAGCAGCTCAATACCTGCGCCTGTTCGAGCGCGCGTGGTTCAACTTCAACACCCTCTGGCAGCCTCCCAGCGAGCAGGCCATTGCCCTGGACCAGTATCGGGTTACGGTCGAGGCGCAGGTGATCGAAGGCCTGGACAATGACGTTTCGGCGCTGACGTACGATCCAATCCGCAAGAGCCTCTTTACCGTTACCAACAAGAATGCCGAACTGATCGAGCTGTCATTGGACGGCAAGATCCTTAGGCGCATCGCCCTGATTGGCTTCGGCGACCCGGAGGCGGTGGAGTTCATCAGCCAGGACATTTACGTCATCACCGACGAGCGTCAGCAGCGGCTGATCAAGATTCACTTGGACGACAATACCCAATTCCTCGACGCCGCCGACGCAGAGCAAATGACGCTTGGCCTGCACCTGAACGGTAACAAAGGGTTCGAAGGGTTGGCCTACGACTCAGTGGGCAAACGGTTGTTCGTGGCCAAGGAGCGCGATCCGATGCTGATTTATGAAGTGCGGGGCTTTCCCCATCACAAACCGGACAAATCCTACGCTGTCCATGTAATCAACAACCCCAAGCGCGATGCCGGACTGTTCGTACGCGATCTTTCTAGCCTGCAATACGACGAGCGCAGCGGCCATTTACTGGCGCTGTCCGATGAGTCGCGATTGATTATCGAGTTGGACATCGACGGCCGGCCGTTGAGCACGCTGTCGTTGAGCAAGGGCCGTCAAGGGCTGCAAAAAACCGTCCCTCAGGCCGAGGGCGTTGCCATGGACGATGATGGCAACTTGTATGTGGTGAGCGAACCGAACCTGTTCTACGTCTTCAAGAAACCGCAGCCTTGATCCCCAAAAAACCTGATGTGGGAGCGAGCCTGCTCGCGATGGCGGTGCGTCAGCCAACATGGATGTGTCGGGTAGACCGCTATCGCGAGCAGGCTCGCTCCCACAGGGGCTGAATCACTGAAAGAGCAGGTTATCTGGCCGGATTACTCAGCCCGCAGGGTCTTCACCCCTTCAGGCGTCCCCAGCAACAACACATCCGCCGGGCGAGCCGCGAACAAGCCATTGGTGACCACACCGACGATGGCGTTGATCTGGCTTTCCAGTTCCACCGGGTTGGTGATCTGCAGGTTATGGACATCCAGGATGATGTTGCCGTTATCGGTCAGCACGCCTTCGCGGTACACCGGGTCACCGCCCAGTTTCACCAGTTGGCGGGCCACATGGCTGCGGGCCATCGGGATGACTTCCACCGGCAGCGGGAACGCGCCGAGGACTGGCACCAGCTTGCTGGCGTCGGCGATGCAGATGAAGGTCTTGGCCACGGCCGCGACAATCTTCTCGCGGGTCAGGGCCGCGCCGCCGCCCTTGATCAGGTTCAGGTGCGCGTCGCTTTCATCGGCGCCGTCGATATAGAACTCCAGGTCGCTCACGGTATTGAGCTCATAGACCGGAATCCCGTGGCCCTTCAGGCGCGCGGCGGTGGCTTCGGAGCTGGCGACCGCGCCGTCGAACGCACCTTTGTGCTGCGCCAGTGCGTCGATGAAGCAATTGGCCGTCGAGCCGGTGCCGACCCCAACGATGCTCTTGTCATCCAGTTTCGGGAGGATGAGGTCGACAGCGGCCTGGGCCACGGCCTGTTTGAGTTGATCCTGGGTCATGCGGGCTCCGAAAGCGGACGGGGAGTAAAGAGGGACGCGAGTATAACCCAACAAAACCTTGGGATTCGTGTGGTCGCCCAGCCAAAAGCCGGGTTAGACTCCTTGGCCCTGCCCAACCCGCTCAGTGATGCTTTCCGATGCTTGAACAGTACGTCAAAAAGATCCTCACCTCGCGCGTTTACGACGTTGCCGTGGAAACCCCATTGCAGACTGCCCGCCAGCTCTCCGAGCGGCTGGGTAACAACATCTGGCTCAAGCGCGAAGACTTGCAGCCGGTGTTCTCGTTCAAGATTCGCGGCGCCTACAACAAGCTGACCCAGCTCAGCGACGAAGAGCGCGCACGCGGCGTGGTCACGGCTTCGGCGGGCAACCACGCCCAGGGCCTGGCCCTGGCGGCCAAGGTGCTGGGCGTCAAAGCCACCATCGTGATGCCCAAGACCACTCCGGAAATCAAAGTCGAAGGCGTACGTTCCCGAGGCGGCAAAGTGGTGTTGCACGGCGATTCGTTCCCCGAAGCCCTGGCCTATTCGCTGAAACTGGTCGACGAAAAGGGCTACGTCTACATTCACCCCTATGACGATCCCCACACCATTGCCGGGCAGGGCACGGTGGCGATGGAGATCCTGCGCCAACATCCGGGGCGTCTGGATGCGATTTTCGTCCCGGTGGGCGGCGGCGGGCTGATCGCCGGGATCGCGGCCTACGTGAAATACCTGCGGCCTGACATCAAGGTGATCGGCGTCGAGCCGGACGATTCCAATTGCCTGCAAGCCGCCCTGGCTGCTGGCGAGCGAGTGGTGCTGCCGACCGTGGGGCTCTTTGCCGACGGCGTTGCCGTGGCGCAGATCGGCCAGCACACGTTCGACATCTGCAAGCACTACGTGGATGAAGTCATCACCGTCAGTACCGACGAGATCTGTGCGGCCATCAAGGATATCTACGACGATACCCGCTCGATCACCGAACCTGCCGGCGCCTTGGGCGTGGCCGGGATCAAGAAGTATGTCGAATCGCGCGGCGTCAGCGGGCAGACCCTGGTGGCCATCGACTCCGGCGCCAACGTCAATTTCGACCGTCTGCGTCACGTGGCCGAGCGTGCCGAGCTGGGCGAAGGCCGCGAGGCGATCATTGCAGTGACCATTCCCGAGAAGCCAGGCAGCTTCAAGGCCTTCTGCGAAGCCGTCGGCAAGCGCCAGATCACCGAATTCAACTATCGCTACAACACGGGCAGCGAAGCGCACATCTTCGTGGGCGTGCAGACGCACCCGGAAAACGACCCGCGCAGCGCGCTGATCGCCAGCCTGACCGAGCAAGGCTTCCCGGTGGTGGACCTGACCGACAACGAACTGGCCAAACTGCACATTCGCCACATGGTGGGCGGGCATGCGGCCCACGTCATCGACGAGGTCGTGCTGCGCTTCGAATTCCCGGAACGTCCGGGGGCGCTGTTCAACTTCCTCAACAAGCTGGGCGGACGCTGGAATATCTCGATGTTCCACTACCGCAACCATGGTGCGGCGGATGGTCGTGTGGTTGCGGGCCTGCAGGTACCGCACGATGAACGTCATCTGGTACCGGCAGCCCTGGAAGAAATCGGCTATCCGTACTGGGATGAAAGCGATAACCCGGCGTATCAGCTGTTCCTGGGCTAAAGCAGAGCTAGACTGCCCGGCAAGACTCAAGGAAATCCAACGATGGAAACGTTAACCGCGCTGAAGATCGCCCATGTCGTCGCCACGGTATTGCTCTTGGCGGGTGCCCTGGGGCTGGCCATCTGGGTCTGGAGGACGCGCCGCAACGGCGATGCCACGGCGGCCGCGCGCACATTGCAACGCCCGCGGGTGTTTGTCTGGCTGGTGATGGTCCTGGCGCTGGTGAGCCTGCCGTTCACGGGGTGGTGGATGGTGCATCAGATCGGCTGGCCACTGGGGCAGACTTGGTTGCTGGCTTCCAGTGTGCTCTACACCGTGGCGGCGCTGGCGGGGTTCTGGCTGTTGGTGCGGTTGAACAAACTGCGCAAGGCGCCGGGAGGTAGCGGGAAATTTACCTTTGCCTTGGCGCTGTTCAGTTTTGTCTGCTTTGTCGCCATTGCGGGGTTGATGGGGGCCAAGCCGGTTTAAGGCTTGGGCCGCGGCGCTTTCATCGCGAGCAAGCTCGCTCCCACAGGGGATTTGTGTGGATCACGCAACCTCTGTGGGAGCGAGCCTGCTCGCGATGACGATTTCAGCCGCGCAACGAAATCACCGGCCAACCACGCTTCTGGGCTTCGGCCCTGAGGTTCGGGTCTGGATCCACGGCCACCGGATGGGTCACTACTTCCAGCAGCGACAGGTCATTCATCGAGTCACTGTAGAAGTAACTGCCGTCCAGCGAATGGCCGGTCTCCTCCAGCCAACGATTGAGCCGCACCACCTTGCCCTCACGAAAACACGGAATATCGGTACTGCGCCCGCTGTAGCGCCCGTCGATCATTTCGCACTCGGTGGCGATCAGGGTCTCGACTCCCAAGCGCTCGGCGATCGGTGCGGTGACGAAGCGATTGGTAGCGGTGATGATCACCAGCTTGTCACCGGCCTCACGGTGTTTACTCAACAGCTCGATCGCCTGGGGCAACACAATCGGTTCGATGCAGTCGCGCATGTAGTCCAGATGCCACTGTGCCAGCACCTCCATCTCCGTGCGGCCAAGGATTTCCAGGCAAAAATTCAGGTACTCGGCGTTGTCGAGCTTGCCGGCCAGGTAATCCTGATAGAACTCATCATTGCGCGCCTTGTACGTAACGGCGTCGAGGAAACCGCGCTCACACAGGTAATCGCCCCAGGCGTGGTCACTGTCGCCGCCCAGCAAGGTGTTGTCCAAGTCGAATAAAGCCAGCCGCATTGCAGTTACTCGCTGAAGAATCTGAAGAAAGGCGTCCAGAATACGGACTTTTCACAAGAGTGCACATAAGGTAGGAAGGCTCGTTGCTGCTTTCACAACCTTTGTGGAACAATGCGGCGACATGCGTTTGCGAGGTTGTTGCCGTGATCGATCCCGATGGTTTCCGACCCAATGTGGGGATCATTCTTACGAATGATGCAGGGCAGGTGCTATGGGCTCGCCGTATCAATCAAGACGCCTGGCAGTTTCCCCAGGGTGGGATCAACCCTCAGGAGACGCCCGAAGAGGCCTTGTACCGCGAGTTGAACGAAGAAGTGGGGCTTGAGCGAGAAGATGTCGAAATACTCGCCTGCACCCGGGGCTGGTTGCGCTATCGTTTGCCGCAACGCCTGGTCAGAACGCATAGCCAACCGCTGTGCATCGGCCAGAAGCAGAAATGGTTTCTCCTGCGCCTGATCTCCAACGAGCAGCGGGTGCGGATGGATTTGACCGGTAAACCGGAGTTCGATGGCTGGCGCTGGGTCAGCTATTGGTATCCGTTGGGCCAGGTGGTGACATTCAAGCGCGAGGTATACCGACGCGCCCTCAAAGAGCTTGCCCCGCGCCTGCTGACGCGCGACTGACGACGGAGTTCGACCCCGAGCCATGCTCAATACGCTGCGCAAGATCGTCCAGGAAGTTAACTCCGCCAAGGATCTCAAGGCGGCGTTGGGGATTATTGTATTGCGCGTCAAAGAGGCCATGGGCAGCCAAGTCTGCTCGGTCTATCTGCTGGACCCCGAGACCAACCGTTTTGTGCTGATGGCCACCGAGGGCTTGAACAAGCGCTCGATCGGCAAGGTCAGCATGGCGCCCAATGAAGGTCTGGTCGGCCTGGTCGGCACGCGCGAAGAACCGCTGAACCTCGAAAATGCCGCGGATCACCCGCGCTATCGTTATTTTGCCGAGACCGGCGAAGAACGCTACGCCTCGTTCCTCGGGGCGCCGATCATCCACCACCGCCGTGTCGTCGGCGTGTTGGTCATCCAGCAGAAGGAGCGTCGCCAGTTCGACGAAGGTGAAGAAGCCTTCCTCGTGACCATGAGCGCGCAATTGGCCGGGGTTATCGCCCACGCCGAAGCCACCGGGTCGATCAGCGGCCTGGGCCGCCAGGGCAAGGGCATCCAGGAAGCCAAGTTCGTCGGCGTGCCAGGTTCACCCGGCGCGGCAGTGGGTACGGCGGTGGTCATGTTGCCACCCGCCGACCTCGACGTAGTGCCGGACAAGACCATCGTCGACATCCCCGCCGAACTGGGCCTGTTCAAGACAGCCATCGAGGGCGTGCGGGCCGACATGCGCGCCCTGTCGGCGAAACTGGCGACGCAGCTGCGCCCCGAAGAGCGCGCGCTGTTCGACGTTTACCTGATGATGCTCGACGACGCCTCCCTGGGCAGCGAGGTGACCACGGTCATCAAGACCGGTCAGTGGGCCCAGGGTGCGTTGCGCCAGGTGGTGACCGACCACGTGAACCGTTTCGAACTGATGGACGACGCCTACCTGCGCGAGCGTGCCTCCGACGTCAAGGACCTCGGCCGCCGGCTGCTGGCCTACTTGCAACAGGAACGCCAGCAGACCCTGGTCTATCCCGATAACACCATCCTGATCAGCGAAGAACTGACCCCGGCCATGCTCGGCGAGGTGCCTGAAGGCAAGCTCGCGGGGCTGGTCTCGGTATTGGGTTCGGGCAACTCCCACGTCGCGATCCTGGCCCGCGCCATGGGCATTCCGACGGTCATGGGCGTGGTGGACCTGCCGTATTCAAAGGTCGACGGCATCCAGATGATCGTCGATGGCTACCACGGCGAGGTCTACACCAACCCCACCGAATTGCTGCGCAAGCAGTTTGCCGATGTGGTGGAGGAAGAAAAGCAACTGTCCCTGGGCCTGGATGCGCTGCGGGACCTGCCTTGCGTGACGCTCGACGGCCACCGCATGCCGCTGTGGGTCAACACCGGCCTGCTAGCCGACGTGGCCCGGGCGCAGAAACGCGGCGCCGAGGGTGTGGGCCTGTACCGCACCGAAGTGCCCTTCATGATCAACCAGCGCTTCCCCAGCGAAAAGGAACAGCTGGCGATCTATCGCGAACAGTTGGCCGCTTTCCATCCGCAACCGGTGACCATGCGCAGCCTGGACATCGGCGGGGACAAATCCCTGTCCTACTTCCCCATCAAGGAAGACAACCCCTTCCTTGGCTGGCGCGGGATACGCGTGACGCTCGACCATCCGGAAATCTTCCTGGTCCAGGCCCGCGCCATGCTCAAGGCCAGTGAGGGCCTGAACAACCTGCGCATCCTGTTGCCGATGATTTCCGGCACCCATGAGCTGGAAGAAGCCTTGCACCTGATCCACCGGGCGTGGGGCGAAGTGCGCGACGAAGGCACCGACGTGCCAATGCCGCCGGTGGGGGTGATGATCGAAATCCCGGCGGCGGTGTACCAGACCAAGGAACTGGCGCGACAGGTAGACTTCCTGTCGGTTGGCTCCAACGACCTGACCCAGTATTTGCTGGCCGTGGACCGCAACAACCCGCGGGTCGCCGACCTGTACGACTATCTGCATCCGGCGGTGCTGCAAGCCCTGCAGAATGTGGTCCGCGACGCCCATGCCGAAGGCAAGCCAGTGAGCATCTGCGGTGAAATGGCCGGGGACCCGGCGGCGGCGGTGCTGCTGATGGCGATGGGCTTTGACAGCCTGTCGATGAACGCCACCAACCTGCCGAAAGTGAAATGGATGCTGCGTCAGATCAACCTCAGCAAGGCCCAGGAACTGCTGGCCGAAGTGATGACGATCGATAATCCGCAGGTGATCCACAGCTCCTTGCAACTGGCGCTGAAGAACCTTGGGTTGGCGCGGATGATCAATCCGGCGTCGAACAAGACGCTCTGAATCTTTAGCGACCTCATCGCGAGCAGGCTCGCTCCCACAGGGGATCTCGGTTGTTCACAACGTTTGTGTTCACTGAAGATCTACTGTGGGAGCGAGCCTGCTCGCGATGGGGCCAGAAATGACAGCGCAAAATTACACCTTGAACTCCACCTCCCCCAAATGTCCCCCAAGCGGCCCATAACTGCGCTCGACCAAATGCCGCGTCCCATCGGCGTGGACAATCAACGCCGTACTCGCTCGCGTCCCGTAAGCAGGGCTGGCGATGAACACACTCGACAACAGTGTCTCGGTCGCCAGCCCTACGCCGGTGTCCGGCAGTTCGGCTACCGGGGCCGGCTGCGGGTCGTTCAGCAGCGCCAACAGGGCCTGGGGCTGCGGATCGTCCAGTACCTCGACCAACGCCGCCCGGGCCTTGAGCAGCTTGGGCCATGGCGTGTTCAGCCCGGCGTTCGACAAACCGTAGACACCCTCGGCCAGTCGCTGTGGCCGGGCATCGCGGGCATTGTGGTGCCACAGTTCGGTGCCATCGCCCAACAGCAAGTTGAACCCGCCGTACTCACCGGCACGGGGCACCACTTCGCTCAAATAATCGGCAATTGAAAGATTTCCGCTCAAAAATCGCGCCACCAGTTCACCACGGGACTTGAAGCCGGGCGGCTGGGCCGGGTCGCGAATGTTGGTCAGGGCAGCGAAACGGCCATCGGCGCCGACGCCAAGCCAGGTCCCCCCGGCTTCCAGATCGCGACCGGCATGGACATCAGGGGCGTCAGGCCATTGCCCCAGGGGCAAGGTCGGGCGCGCGTAGAACTCATCGCGGTTGGCCGCCACGATCAGCGGCCGGGCGTGGCCGGGGCGCCAGGCAAATACGATCAGGCACATCAGATAGTCCCCTTAAAAATAAAGCCGAGCACAGCTGTTGTGGGTTTCACTCTACCCAGACATCGCCCCGGCATCCATCGCCTTGAGTGGAGCCCAAGGCCATGGATCCGTTACCATGCCGCTCTTGTTTCTAGGATGGGCGAGGGACGCTGGTGGAATTTGTGCTCTATCTGCTGCTCGGCGCCTGTGCCGGCGTGCTGGCCGGACTGTTCGGCGTGGGTGGCGGGATCATCATCGTCCCGGTGCTGGTATTCAGTTTTACCTTGCAGGGCTTCGACCCACTGGTGTTGACGCACCTGGCGGTCGGCACGTCCCTGGCATCGATCATCTTCACTTCGGTCAATGCCGTGCGCGAGCATCAGCGCAAAGGCGCGGTGCGCTGGCCGATTTTTGCCTGGATGACCGTTGGAATCCTGATCGGTGCCGGTTTCGGAGCCGTCACTGCCGAAGCGATTTCCGGTCCGAACCTGCAAAAAATCATCGGCGTGTTCGCCCTGATTGTCGCCGTACAACTGGGCCTGGACTTGCGGCCCAAGGCCAGCCGCACAGTTCCGGGCAAGGTCGGGTTGACCGTGGCGGGGACGGTGATCGGCTGGGCCTCGGCGATTTTCGGCATCGGCGGCGGCTCGCTGACCGTGCCGTTCCTGACCTGGCGCAGCGTGCCGATGCAACAGGCGGTGGCGACGTCATCGGCCTGCGGTTTGCCGATTGCCCTGGTCAGTGCATTAAGTTTCATGATTCTGGGCTGGCAAGATCCGCGGCTGCCGGCTCATAGTCTCGGTTTTGTTTATTTGCCGGCGCTACTGGGCATTGCCCTGACGAGCATGGTCTTCGCCCGCTTCGGCGCGCGACTGGCCCATCGCCTGTCACCGCGCTTGCTCAAACGGCTGTTCGCCGCTTTGCTGTTCAGCGTGGGCTTGAGTTTTCTGCTCTGACGCAATCCTGGCTTAATCCCGAGGTGGCAGCGTCGCCCGGATATTTTTGACGTTTACGAGGAATATCAATGCTGCCTTACCCGCAGATCGATCCGGTGGCCCTGGCCATCGGCCCGCTGAAAATCCACTGGTACGGCCTGATGTACCTGATCGGCATCGGCGGCGCCTGGCTGCTGGCGTCGCGCCGGCTCAACCGCTTCGATCCAACCTGGAACAAGGAAAAGCTCTCGGACCTGGTGTTCTGGCTATCCATGGGCGTGATCGTTGGCGGACGCCTGGGTTACGTCTTGTTCTACGACCTGAGCGCGTACCTGGCCAATCCGACGCTGATCTTCGAAGTCTGGAAGGGCGGCATGTCGTTCCACGGCGGGTTCATCGGCGTGATGCTGGCAGCGCTGTGGTTCGGTAAACGCAACAACAAGTCGTTTTTCGAGCTGATGGACTTCGTCGCGCCAATGGTGCCGATTGGCCTGGGGGCCGGGCGCATCGGCAACTTCATCAACGCCGAATTGTGGGGCAAGGCCACCGACGTGCCATGGGCGATGGTCTTCCCGCCGTTCAGCGACCCGGCGCAGCTGCCCCGTCATCCTTCGCAGCTGTACCAGTTCGCGCTCGAAGGCGTGGCACTGTTTGCCATCCTGTGGCTGTTCTCGCGCAAGCCACGGCCGACCATGGCCGTGTCGGGCATGTTCGCGCTGTTCTACGGGATCTTCCGTTTCATCGTTGAATTCGTCCGCGTACCAGACGCCCAACTCGGCTATCTGGCGTGGAACTGGCTGACCATGGGCCAGTTACTGTGCCTGCCAATGATCATTGGTGGCCTGGCGCTGATCTGGCTGGCTTATCATCGTGCGCCGGCTGCGGCGGCCAAGATTTAAATTCGAACCCCGGGGCACTGGCCCCGGGTTCAAGGACACAGGTAACCCATGAAGCAATATCTCGATCTGGTGGCCCACGTCATCAAGAACGGCACCAAGCAAGCCAACCGCACGGGTGTAAACACCATCAGCTTTCCCGGCGCCATGTTGCGCTATGACTTGAAGGACGGATTCCCGGCCATCACCACGCGCAAAATGGCCTTCAAGTCAGCCATCGGCGAGATGTGCGGTTTCCTCCGTGGGGTCAACAACGCCGCCGAATTCCGTGCCCTGGGCTGCAAGGTCTGGGATCAGAACGCCAACGAAAACGCCCAATGGCTGGCCAACCCGTTTCGCCAGGGCGAAGACGACCTGGGTGAGATCTATGGTGTGCAATGGCGCAAGTGGCCAGCCTACAAGCAGATCCCGTTGAGCAACCCGGCCGCCATCGAACAGACCCTGGCCCAGGGTTACCGGCAGATCGCCGAGGGCGAAGAAAACGGCCAGGCCTACGTGGTGCTTTACAAAGCCATCGACCAGGTGCGCCAGTGCGTCGACACCATCATCAAGGACCCGGGCAGCCGGCGGATCCTGTTCCACGGCTGGAACTGCGCCCAGCTCGATGAAATGGCCCTGCCGCCGTGCCATTTGCTCTACCAGTTCCACCCGAATGTCGAGACCAAGGAAATCTCCCTGACCCTCTACATCCGTTCCAACGACCTGGGCCTATTATACCCCCTCGACGAAACCGCACATTACGCAATGGCTGCGTAGTAAGGCTTTACCTTCCAAGCTCATTTATTGTGCCCCAATACGAAATGCACATTGTGTATAGTACGGGCCGCTTTGAAGAGAGAGGAAGCCGTGAAGGTCATCGCAGTTAGGGGCGCCCCCCTAGATTTCAGAGAGTCCCCAACCAGGCGGGACGACTCATCCGAAGAATCCCCAATTCAGGAAGCCGTGAACGTCACAGGGACAGCCGTCTTTGATGATGATGAGCGCCTCATGCCTTTGATTTCGGGTTACCTATCCCACGCGCTTCAGAAAGCCTATATATCCCAGCAGACGGCCATCACCTATGGTCGCAACCTTGGGTACACCTGCGAGTACCTGACGAACCGCCGTGAGTTTCGTGATTGCGAGCGTGACTCGGCGTTCTTGGAAATCCGCACCCACGTGATCGAGGAGTACTTCGCTCACCTGCGCGAGGACGAGGAGCTTTCCAAGAAGACGGTGCGCAACCGGGATTCGTCTTTGATGGCGTTTTTCAATGATTCTCTATGCCGGGGAGTGGACGACGCACCCGCGCCTCGTACCGCGCCTAACCCCTACACTGCCGGCTACCTGTCCCCCCGTCCCAACAAGAGCTTGGTAGTGGCTTGTTCCCTGAATGATCTCAGAGAGCTCATCCTGGCTACGCAGAGTGAGCGTGAGCGCTGCTTGCTCCAGTTCATGTACGACGCAGGCGTGCGCCGCTCAGAAGTCCCGCGAGTGACCCTCAAGGCCATTGATGATGCCCTTCGATTCCAGGACACGTTGTTCATCTCGCCTGGTGTTTCAGAACCGGTAAACGCGGACTACTGCCCGCTGCATATTGATGGAAGCAAAGGCCCTGCGGACTCATTTAAGCCCCGCCAGACGTTGGTCAGCCGCGCCACGCTGCTGCGCATCAAGAAGTACCATGCTTCGCCGCTGTACAAAATGACTAAGCGTCAATTCAAGGGGGCTGAGAACACCCCTGCTTTCCTGAATGCGGAAGGGGGTGAGTACACCCCTCGCTCGATCTCCAAGCTCTTGGAGCGCACATCCGAGCGAGCGCTGAACCTGCTGAAAATCGACAGGATGATCTCTCCCCACAAGTTGAGGCACGGGAATGCTTATGCCCTGTTGAGAACGCCAGACATTGGTAGTGATTACCTTGACCGGCTAGTGAGCGTGCAGAAGACGCTTGGTCACTCGCGCCTCAGCACGTCGGAAACCTATACCCAGATCCCCTACGACCTCTACCAGAAGCTCGTACGCCCCGGAACTGAAACCAAGACGAAAGCAGGCGAGATGGCTGAGCTTTCCCAGCAGACGCGCCTGAAAATTGATGCGGGAGATATGAAATGAGTCGGTTGACTAGCGCTCAGGCAGACGCCGTCATTGAGTCATTTGTGGCCCGCGCCACTGATGATCGGGAGTCGTTGCTGAAGGTATGTCTGAGCAGGGGGGACGAGTTGGCGGTGGCTCCTAAATACCTCATCGAACAGACTAATCTGAACCCAGGTACGATCTCAAAGCGCGTCTCAAGCTTTGAGCCGATCTTCGAGGCGATGCGCGCCGAAGGAATTATCGTACCTGGCCATCCGTCTGGCGCCTGCGATTGGCGCCGTAGGCTGCTTGCCTGGTACGAAGGCATGTCTATGGAGGAGAAGCTGGCGATTCCAGTGGCTGCCAATACCATCAGGGATCGTGGCTTCATGAGCGAGATTCCTGAATTGGCTGGCTTCAAATCAGCCAGGGCGAGCTTCGAACTGGTGCGGATCACGTTTGAGGAGATTCTCGATGATCTTCGCAAGCTTGGTGTTCTTGACCCTAACTATCAAACCGTCGAGCAGCGTATCGCCTCGAAGACGGTAGTCGAAAAGACTGAGTCATTGCGAGACGGCTTCAACGCTTTGCGCTCAGTCCGCATCCATCGCCTGTCCGACCTCGTAAGCCCGGAACCGGAGCGCCCCTTCCAGCACCTGCTGCACCTCTTCAGTGCTTCATCAATGAAGAGCAGTAGTGCGTCAGGGCAGTCGAATTTCATTGAGGCTTTCAAAAACTTCCGAGCCTATCTCAAGGATGCCAACTACACAGGCTTGGAGGACATTAGGGAGCTCGTAACCCCGTATTCCCTCCCCAAGTTCAGGGGATATCTCCAGGAAAAGATCTTGGAGCGTTCGCTGTCGACCAGCCACAGCAGTTCGATGATGAGCTCTGCTCGGAAAATGATGGCGCGCGCAGTCCAAATCGAGGGTCTCGGGCTGAGCAGCTACGTCGCAGCTACAGGCTTCGATGCTGAGCGTGAAACTGACCAGTACAAGCCTTATCCCCAGGCTGTCCGAAACCGTATTTCGCAGGTCATTGAGCAAGAAATTGATGAAACCAATCGCTTGGCCCAGGCTTACGTTCCAAGCCAGGTAGGGGAAGATCCGCTGAACGCTGACGGAAGAGTACGCCGAGGCTTTAACACTCTGGATAACGCACGGTGGATTTTTGAGAACAAACTCAACTGCAAGCCCCTAAACTTCGAATCCGTAGATAAAAACGACCTTTATCAACGGGCGTTTATGTCGATTATCTCGGCTTCGCCAATTTCGATCTTCGAGGTTTATAAAAGCTGGGGCGTGCAGTATCAGGTTGATGGTCGAGTCATTGCGCCGTACATCGCTCGGCTTGCCCAAGTTACCGGGATGAATGCTGACTCGCTGCTGGGACTGGAGCTGGATGATTTCATTGAGCGCCATGACTTAACGGATCGGCCTTGCTTGCTGTATTGGAAAGAGCGTTCTGAAGGCGCGAAGATGCTTCATCTAGATATCTTCCATGCGGAGATCTCTTGGCTGACCACCTCTCAAGGCCGTGTGGTCAAGAAAATCTTTGACGATGTGAAGCACCTGACCCGTGAGATTCGCTTGAGTGCGCCTGTCGAAGCCCAGAACAAGCTCTTCATTTACCGCTCAAGCTCTCCCAGGAAATACGGGGTTGTAGATTCCTTTGAGAACTCAGGTGGCAACCAGCTCAATAAGACCCTGGACAAGTTCTCTCAGGATCACGGGCTGCTTGACGAAGATGGTAATCCTCTCAAGCTCTCACCGTCACGTTTCCGACCTAGCTTCGTAAGCGAACTGATCGAGCGCGGCGTCTCTCCACGTGAGATCCAGGTTCTCCTGGGGCATAAGAGCCTAAGCACCACCATGGCCTATCTGGATCAGATGGACTTCAACCCCATGGCGCGCCGAATGCTGAATAAGGTTCTCCATGAAATGCAGCAAGACACGTTAGAGGAGGCTCCGAAGCTGATCCCGACCAAGACTATCGAGCCCACGCCCGAGGCGATGCCACTGCGTTCTGGCCTTGCCACATGCATGAACGTTTTTGACCCACCTGCTTTCATCAAGGCGTTGGCAAGCTATGACCCCAGCAAGCCCTGCACGCTGTTCAACATGTGCCTTTCATGCAGCAACAGCATCATCACGGTATCGCACCTGCCGGAGCTCTTCGCCATGCGGCGTGACTACCAAAGGATGATTGAAGTCAACCGGGTGCTCGATACGCCCTACGGAGCCGTCATCCTGGACAACCTTGATGTGCTAAACAACCTTCTAGATCCTGAGACATCGGACTTTTCCGCAGAAGAGCTGACCAAGGCTGAGCGCCTCTCTGAAAACCTGCAGGTCAGTGTTTTGACCGAGGGAGTAACGCTATGAACCATGCTCTGATCCCTGAACTCGCTGCGTACAAACAGTGGCGTACAACTGCTCACACCCTGCTGCTTGAGTTGCGCAGAAACATCGCCGATCCGACTCCTGTGTCGCTGGAAGCACTCTCTTGGTACCAGGCGCTGATGGCGTTGCCTGTCAGTAAGACATCCGTCTTGGGCGACGCCGTCTGGGACTTCAATGACGATCATCCGAA
Organism: Pseudomonas sp. JL2; assembly: GCF_031570495.1. Taxonomy (NCBI): domain Bacteria; kingdom Pseudomonadati; phylum Pseudomonadota; class Gammaproteobacteria; order Pseudomonadales; family Pseudomonadaceae; genus Pseudomonas; species Pseudomonas sp. JL2. The sequence continues at coordinate 79,422 of NZ_JAKUDH010000021.1, forward strand.
CGCCGCCAGGAATGTCCAAGGAGCCAAGCTACGGCTCAATTTTGACTCGTACCCATTGCTCAACCAGTCGGCGGTCTTGGAGGTCAAGGTGGCCCTGTATTGCTGGCTGAAGATGCCAGCGGCAACGCGCTCGTTTGCCTCGCCAAGGAACATCAAAGCCAACACCGCCATTTCATGCATGAAGGCTGGATTGAGCTTCCTGGATACGATGTCGGGGCAGGCGCGCCAGCTGATGACGGATGAGTTCTTCGAGGTTGGACACCATGGTCTGACGTACTTTGATGCGGGTATGTACCGGGAGGCAGCGCTCATTCATCCCTACGCCTTTGGCCCTGATCTCAAGAAGTTCTTTACCTTGGTCAGGTCGCCATTTTTCGAGGAGCAGATTTTCGAAGAGCCACTGCCTTACGTTCAGCTGGAATCGCTCGCCTGGGCCAAGGTACTCAAGCACGTCCCTGATTCTGAGCGCACATACCGTATTCTGCCGAACGATGTGTTCGAGAAGGCTTCTCGCGAGGCGTCGTTCGCAGTGGTCGACTTCCTAAGCACTCTGGGGGAGCCTGTGGATGACCTGGTTGCCCTTACCCGCCAAAACGCTAGCGGCTACTCGTTAGCCAACGCTCAAGAGCTGTCGCGTTACAATTTCGAGTTGTACGTAGCGCTGAGGCTGCGGAGAAAAGGCTATGACTCCGGTGCGATGGCGAATGCACTGTCCGCAGCTTTTGGCTGCATTCCATCTACGTTCCAATCTGGCTCTGGTCGACATGATTTTAAGGCGACCGAAACGTTACTCAAGCTCTCAGATTCCAAACTGGACGATGATTTCCGTAGGTACATCAATTTCGTCTCGTACAGTGCCTGCTATCTCGTGGCGCAGTACACCGGCATGCGGCCCTCAGAGCTCTCCGAGATCCTAGTCGAGTCGTGCATGGAGCAAGAGAGCGACTACTGGTTGCTGATCAGCAACGTGATCAAGCATCGCCAAGGCTTGGCCAAGCTGTTCGACGACAAGTGGATCGCGATTCCGATTGTGCGTGACGCCATCCGTGCCGCTTGCCTCATCGCTAAGGTAAAGCAGAATCCTTACCTGTTCTCCAATGTGGATACTGTCGCGCAGGACGCCGAACCAAACTCAATGTCCTCGCTTGGAATCACTCACCAGTTCAGAGCTTTCTTCGAGGATATTCTGACGGACGAGGAGTTCGAGTCGCTGGAATTCTCGCCTTACACGTTGCGACACACCCTGGCTTACCAGATGGCCAGGGCTGAGCTTGGGCTCCCATTCATCTCTCACCAGCTAAAGCACTTCGGTGACCTTATCGGTGGTGCTGGCCAGAACAAGGCGTTCAGTGCGGTGACGCTTGGGTACGGAGCGATCGCTGAGATCTTGTCCAAGGGTGGGCGTTCATCTAGCAAGACGCCGACGCAAATGGCAGAGGAGGAGTACATCCAGAGCTACTGCGATCCCGACGGAAACTACGCCGGCCCCAATGCGGAGAGCCACAAGGCGCGGATGAAAAAGGTGTTCAGCGGGTACATGGCGGCTGGCTACACCAAAGAGCAAATCATCGCCCAGATGGCCAAGAAGCGCATGGCGATCATCAACGTGGGACAAGGCTTCTGTTATGGCGGTCAACGTGAGGTATTTGACGAGTCTCTGCCCTGCATCGGATCGCTGCGTTGCAATCCGAATCGGTGCAAAAACGCCGTGGTCACCAAGGCTCACGCTCCTAAATGGCGGGAGATCTATGTGCAGAACAGCTTGGCCTTGAGCTCTCCGAACTCAGCAGGCTCTGAGGAGGAGTTGCGAGCGGCGATGGAGGAAGCCAAGGGTGTGTTGGAGCATCTGGGTGAGGAGGTCGAGGTATGACAGTCCAGGCGTTTGATGCCAAGAATAAGCTCGACTACGACCGGAACACTGAGCTGCTGGCTCAGGGGCTTATGCAGATTGCCTCTGATCCGAAACTGAAGCCGACGATGGCGGAGCTGAGCCGCATCACAGGCATTCATCGCAACACTATCCGACAGCGCGACTTCCCGGCGCAGCGGCTTGAGGCGATCAAGGACAACCGCCGCATTGCAGTGCTCGCTCAGAGGGTCAAGGCTGAGAAGAAGCAGGATCCCAAGACGATTCTGATGCAACGCCTTGAAAAGAGTCGATTGGAAGTGCTTTATTGGTTCAATAGGTATCAGGATTCTGAGAACTCTTGTGCCACGCTCGACAAGAGATTGGACACTGTCCGCGAGTCTAGGGACTACTACCTCCAGCTCGCAGATGAGCTGCGTCAGAAGATCAAAGAGCAAGATACTGAAATTTTGAAATTGCGTGACGCACTGGATTTGGTCAGCGCGAACCTTGAGGAACCGAAATGAAGATGTACCACGATTTGCTGGCCGACGTGCTAGAGAATGGCGTCGAGAAAGGCGATCGCACCGGCACCGGCACGCTGAGTGTCTTCGGTCGCCAGTTCCGCCACAACCTGGAGGATGGCTTCCCGCTCCTCACCACCAAGAAGCTGCATTTCAAGAGCATCATCAACGAGATGATCTGGTTCCTGAATGGTGACACGAATACCAAATGGCTGAAGGAGCATGGTGTCAGCATCTGGGATGAGTGGGCAACTGAAGACGGTGACCTCGGCCCGATCTACGGCAAGCAGTGGACGGCCTGGCCTACCCAGGACGGCAAGGCCATCAATCAAATCGACTACGTCGTTCATACGCTCAAGACTAACCCAAACAGTCGTCGGATTCTCTTCCATGGATGGAACGTCGAGTACCTTCCTGATGAATCGGTGAGTCCACAAGAGAATGCCCGGAATGGGAAGATGGCATTGCCACCATGCCATTTGCTCTATCAGTTCTATGTAGCCAACAATAAGTTGTCGGCGCATCTATACATTCGGTCGTCAGACTTATTGCTCGGAAATCCCTATAACCTAGCAGGGGTTAGTTTTTTAACTCATATGTTGGCGCAGCAGTGCGATTTGGGAGTTGGCGAGGTTGTAGTTACAATGGGTGATGCGCATATTTACTTGAATCATATTGAGCAAGTTAACCTGCAACTGACTCGTGATCCGCGCCCTCTGCCTAAGTTGCAGTTCAAGCGCAAGCCGGACAGCATTTACGATTACAAGTTTGAGGACTTTGAGATTGTGGGCTATGACCCACATCCTCATATTCCTGCTCCTGTATCGATCTAACTGAGTCGATGCCTGGCTAGCCAAATTTTGGTTGGCCAGGATGGGAATTTTGAATGGTAAGCATAGGCCTCGCCTCATCGCTTTAGGCTTCGGGTTTTGCAGGACGCAATCAGGCAACCGCCAAGGAGTTCAAATGTACCTCACGATCATGAAGCCACAAGCGCTTCAGCAAATCGCTGTCTTAGCCCGTGGATTATGGATCGTTGAAGGCCCTGAAGGCTTCGTGCTGGTAATCAAGGCAGGGAAAGAGCTGATCTTGGCCGCTCAGCAAAGGCGTGAATTGAAGCTTTACCTTGCGCCATACAAGGCAGGCGAAACGACGGGGCTTACGCTTCTCACAGCCTGCTTTGATGACCCACAAAGTCCGCTATTGATCAAAACCCCACTCATCCCTGGTGACCCTCTCACAGAGGCACTGCAGAGCTTCCCTGACGAATTCAGTGTGTGCTTTTTCGACGAGCACAACCGCGAGCTGTTCAGTTGTAAGGCCCAGGCGAAGCTTGGTCAGCTCCGCAAGGAGCTCGGTACACTCAGCCCCATTGGAGCAGATCACTGGCCCAAGATGTATGAGCAGGCGGAAAGATGGTTCAGCCTCACGACCTATGAGGACGACGCTCGTGCCACAACGGTGTTCCTGCAGGAAGATCTGTTCCCCTCGGACTATTTGATCACCGACCTGACCCGCCAGGACTTTCGAGGCTCCCAAGGCTTCTCCAATACGCAGTTAGAGCGCACTGAGCCGGGCACGTTTCAGGAGTTGGACATCATCTATCTTCTCCAGCGCGCATACACCTCCGAGCGGATCATCCATGGCCCCTTGAAGGTTTCCGATGGCGAGGAGCTGGCTGACGTAGTGGTGATGGGCGATGAAGTGACTTTGCTGCTGCAGGCGAAGGACAGTCCCAATACGCCAGCAATGATGAACACAACGCTTGAGAGAAAGCGAAAGAAGGCCATAAGTCAGTTGAAGAACGGCCTGCAGCAACTACGTGGCGCCATCTCAACGATCAGGCGAGAAGGCAATCCAGCCTTAGCGCTTGTGGACGGCACGCCCTTGGACATTGATCTTGCTGCACGCCCCCTGGTGGGAGTTGTCGTGGTCAGAGAGCTTTTTATCGACAACTACGATGAATACAGCGCCATGATTTTGAAATTCATGGATGAGGTCGGAATTCGCGTCCTAGCCTTCGATTACAACGAGTTCGAGGTCATGACCCGCCACTGCCCTTCGGAAGATGCACTGCTGTCAGCGTTCTTGCAGATTTCCAAATGCGCTGAGGAAAGGCGTATCTATCCCCGGCTGCGCTTCACGGATCTGCCGCCGCGCTAAATCGAATTGGAAAAGTGGAGAGCTTCTCTGCTCTCACCCCACAACTCCCTTTCTAGCCAGGCAGTTCTTTGAGCCAGTAACGCCTGACAGTCGCTTCAGGCAACCCCAGCGCTCGACCCACCTCCGCCTTCGACATGCCACTGGCCTTGAGCTCTAGTACTGCCCGGATTCGATCTGGGCTGCTGGGTTTGCCTCGCGTGCGCTTCACCAGCCCTTCACCAGCGTCCCAATGCCTCTTCAGGCCCTGCAACCCTCCCTGGGCTACGAAGCCTTCCAAGTCCTTTGAAGCCTTCGCCATGACATCGATAGGTGATGACCCATCCTGGAGGGCCTGACATAGCGCGACGAGAGCCACGAGGTCGAAATCCAGGGTGCGCGCGATCTTGCTCAGCTTGACCAAAGAGACCTGCGTTTTCCCTTGCTCCAATCGTGACAGATTGGCTTGGGAACTGATCTCGGCAAGCTCCTCCTGAGCTGATCCTCTCAGGTCGCGCAGAGCTCGGACTATTGCTGCTATCTCGTTCTGCATGCTGAGCGCTCAAAACGAAGAATAGGGCCACAGCGCCATGCGTCGATAAATATCGAAAGCTAGCAATAATGGCGATCATCGTTTATCGTGGGCCTACTGATGGCAGCTTCGCCGCGTCCGAGCGACCGGGCCAGGGAATGATCAATTTATTAGAAAGTCGACGTCAGCAGGCTTGGGATGAAGCTTCATATACTGTCTGATCTGCATTGTGAGTTCGCCGATTTCGTCCCCCCTGTGGTGGACTGTGACGTGGTCGTATTAGCCGGTGACATCCACGTGAAGTCCAGGGGGGCCATGTGGGCCAGCCTGACCTTCAGCACGCCTGTCATATATGCCATGGGCAATCATGAGCACTACAGCGGGAATATAGATCGAACCCACAGCAAGCTGCTTGACGCTGCTGAGGCGCACGTCCACGTATTGGAAAATCAGGTTTTAGAACACCGTGACGTGCAGTTTCTCTGCGCTACGGGTTGGACGAGCCTGGCCGCGACCGGAGACCCAGTAGCTGCTTCTTGGTGCGCTCGTAACTCACTGAATGACTTTCGCGCAATCCGTGTCGGTGAACAGTATCGGCGTTTGCGCCCTGATGATCTGATCGCGAGAAATCGAGAGACGAAGGAGTGGTTGGAGGGCCAGCTATCGCTGCCATTCAACGGTAAGCGTGTAGTTGTGACTCACTATCCGCCCCTTATGAAGTTCGTGAGTGACCAAGGAGCCGATCCTCACTTGCGAGCAGCCTATGGAAACAATTGGGATGGCCTGATGGATTTCAAGATCGATCTATGGATCTTTGGCCATACCCACGAAGCTGTGGATGAGGTGGTTAATGGCGTTCGGTTTGTGAGTAATCCTCGTGGTTATCCCACCGAAGAAACTGGCTTTCGGCCAGACCTAGTTGTCAGTGTATGAAGACTGATTGGGCTGCCGTCGTTTAGCTTTTTCAGTAAGTGAGTAGGTTTCAAATTCGAACGTGATGGAGAATCCATGAGTTGTCTGAATTCCCAGGACTGGATGGTTGAGGGCGTAATACGACTGCCCAGTCTGGTGTCAGCTAAGTTGGCGATCGCGCAGGCCCATGATTGGGGTGCACTAGTGGACGCGTACCTGGTAGATGCAGCTGAAGTTGGCGATCGTTTCGTTGCGTATGTGTATGGCGATCTTTCAGGGCAACTGGCTGATGGGATGACAATTGTCACACCCCCTAGTGAGGTGATAGCGGAGGTCGAAGGCATGGCGTTATTGCGGACAGTGTCAGGCAACGATCATTACGTCATGGTCAGCCGATTGCCTGCCGCCGCTTGATTGCCCCCGCGTTGTCGAGGCCGCTGTCTCAGCCTGCTTAATTAGGCCCCGCCGTCATCTAATCCATTAATAGTTAATGTGTGTTTAAGGGAGGAAGCATGTCCGAGTTAAAGAAACTGACATTGACTGTTAAGAACTATGATGCTCAAGGGAGCGGTGATCTAGACGCTCTCTATCGACGTGTTAGATACGAAGATGAGCACGGCGCTACTCTCTATTTCAAAGAGGTTGTGATGCTGAAGTACCTTGTGAAGCATGGTGCTTTGGCGACTGATGTTCCGCGAACTTGGTACTATAAGCATGCCTCAAAGAAATCGATAATTGTTGTCGCTTTTGAGAAGGCTGGTGGGAAAGTTGAGTGCGACTTGGATGATCTGCGAATTATTGCAAGGTCGACTTTGGTAAAGGGTGTGGTTATTTCGCTAGCAGCGGTTCCAGCTGGGATTATTGCTGCAACGGCAACCTTTGGAGTTGGGCTTGTCATTATTCCTATGTTTTTGTGGTATGGGTACAGGAACGTCTTCAAGCTTCCGAAAATGCTGGGTCGAAAAACGCTGGTGGATGATTTTTCAAAATTTGGCGTTACTCTTCGATAGCTTAGTTTTTTGGTTGTTGAACTTGATTCTCGTTAGAGTGGCTGTCTTGCGGACGGTGACCAGCGAAGGAAACTCAGATGAAGACCAATGCCGTTATCTTTGACGCCTTCGGAACGCTGGTCGAGATTCAGCAGCCGACACATCCGTTTCGACAGTTGCTTCGAGAGGGGCGACGCCAAGGCCGCTTGCCTCGCGCTGATGACATTCGAGCGATCATGACCCGTTGCCTTTCCCTAAGCGAGGCTGCGCTGTACTTTGGTATCAAAATCTCGCCCTCCCAGCTTGCATTTCTCGACCAATGCCTGGAGGAGGAACTGGCAAGCATTCGGCCTTATCCAGACGCGGTTGAGGCCGTTGGGCTACTGCAAGCTGCAGGGCTGAGACTGGCTGTGTGTTCAAACCTGGCCATGCCTTACGGCCCCGTAGTGGAAAGGATTTTCCCGCACCTTGGGGCCTATGGTTTCAGCTATCGCATTGGTGTTATGAAACCGCAAGCGACCATCTACCAGCACATCTGCGATCTACTTGATGTTCGGCCAGGAAATGAGCTCAGTAGTCAGAGGCGGATTGTCATGATTGGCGACTCAGAAAGGTGTGATCGGGATGGGCCTGGCCAGGTTGGTATCAAGGGTTATCTGTTGCGCAGGAATGGAGGCGGGGCTTCCAATCTTTCCCATTTTGCACAATCAGTGCTGAGTGATAGGTAGCTGGGAGCAGATCTTCAATTCGATGGAAGCGTTGCGTCTGAGCTAAAGGGCCGCGCCACGAGGTGGCCCTGTCGGGATGCCCCCTGCACAGAGTACGAGCGGCGACCAGACCAGTATCACCAGAGGGTGAAGCATGAATGAGCTTAGGATTGTCGGGCGATGCGTTCGCTCCCCGATCGGCTGCTGGAGTGCTAGGCATCGCTGTTTTGAAACGCGTTACGAGCAGGTCTTCTCAATCGCACTTGAAGTGTTTGGAAGCCGAAAGAAGGCGGAGCGATGGCTCGTAAGATCTGTAGTAGGTGTAGGCCGTCAGGCACCCTGCAGGGTGCTGTGCACACCTATGGGACTCACAATTATCCATGACGAGATTATACGGCTTGACCACGGCATACGAGCCTAATGCCATCTAGCCTGTCGTTGCGTTCTATCGAGTGAGGGCCGCCGCACCAGAGACTGTGCGATTCGTGGTCTTGTGTGCTGAGCTTCACTGCCACATTTTTCCGATCTGGCTTTTCAGACTATCGGGTGGGCAGACTATAAGCCATTGACGAATGGTAACGCCTTGCACATGTAGCAAGCCGAGCCAGGGCAAAGCCCCCTGAACTGCTCCGTCTGTGAGATCAGATGCGTAATTGCATGGACTTGACCACCTGTTGCACTCGACTTGACCAGTTGTTTGCATCGAATTTGACCGGCGCACGGGTACGCCTTGACGGGCAGAAGTCGGCCAAAAGCGTACGTAGCTAATAGGCCACTGCTTTCGGTCAGTGTGCGGTCATGAAAGCAAGTAGCTGGTCGCAGGCACTCCGGTTAAGACCATCAGCGTCCTTCGATTAACTCGCCGAACAACTCCCTAACCTTCACCTTGGCATCTGCCAGCGCGGCTCGGCCTTCATCGGTAATCTCATACATGCGTCGCTCGCGGCGCCCAGTGCGTTCATGGTGCGAGCACAGATAACCCTTCTTCTCCAAACCGTGCAGCATCGGATACAGCGTGCCCGCGCTGAGCTTGTAACCGTGGTGGCTCAGCTCCTCGATGACGGCCAGCCCGAAGATGGGAGCCTCGGCAGCGTGGTGCAGGATATGCAGGCGGATCAACCCGCCGTAGAGGTCTTTGTCGGTCACTCGATGTATCTCACAGTGCAATGCTCAACAGCCCGCCCAGGACACCGCTGCCCAGCACGACCATCCACGGCGGCAGCTTCCAGAACATCAACGCCACCAGTGCCACGAGGGCCAGGCCAAAGTCTTGCGGGCCATGAATCGCACTCGTCCATACCGGCTGGTAGAGAGCAGCAAGCAGCAGGCCGACCACGGCCGCATTGATGCCCAGCAGTGCTGNGCGGGCCATGAATCGCACTCGTCCATACCGGCTGGTAGAGAGCAGCAAGCAGCAGGCCGACCACGGCCGCATTGATGCCCAGCAGTGCTGCCTGCGTACGCAGGTTACGGCGCAGGTGCTCCCAGAATGGCAAGGCCCCCACCACCAGCAGGAAAGACGGCGCAAAGATCGCCAGCAGGCAAATCAGCCCGCCAAGCCAGCCAGTTGGTGCTTGGTTCATCGAGGCACCGAGAAATGCTGCAAAGGTGAATAGAGGCCCCGGCACGGCCTGCGCCGCACCATAGCCCGCGAGGAATGCTTCGTTGTCGACCCAGCCTGTTGGTACGACCTCAGCTTGCAACAGCGGCAGCACCACATGCCCGCCACCGAATACCAGCGAGCCGGCGCGGTAGAAGGCATCCATCATCGCCAGTGTCTGGCTCGGGAACACAGCTGTCAGCAACGGCAGCCCAAGCAGCAGGGCAAAGAACAGGGCCAGCCAGAACAAGCCAACGCGACGCCGCACGCTGATCGGTAGTGGATCATGGGCCTCGCCCTGCTGTGGTTTGAATAGCAGCAGGCCGACGTTGGCTGCAAGGATGATGACTCTCACTTGCCCCCAGGCAGTTGGTACGAGCAGCACGAAGCTGGTCGCCGCTGCCATGATGGAAATACGCGGCGCATCGGGACAAAGAGTGCGCGCCATGCCCCAGACAGCCTGGGCGACCACCGCCACGGCCACCACCTTCAGACCGTGCAGCACGCCAGCAGGCATGGCATCACCATAACTGGCGATGCCGAGTGCGAAGAGGATCAAGGCGATTGCGGAGGGCAAGGTGAATCCCATCCACGCGGCTAGTGCCCCGGCGTAGCCGGATCGAGACAACCCGAGCGCAATCCCGACCTGGCTACTGGCTGGCCCCGGTAAGAACTGGCAAAGGGCGACAAGATCCGCATAGCTGCGCTCGCTCAACCATTGTCGACGCACCACGAACTCATCGCGGAAATAGCCCAGGTGTGCGATTGGGCCGCCGAAGGAGGTGAACCCCAAGCGGAGGAAGATCAAAAAAACAGCCCAAGGGCTACGGTCAGTCTTGGTGATTTCAGTCATGGTCAATACCTGATCTCTGACAAGGATGGATGAAATTATCGATATACGATAGCGTAAATCGATAATTGAGGTCGACCATCATGGAACTCGTTCTGATCGGCTTACGCCGTGCTTCAAGTGGTCAGATCCAATGCAATTGGCTGGTCAAGTCCGATGCAAACAGGTGGTCAAGTGCAATGCAAACGATTGGTCAAGTGAGGTGCAATTCCCAATCAGAGGCGGCTCAGAGTCTCGCTGGTTAGTGCGTATCCCTGCTGTTCAAAAAAGCCTGATGCAATTGTTGTCAGCAAATGAAATCGAGCGTTTCCCTGCTTCGCAGCTATTGCTTCAACGACTCGAAGCATTTCAGCTCCAACCCCTGTCGATCTGTATGCCGGCTCCACGACCAGGGAACGCAGCAATCCATCTGCCCCATGCGTTTCAAACCCTCCCCACCCAACAGTCTCACCATCCCGCGTGAATTCGAAAAAGGTTCGGTTCGGAAGATCCACATCGTCTGATGGAAGGTCAGCAGACTCCAAGGCGTCGCGAAAGCGCTGCCATTGCCCTCCGGCTATTTGCATTGTCTGGATCATCATCTCCGTCTCCACCCTGTCATTCCCTATGCCTTGCTTTGCATGACCGCTATGGCTCAAGCCTGAGCAGCGGTCATCATATTCGCTTTACCGAATATCTGCCAAAGCGTATATTCGATTTTCCATATGCATCGAGTCCAGTCATGACCCCTGCTATCAAAGTTCTTTTCGTGTGCGTTGCCAACTCAGTCCGCTCCCAGCTTGCAGAGGCGTTACTGCGGCACACCGACCCGCGCTTCGAGGCCTTCAGCGCAAGATCCCAACCGTCTGAGATTGATCCGCGCACGATTCAGGCATTGGAGGCAGTTGGAGTCGATACAGCGGGCCTGCGAAGCAAGTCCATCAGCGAGTTTCAAGCTGATCGATTCGATTACGTCATCACTCTTTGCGATAAGTCCGCCAGCGAGTGCCTATCAATGCCCAGTGCAGGTGAAGTCATTGCCTGGGATTTTTCTGACCCAGTAACGAGCGATGATCCCGGCGCATTTCGCCACACGCTCCACGACATCCATGAGCGCATCAAGCTCTTCGTTTTGGTCAAGACCAAACACCTGGAGGATCTATGACAGAACCCATGAACCCCACCACGTTATTCAAGTGCTTGGCGGATGACACCCGAGCCAAAATTTCCCTGCTTGTCGTGAGCGAAGGCGAGCTGTGTGTCTGCGAGCTGACGGCGGCACTCGACCTGAGCCAGCCGAAGATTTCTCGTCATTTGGCCCTGCTGCGTTCTGCTGGTTTGTTGATGGATCGTCGGCAAGGTCAGTGGGTGTACTACCGCCTGAACCCCGACTTGCCTGCGTGGGTAACTGCGGTTTTGAAAGAAGTCGTAGACGCCAATCAGCATTGGCTGGAAACCGAGGCTAAACGCCTGTGCGGTATGAACGACCGCCCTATCAATCAGGGCGTGTGCAGCTGATTCACGCCCCAACCGGATTACTGAAATGCTGATTGCCGTATTGATCTTTATCGCCACTATCGTGCTCGTCATCTGGCAACCCAAGGGGCTCGGGGTAGGTTGGAGCGCGACGTTGGGTGCCATCGTGGCGCTGCTGGCAGGCGTCGTTACCCTGGCTGACATACCAGAGGTTTGGCGCATTGTCTGGAATGCCACCGGGACGTTTATCGCAGTCATCATCATTAGCCTGCTGCTTGATGAAGCAGGCTTTTTCAAGTGGGCTGCGTTGCATGTAGCGCGGTGGGGTGCTGGAAGCACTCGTAAGTTGTTTGCGTTCATCGTCTTGCTGGGCGCAGCTGTGTCGGCACTGTTCGCCAATGACGGAGCAGCGTTAATCCTCACACCCATTGTGATCGCGATGTTGCTGGCGTTGCGTTTTTCTCCTGCTGCTACGTTGGCATTCGTCATGGCAGCCGGTTTTATCGCCGATACGGCGAGCTTACCGCTGGTGGTTTCCAACCTGGTCAACATCGTTTCTGCCGACTACTTCGATATCGGCTTCAACGAATATGCTTCGATCATGGTGCCGGTAAACATCGTCAGCGTGGCAGCGACATTAGCCATGCTGCTGTGGTTTTTCCGCAAAGATTTACCAAAGACCTATGACCTCGACCAACTGGACAACCCGGACGAGGCAATTCACGACCGCGCCACTTTCGTAGCCGGCTGGTGGGTGCTGGCACTACTCCTGATCGGATTCTTTGTCATTGAGCCGCTGGGTGTGCCAATCAGCGCCATTGCTACGGTCTGCGCATTCGTCCTCTATGTCATCGCGGCTCGTGGTCATGCCATCAACACAAGCAAGGTGCTCAAGGAGGCTCCATGGCAAGTGGTGATTTTTTCCCTGGGTATGTATCTGGTCGTTTATGGCCTTAAGAACGCGGGCCTGACTGATCACATCGCCCAGATTCTGAACGTATTCGCCGGTTATGGCGTCTGGGGGGCATCCCTGGGTACTGGGATGCTAACGGCATTGCTGTCGTCGATCATGAACAACATGCCCACGGTTCTGGTGGGTGCCTTATCCATTCATGCCGCCGAAGTGGATGGCGTCGTTCAGCAAGCGATGGTGTACGCCAACATCATTGGCTGCGACCTAGGCCCGAAGATCACCCCAATTGGCAGTTTGGCCACGCTGTTGTGGCTACATGTGCTGGCCAAGAAGGACATCAAGATCAGTTGGGGTTACTACTTCAAGACTGGGATCGTGCTGACCTTGCCTATCCTCGTCGCCACCTTGTCTGCCCTGGCATTGCGCCTCAGTTTCTGAATCAAGGAATCTTCTGATGAAAGTCTTGTTCATGTGCACCCACAACAGCTGCCGCAGCATCCTGTCCGAGGCGCTGTTCAATCACCTGGCGCCTGAAGGCGTAGAAGCGGTCAGCTCGGGGAGCTTTCCCAGTGGCCGGGTGAATCAAAGGGCACTGCAGACGCTTGAGGCGGCGGGTATCTCTACGGCGGGCTTAAGCAGCAAGGCTTCGGATGCTTTTGAAGGCTCGCCTCCAGACATCGTGATCACTGTCTGTGACCGGGCTGCAGGTGAGGCATGCCCAATCTTCTTTGGGCCAGCTTTGAAGGCGCATTGGGGGCTGGCTGACCCGTCTGAGGCTAGCGGGTCGGAAGCCGAGATCACCGCTGCGTTTGAAGCCACACTCGTGAAAATTCACGAGCGCGTGAGCGCATTTCTTGCGCTTCCACTGAAGACCATAAGCGCTGAACAGTTGAAAGCTGAACTGAGTCGCATCGGTTCACTTTAGAGATCAACCGAGGCGGTGCCCAACCTGGCGTCGCCGTAGGAGTTTATATGCAAGACACATTGCCGAACGTCCACGCCGACCTGATCGACATTCCTTCGTTGGAGCAACTGGCACCTCGTACGCCTTCGCTTCATAAGCCTCGAATTCTGCTTTTGTACGGATCGACGCGAGAGCGCTCTTTCAGCCGGCTGGTGACTCAGGAAGCAGCGCGCTTGTTGGAAGAGTTTGGCGCCGAAACCAAGATCTTTGACCCGTCAGGTCTCCCGCTGCCGGATGACGCTCCCGATACACATCCCAAGGTCGCTGAGCTGCGCGAGCTGATGCAATGGTCTGAGGGGCAGGTGTGGTGCTCCCCTGAGCGTCACGGCTCCATGAGTGCGGTATTCAAAGCCCAAATTGACTGGGTTCCGCTGGCGATGGGCGCTGTACGACCTACCCAAGGCAAAACCCTTGCTGTGATGCAGGTCTGTGGTGGTTCTCAATCCTTCAACGTGGTTAACCAACTACGGGTACTTGGCCGATGGATGCGGATGTTTACCATCCCTAACCAGTCTTCCGTGGCCAAGGCGTTCACCGAGTTCGATGAAGCAGGCCGTATGAAGCCGTCCTCGTACTACGACCGACTGGTGGACGTGATGGAGGAGTTGATGAAATTCACCCTGCTGTTGCGGGATCGCCAGGATTATCTGGTTGATCGGTACTCCGAGCGTAAAGAGTCCGCCGAAGACCTGTCCAAGCGCGTCAACCAGCGCTCCATCTAACGTCAGCACGAGGAAGCGATATGAGCCAGATCACGATCTACCACAACCCCGAATGCGGCACCTCTCGCAACACCTTGGAATTGATCCGCAATAGCGGGGAAGAACCGACAGTTACGGGCACTCACGCATCAGGCAATTTCTGGTAGGCAGCACGACCACGACGATGCTGCGAACATCCACTTTTCCCGTATTGCTGCTTCGCTGAGCCAGTGCCACTGGCCACAGTATTTCCAGAACTGCGGAAATGCCGTGGCCACCCTGGGCGATGACTAACTGATCTTGCCGTAACGAGAGCACATGCAACTCATAACTGAAATTGTTCACCCCGAGCTCACATCAAAGCAGGGCAGAGTATTCCGTCGACATGCAGCACGCGGCATCGTGATGCGGCATGAGCAGATCCTGTTGCTGTTTACCGAGCGCTATAACGACTTCAGCTTTCCTGGCGGCGGCCTTGACGGTGACGAGGACATTGTCACAGGCTTGAAGCGTGAGCTTGAGGAAGAGACTGGCGCCCGTGAAATACAGGTGCTCCAGCACTACGGTTACATTGAGGAGTACCGGCCCTACTGGAAGCCACAGTACGATCTGATGCACATGACCTCGCATTTTTATCAATGCGAAGTAGCGCCCCAGCTAGAGCCCGTGAGAATGGAAAGCCACGAAATCGCGAATGGTATGCGGCCTGTCTGGATCAACCTGCATGAGGCCATAACGCATAATGAAGCCGTGATGCAGCGTCAGGAGTCATCGATGGGGCAGTCAATTCAGCGCGAAACGTTCATGCTGAAAAAAGTTGTGTCCGAGTTGATGCCGCCAATCAGCCTTTGATGGGCTATCTCAGCAGCTTGTGGCGTAAAGCACGATGACCTCACTTCGCGAGACGATGTTCCAGCCACAGGATTTCTGTCAGGGAGAAACTCCGTGGCCGGCTCGCTTACGCTTATTTAGAGACCGTGGCGGCGACAATGGCGGGCCCAGCGCTGCGTCGCAAAATCAGGACTCCACCGATTGCAGCTAAGGTCGAACCGATCAACACACCGACTTTTACTTCGTCGATCAGGTGAGCTGATCCAGCAAACGCCAGGTTTCCGATGAACAGGCTCATGGTGAAGCCGATGCCACACAAGAGCGCAACGCCGTAAAGCTGTGCCCAATTGCTGCCTTCCGGCAGTTTGGCCAAGCCCATACGAATGGCCAGAGCAGCTAATAGGAAAATGCCAACTTGCTTGCCCACCAACAGACCGAGCGCTACACCCAGCGGAACCGGATCGACTAGGTTTTCCATCGAAATACCGGCCAATGAAACACCCGCATTGGCGAAGCCAAAAATCGGCACCACAGCGAACGCTACCCACATATGCAGCTTTTCTTCTAGGAACAGCAGTGGAGACCGGGCTTCTTCTTCAGGCTTACCCATTGGAACACACAGCGCTACAGCGACACCTGCAAGGGTGGCGTGCACTCCCGATTGCAGCACGAAGAACCACAGCACACCACCTACCAGCAGATACGGGAACAATCGTCTGACGCCCAATCGATTCATTGCGATCAGAATGGCCAGGGTTGCGAGCGATGCCAGCAACATCGGCATGGAAAGACCAGAGGTGTAGAAAAAGGCAATGATGACTACAGCACCCAGGTCGTCAATGATCGCCAAGGCGGCGAGGAAGACCTTCAGCGACGTAGGGACTCGCTTCCCCAGCAACGACAAGACGCCCAAGGCGAATGCGATGTCGGTAGCGGCTGGGATAGCCCACCCCTTCAAAGTCTCAGAATTACCCCAGTTGATTGCGATGTAGATCAGCGCAGGCACAACCATGCCACCTAAAGCACCAAACCCCGGCAGGGCGCGCTGGCCCCAAGTGGAAAGCCCACCTGCCAGAACCTCTCTTTTGATCTCTAGGCCGACCATCAGGAAGAAGATGGCCATGAGGCCATCATTGACCCAATGCTCCACAGACATGCCCAACCAGACACTGTGCAAGGCGGCAAAATAACCTTGCGAGAGAGGCGAGTTCGCCACGATTAGGGCCGCGAGTGCTGCGCCCATCAGTACAAGACCGCCAGCGGATTCCGACGATAGGAAGCGAGCCAGAATCGCGGCTGCTCTAGGGGTTTCTGCGGGAGCTCTACTATGAGTCATCAGTGTCCTTGCGCTTTGATCCAAAGCGATTATTTTAACATCCGAGGTTTACCAGCACGGCAGGGCACATAGCCTGTAACGATTTACACCGAGCCTTAATCAGCCGTCAGTGTGTTCCCCGGCACGGGCTCGCTCATGAAACGCAGGAGCGCGCTCCAAGCACATAGCCTCACTAGGCGAGCGAGCATCGATCCTTCTTTACAGGTGTGTGGCTCCTCGGATATTTGATGATTGAAGCAACTGAGGCCCAGCATAAATGCACGCACCTCAGCGCGATCCTACGACAGTGGCATTTGAATCTGGAGTAAGCCTATTTGGGGATATACGCCGCTACCGACTTGCGAATCTCTTCCCGCGCCTCATCCGCGCTCCCCCAACGCCCCATCTTCACCCACTTACCCGGCTCCAATGCTTTGTAGTTTTCGAAGAAGTGCTGGATCTGTGCGAGGAGTAACGCAGGTAGGTCTGAGCACTCATTCACGTCGGTGTACAATGAGCTAAGTTTCTCGTGAGGCACTGCGATCACCTTGGCATCCGCTCCGGCTTCGTCAGTCATGTACATCACACCAACCGGGCGACTACGGATGACAACACCAGGTGAGACGGGATAAGGGCAAACCACCAGGACGTCCAGCGGATCACCATCGTCGCTCAGCGTGTTCGGGATAAATCCGTAGTTGGCTGGATAGAACATCGGTGTGCTGAGGAAGCGGTCGACAAAGATCTGCCCACTTGGCTTGTCCACCTCGTACTTGATCGGCGAGTGGTTTGCAGGAATCTCTATAACGGTGAAGAAGTCATCGGGGATGGCGTTGCCAGCTGGGATGTCCGCGTAGCTCATGTTCATAGCTCCGAAGTTGTGGAGGGTGTTGAGCTGGAGGGCATTTTTCCAAGGGTGCCCATCTCGACTGGCGTCTTCGTGAAAAACACCGATATTTCCTCAGAGTCCAATCGTTTGAACAATCGTTCTGCCTCATCTTCCGTGATGGCCAAGCGAATCTCCGTGGGTTGATCCGCCAGCTCAAAAAAGTGCGATGAATGCAGTTTTCCTGTGTGCCCAAACCCTTCGATTCCGGTGCAGAGCGTGGCGCCTCGCAACCCCATTTCTTTAGCCACGTCGACGATCCATTCGCCTAGCATCTTTCCCTGATAACGACGGTTTTGTTGGGTGAAGAAAACGACCATATAGCCTTTCATTTCTATCTCCTCAGCGAGTACCAATCATTTGGTAGGACAGAAGCCCCGCAGCGGTCATCGCTAACGAGCCTGCAACGTGCAACGAAATTGAGCCAAGCGCCCAGACCAGTCTGCCTTCCTGAATCAAGGCAACCGTTTCGGCTGAAAATGTAGAGAAGGTGGTAAGCCCACCACAGAAACCCGTGATGATCAGGAGACGCCACTCTGGACTGAGGGTAGGAGAAGCGGCCAAGAAGGCGATGGCCAGGCCGATGATGTAGCCCCCAACCATGTTCGCGACCACAGTACCTGGGGGAATCGTAGGAAACAGAGCATTCAGTTTCATGCCCAATATCCAGCGCAACCAGGCTCCAAGTGAAGCGCCAACGGCGATGACCATTAAAGACTTCAGCATGGCGAGCCCACCTCATCAGACCTGAGTGGACTAACTGGTAAGCGGCTCGCGCCGAAAGAAAAAGGAAACTCGGAGGATAAGATCATAGCCTGTCCTAAAATGGAGGACAGGGAGACGCACCTACGCACCCTGTCCAGGGTTCACGTAGGCATCATCAGCACGAAGGCGGTTAAAGGAGGAATGCCATCTCCTGATCTGATCCTATAGCATCAGCGCCAATGGTATCAATAGGCATCAAGAGCAGCTGCATGCAAGCGATCTGAAGGCCCTTTTGGCTAGGCAAGATGTTTGATTGTTGGCGCTGATTGAAAACTGACCCATCCTGCCGATTGAAAATTGACCCAGGGAGGATTGCTGATTTTTGTCCCAGCAATTGTGGATAGGAAGGTGAGTTGGCCGGACGGTTACAAATGATCGACATGGCCAATGTATCTGCTACTGGACGCGGTTGTAGGCGATCAAAATTCGCATTTGGTGAATCGAAACTCATAAATGTTAGCGTTTTCGCCTGTTTTAAAGCATTTTTTATAGGTTTTCGAGGATTTTTTGAGTGAAAACTCAGATTGACAAATAGGCAATTTATTTACCGTTCGTCGGCAATGTCCATTTTATTTTCACCCCCCCCTCTTGAAAATTTTTAAGCGAGACGGAGTTCTTATATTTGAGAGCAAGATAAAAGCGGCAGTGGCCCAGGCACCGCTTTTCTCACAGGATCCCACTGGCTTTTACGTCTGATATTTACGGCTTCTAGATCACACGGTTTGAGGGTCTGGTGTGAAGCTGAGGTTGGAGTGGGTGGGCCGGGGGCCAAGGAGAAATCGCTTTCCTTTGCAGCCGCAGGCTGCTGCTTACGCTTTGACGTCAAACCAATAGGGCTTTTTTGCTGGGATCAGTCCGTCTGAAATTACACCCGTGTCAGACAACAGGCGTCTGCAAGCGTGTGTCGCCGTGACTTTCCGAGCGCAAGGCGAGTAACCTGACTTACCCTCCGACAATCGACCTGTAAACCATATTTTTACACTGTAAACCCTTGCCATTTACACGTAAAAAAATTGGTTTACAGGTTTCAGAGATGGCCTGGCTAGTACTGGCCTCCAGGACGCTCAGGTAGGCTGGCCTAGGAGGCAGCGAGAAGCTCGCATCTTTCACATCCCGGAGTTCTCAATTAGCGATTAGAAATGGCTGATCAGCTCTTACAAGATTCCTCACGCGCCGAAGCCATGCTCCAGTCGCCCAATGAGCGACAACGCTTCTTCGAGGGGAACATCTATCGGACGTTGTAGGCCCAGTGCTGGCATTGGTTTCGAAAGCCACTCAATAGCGGTCGATTTAGCGCCGAACAACCTAATCGCCGCATCCAGCAGTTGATGATCTAAGGCCTCCTTCGCCTCCATGGGGTTCATGGCATCCTTGATCGCAATTGCAAGCGTTTCCATTGCTTCGCTTAGGCGAGCGTCTTCTCGAAAGTCCCCGCAGTTTGGCCGGTGCTCACTGCAGTGGCGCAAAAGCGCTTCTGCGTCGTTGGTGTTTAAATCAAGTTCGATCAGCATTCAGATTCCTTACAGAGGTAGTGCAGCCTTACGGGAATGTTGGATGAAGGTGGCCGCGAGTTTCTACGTGGGTTTCTGCAGTCGAAGCAAGGCCTGCACCGGTTGCAGATACGGTGACCAGGGCCCGTGGATCCCACTCGGTCGAACGCCAGAGCCTGCTAGCCGCAAAGCTGGCATGGCATTATGATGGCTAGCTTTGCCGCCACCATTTGTTCTTGGGCGTTATACACGCGCCTTCAGGCCTACGTTGCTCTGAGATGTGTGCTCTACCAGGCCCGTCCGACCTCTCACGAAATCAAGTTTTGAGCTCGACTGCTGGTGCTCCGCTGCCCTACGTCCGGCGTGAAGAAAGCTGCGCCAGTCATACTCATCTACCTGCACGGCGTATGGCGCGAGCTACTGGCGACCTTTTCAAAAATGGGCTTCGCCACGTCCTTCAGTCATGCTATATGGTGCCATCCTGCCGGCAGGGTCGGCCTGGATAAGGCGGTAGCAAGGCCCATTACACAAGGATAGTTTTGGTCATGACCTACATTAACCTGCCCAGTAATCAGCAAGCTGCAATCAGCGACGTCGACGAGACGGTGCTTCGGGCAGCAGTGCGCAAGTGCCTGGATGAAGAGCGCATGGGGCCGATTCATGGCCTTGGGCTTAGTGATTGTGGCCCTTACGTGGGTGCCAAGCTTAATGCGTTTCAACAAGCGATCGCCGAGTACAGCAAGGCCAGGGCCCATGCCAAGCGCGAACGCACTCGGCAAGATGCGCTGTATGCCGGCAATGACCTCATTCACGCTTTGCAGCAGATGAAAGGGCGGCTCGAAACTGAGCGTAAAGAGGGTGAGTTGTTCTTTATTGATGATCAGATTAGGCCGCCTTTCCATCTCAGTAAGCGACTATCGGTGCAAGTGTCGTTTCGCTGGCGAGAGTCGCCGTCTGCGGACTGGAAGCACGGGCATCTGACATTCGTCTACGACTTCTCTCCTCAGCCCAGCTACACCTTGCCAGTGCCCAAGCGCAAACCCAGCGCCGCTCAGGTAGAGAGCGAACTTGAAGACAGTCGGTACCGAGAATGGGAGCGTTTGAAGGCCCAGGCGCTCTTTTCTATGAGAGAGTTCTTCCGCGATGGCGGCGATGGGGATGCTGTACCAGAAGTGTTCGCGGTGAGGCCTAGTCCCTACGGCGGTGGCTTGAATAACTTCAGCTGCAATTTCTGGCAGTCCGAAAGGCCGGCCCCATAAATTTGGCAAGCCATCAGATTCGAGCCGGTGGCTGATACAAACGATCGCCCGCCCGCCATGTCTGCGTGGGCGCCCCGCAGCGTCGTGAACCAAAGACCAACACGATGACGTCGAGCCTTTATTGACCCAGGGCCAAGTGTCGGTGGTGGCCGGGCGATGCCATTGGTCATTTCAGGAGTGGATGATGGAAAAGGAACAATCGGCTAGCAAGATCGCTGGCCCTAAGCCGCAAGACTTCCTGCGAGCGAGGCGTCCGGAACAGTTCTCAGATTCTGTGAAGTTACAAGAGTCGACCATCGACCGCTCCATGCTGGAGTACCATTTTGAGACTCTGAATAATCGAAGCCAAGAGCTTGAGTTCGAGATCTTCGTACGGAAACTGTGCGAACGGGAAATTTGTCCGAACCTGGTTGCTCAGACTGGCCCGACTGCGGGTGGAGACGGAAAAACCGATACCGAGACCTACCCTGTTTCCAGCCAGATCGCCTTTTTCTGGGGGCTAAACGAGACCCCGGAGTCCGAGCGATGGGCATTCGGTGTCAGCACCCAGAAAGATTGGAGGGCAAAATGCAGGAAGGACGTCGAGAGCGTCATGTCGACAGGGCGTGGCTACGTCCAGATCTTCTGTGTCACCAGCCGTTTCATCAAGAACAGCTCCAGAGCGGAGCTGCAAGACGAGCTTTCCAAAAAGTATGACGTCAAGGTCACTATCCTTGATCGAACCTGGCTGCTTGATAAAACGCTACAACCCAAGAATCAGCATCTTGCCATCGATTACTTAGGTCTCACAGGCAATATTGAGAGCAAGATTCAGATTGGCCCGTTCGATGCTGACAAGCAAATCCAGCTAACTGCGATCGAGCGCCAGATCGAGCAGATCGAAGACCCTGGTCATTTGACGCTCTCTCAGGTCGATCTCTACACCAAGCGCGCCATCATCTACAAAGAGCTGGAACGGGATGCGGTTGCCGTCGAGCATCAGTTCAATATCGCTGTGCGGACGGCGAAAAAGTTTGGTACCCAGAGGCAGCATTTCGATGCCCTTTACCAACTGACCTGGGCCGCGTACTGGTGGCTGGAAAATGCGGAACTCTTTGAGGAAACGTTTGAGAAAGCACTCGGCGTGGCTCAAGAGACCGAAAACGTGGAGGTGTGGGAGAAAGTCGTAACGTTGTTCAATTTGATGGTCACTAGTCATCGAGACGGTAAGTGCACGCTCGATGTGGACTCCCTAGAAACCACTATTAGAGAGAGATTGAACTCGATAGCCGCTAACGCGGATATGGTCAGCGGGGCATTGCAAGCCAAGACCTCTTTGGCGCTTCTAGATCTGCTGATTGCGGAAAATGAGGAGCAAGCCAACAACACCTTCCGGTCTTTGAGCGAAATCGCTGATAGTGCTCATAAGCTGATTGGCTACCCTATGGCTCGTTTCGTCAATTTGCTCGAAGCACTCGATGTGGCCTTCGGAGATCTCAAGGCCTACGAAGATCTCATGGATAAGCTCATTGATGATGCCGGTGCGCGGGAAAACAGCCGGATTAAGGCAGATAAGTACCTGAGGCGAGGAGCGCTGAGTAGCGATAAAAAGGACTACTACAGGGCGATCAAGTGCTTCGGATTATCCCTGTATGGGCTGTATAGCAGTGAAAGCAAGGCAGAAGTCTTCGCTGCCCTGTATATGTTGTCGCATGCATACGACAAGCAGGGCCTGCTTTGGGCTGCGCGAGGAGCAGCGTTGATGGCAGCCTACGTGGTAACCACTGACGCACTGAAGGAACAGCGAAGCAGTGCTAAGCAAGCTGCTATTTACCAACGACTCATGTGGATTGAAGGTCAGCTAGGTCGCGTGGGCCAGTCTTTGACCTGGTATCACTTAGCTCAACTGATCTCTCAAACGCTGGATGAAAGTCCGTGGACAGAAAATCAGAAAATGAATTATGAGGTTCTGATTGGTAAGCTATTTCTCAACGCCAATTTTACAGACGTTGAAAGAATCGCCTGGCTGCCGGACAAATTGAATCAACTGGATCTAGGGCTCAGTGCAGATGCGCTATTAGTTTGCTTAGGTCATGAAGATAAAGCGGGGCCTGAGGATGAGCCAATTGATCTTAACTTTATGAACATGTGGCGCAGTATTGATATGGGAGCCCCGGTGGCCCCACTCGACCTGTATCTGGATCGCTGGACGACCATAAGCTCATATATCCTCGGTTGTAAGGTGTCTGTGTCTTTTCCGGTGAAATCTCCATGCATTGAGTTAGCGCAGCAATTGCTGGCTGTACTGGAGAGCTTCTGCGCACCGATGATGGCAGACCATGCAGCGGCTACAGTGCCCGCCGTGAATATTGATGTCCTGCTGGAAGATGAGGACGACTTCATACTGCGGCACAGCTTCGACACCGCTGCGCAGGTAACCTCTGCAGAAATCCTCTGCTCGCCTTTCAGCATCGCCAATTTGACCGATGAACAACGAGGCACGATCCGGCAATTTTACAGTGAATTCTGCCTTCACTTTGTGTCCACCATCTGTCCTCAAATTGGCTGGTCGAAATTCGAAGAGATGCTTCGAGACGACAAAGCCCTGGAACGAGCAGTCGTCTTCAACTGCAATATTGGATTGGACAGCTATTTCATGGGGCGTGATGCCGTCCCTGGCATCGGGTCTCATCAGGAAGCTACCCTTGAATTGCACAAGCCAACACGGCGTGTGACTTGGTTTGAGCACCACAATATAGAGCCCATGGATTGGCGGCCTAAGTCTGATGTGCCTGAAGAGCGTCCAAAACATCCGTTTCAGTTTTCAACAATGAAGCATCGAGAGCTAAAAGTTGTTTCTCTCATCCAAGAGAGCCTGTGGAATCAAGCCGGCTGGAAGGGGCTGGGCTTTCAAACATGCGAAGGCGAAATTCCAGTGTTGATGTTCGGCTTCGAGAATGCCGCTGTTGGGCATAAGATATTCGAAAATATCGCGAAAACCATCGGGGATAAAGATCCCAATAATGCACTGCGCATCGCATTGATACGAGGCATTAGCAGGCAGAACCCAGCGCATTATCGCGTGGCCGTCACAAGTAATCTTGATCGTTCTGATGATGGGTCTTCGAGGATCCAAACGGCACTCTCTAGGCTTCATACTATGACCCCGAACTCTTCTGAGAATATTGAAAGATTTTTGAAAGATTACGAAGTGCACAAGAAGTGTCATATTGCTACGGTGAACACGAAAGGGAAGCTTGTTAGCCATCTAATAACTTCTGGCGTAATTGTCATTCATGCCTGGGAGATCGATGAAAACGACCAGGAGATTTCGGCAATTCAGCCTGAGGACGATATCTTTGTGCCGGCAGGCGTGGAAAACGCTCCAATCAGCCGTGCGCTGGCGAAGATTCGTTCATTTGAGACCCGGTAAAGGTTGGTCACACTTTGAGTGTGGGGCGGGGTGTCTTCTAGGGCGACGACGTATTTGGCTGCCCCTCCAATCTCTAATTGGGGCCTAGCCAAGCGTGAAACCAGCGCAGGTAAGACTAGGGGCGTTCAGCAGGAAGGGCTGCCCCGCTACCGAGATATCCTACGTCGATGGGTGCGGCAGCGACCTAGTCGAGCCACGTCTACCCGGCCAACCTAGCGCTGCAGAGACCTGGGCGACTACCATGCATTTTTGGAAGCTGCCAGGCCAAAAACCCTCACTAGGGATAGACACCCAACTCACACGTTGTGTACTATGAGGGTGTAGGCGCTTGGGCTTAATCGTCAGCAGGTTAAGAGCACCACTGAAGATCCAAGGGCAATGAAGTACGTGAAAAGGCCACCCCTAAAGGGTGGCCTTTTCCTTTCTCAGCTATCAAGAAAAGCCAAGGCTACCGCTGCGTCAGCGCTGACGCGTGAAGCTCCACTCTTTTGGCTTCAAACCACCGCCTGCAGTGCATTTCTCCCTGCCGCCCCATTCTCGGTTCAAGCACCCAGATTCGATCCTGGCGGTTGTTCTGTGTGCGGTTGTTCTGGGGGGGGCGGTGAGTAAGCAGGACGGCCACACGCCTGTGAGGCCTCAGTGAGTGGGATAGAAATTTCCAATCACTTTTTGCTGGTGCGAGATCTGGATTGGTTTGCCACCCTTGAGTACCAGTTTCATGCCCCAGGATTTGGTCATGCTGCTGAGCTTGACGTCCGAGTGGGTGTACCCGCGCTTGAAGCCGTCCAAGGCCTCCTGGGTCATCAGGTACAAGGTCTTTTGATGAAATTCTGACTGAACATGGTCACTGGCTCTGTCGCTCGAAAGCCAATGGAGCGTCTGGGTGATTCGGCGATAGAGCATGTTCAGTCTGGCCAGCACTTCGACCTCAGTAGTGGGCGCCGGATACTCGACATTGACCGTTACCCCCTTGGCTTCTTTCTTCTCTTCTTTGATGTCCGGGATTTTCCACAGCGGCTCGAAATGGGCGACCCGGTTGCGCAGCGACCTGACGGTCTCAAGGCGGGCGTAGACGGTGCCTACGTTCGTCTTGTTGTTCCAGTGACCAGCGTTACTCGCGTAGCGATGGTGAGGAAAGATCGTCGGGATGATCGTGTCCCAAGACAGGTTGAGATCCAGCAGTGGTGCCCAGAAGCCGAACGTCATATTCGCAATCACTTGATTGGGGCTGACCGGGTGGAGTTTCGGGGTGTAGGTGTGTCGCTTTTGAGCCTTGTTCCAGTACCTGTCGTGAGTGACGGCCTGCACCTTCTCCCAGCTTTTGCCGCTCAATCTCAATACTTCGTACCAATTGTTGGCATCAGCGCTGCCGATGATTCTGGAAGAATGCTGGGCCATCGCATACTGGCTAAGAGCGAGGTGGAAGCGATTTCTCAACGCTACTTCGACGATGCCTGTTAAGCGCATGAAATTCGTGGATAGAACCTCGTTCCAGCAATACAGGCCGTACAGTTCTGAGTCGGACGCCGGGATGAAAAAACGTCTGTAGGAGGACAGCCTGGCAGCTGAAATGGAATCCAGCGAGCTGAGTAGGTTGAACGGCGTCGGGTTGTACATGGTTGCTTCCACTGCGGTTTCAGCGCGAGCTTAGCCGGCGTGCATTGCGTTGAGCGCCGGTGGTTGGCCGATAGGATGACTTGGCTATGGGTTTAAATGGCGCTTCAATATCATATCATCGCTGGTGATGTGGGTTGGGCGGCTGTGAAACGGGGCCTCTCAAGTCGAGACCCTAAGCCCGGAGGACTCCATTAGTGCGACACACCATCGTCCGCTCACCGCGAATGCGCGGACGTCGCCTGCCTTGCGAATCGACCACCGTTAGGGTCTGAGGTCGGCCAGGGAGATCGGCCAGAGGCAAGCTGATCAAACCAGGAATGACCAGGCTCACGCCTGGCCTTGCGTCATCATCTCCACCCCTTGCCGGACAGGTATCACACACATGCGAGCCCTTGGTGATCGACGACTGGGCGCTTTTTTAGCGTGAGAAGCCTCAACTGTCTGTCTATAATCCGCGCATGTTGAATCCTACCGAAATCCGCCCAATCCTCAAGCAGTGGGTCGCGAAAGCGATGTCCCATGAAGAGAGTGACGTCTTCATCGAGGAGCTGTGCTTCATCGATAAGGCCAGACGCGCCGATCTCGTTCATGCCAACGGCAAGCTGACCGCTTTCGAAATCAAGTCCCATGCTGACACGTTGACTCGCTGGGAGGGCCAGCAGCAGGCCTATATGGCGTGCTTTGACGAAGTCTGGCTATGCTGCCATTCAAAGCACTTGGTGAAGGCTCTTGAGTCATGTCTGCCGCATGTTGGCGTACTCGTCGTCGATGACTATTCCGGCATGGCGATGATTCGAAAGGCGAAGCCCAACAAGCTCCAGGATAAATTCCACCTTACGGGATTTTTGTGGCGTAGTGAGTTGGATGCACTCGCTAACCAGCATGGGGTGCCAACGAAAAGTCGCGACCTCATAAAAGAAGTGCGCCGCCAGCTCAGCGACGCCCTTCCCATGAATGTGATCAGGTCACATGTATTGGTCAGCCTGAAACAACGTTATCGTTAGAGTAAGTCATCGGCGTCGAGGTCATCGAAGCCGTCAGTATCTACGATGGACTGGATCATGGCGCAGATATGCTGATTGATCCTGTATCCATTCCATGTTCCGTTGTTCCCGTAGCCGGTAGATGTGGCGACAATTCTGCTGTACTCACGAGTGGCCCAGCAGAAGTCGTCGCCGTGATAACCCGGTAAGCCTCTGATCTCTTGGGCGATTTCAATGTATCGCACAAATTCCTTATCCGAGCCTTTGCGTCGCTGCCACCATTCCGTTGGGGTGTAATAGCAGGCGAAAGGAAGTACAGGCATGCCTCGTATGTATTCCATTGAGGCGGTTGGGTTGGTGGCCGCATAATCCCCGTAGACGATATCTGACTCTATGCCGGTGGTGTCGACCCTTCCTTGCCATGCAACGTCGTAACAGGCGGAGGAACGGGAGGTATTTGAGGCTGGCTTATCGATAGGAAAGGAGGTGCTCATCAGAACCAGATTCCGTATCTGATAGCTGTTGAGTTGGCGCAGGGATACATTGAAATCCGACCCTGAGGCAGTATTGGCCGGAGTTGTGGCGCCGAAGTCCAAAATCACCGTCGCAGTGTCCGGGCTGTCAAGAGCATCCAGGATTGATAGCAATCTGTTCCACGAAGTCGCGGTGGGGTTTTCCGGACAGGTAACCCTGATGGCTATATGTGGGAAATCGCCCTGAAGAGCGAGAGCACTTTGGATGACTGCTCGTTGAGGGTCGTCATCAACCCAGGAGACCACCGGTATAACGTTCTGGTTGATGCCTGCCACATCGGAGAAGAAGCGCCGTTTGTTCTCAAACGCGCCATGAGGATTGTGCAGGTCATTGGTAGTAATGAATTCTTCACCAACGTCCTTCGTTATTCTTGAAGCGTCTAGGAAAAAAGGATGCTCAGTCCAACTCGCTAGGAATGTTTGAAGGTGTCTGTCGTCGTCACCTCGCATGTCCAACAGCGGAGCCACGACTTCCCGCCTGTGGTCTTCCAGATTTATCAGCGCCTTAACGTCATTCTGACCAACTCGTAAACAAGCCACGTACTGCATCTTGCACTCCTTGCATGGTGTGAAAACCGGTTTCGCCGTAATGCTGAAGGCATGGCGAGTCACAGGCCCCGGCAATCAGCGAGCGTCGACATACGGAACATGTCGGTTTTGCCCACTGCCACTGGCCGACGTCATGCTCCCAGTGAGACGGCAGGTCGAGATTGGTACGATAGCACTTGGCCACTCAATAGAAGCCTTAATGCGTTGTTTTTCGGATATGGGGTGCGCGTATGTCCGATTAGTCTGTGGGTTACTCATAATGGAGTTCACCAAACAGTCCGATCATGAGGTCACCATCCAGGATCTCAAAAGGGAGGGTGACATACTGGTCAGGGTGCCGGGGCAGCGCCTTACCATCGTGCGGTGCATTCTTCGTGTGCCCTTGAACCTTTTCTCCGTTCTCCTTGATATAGGGGAGCACGACGATGCGGCCATGGTTCTTGGATAGGATCGTGCCCTCGTGCCACAAAGTGTTCCCCTCTTCGCTGCTGGACTCGCCACCCGTGTTTTTCAGCACCCACCGTGGCACCCCGTCGTCCTCATACCAGAACACGAAGCCGCCACAGACCAGTACCCTCTGGCCGCGCATCCTCGCCTCTGCGAGCATTTGCTTGACGCTTGCTAATTGCAGCAGCTGGTTCGCTCGGGGGAGTAAAAGTGCGCGTATCTGCGCTTTGGTTCTTCCCCAGTGGTCGGCTCCCGAAAGACCAAACCCTTTGGCTGTCACTTCGCGCAGACAGATCTGCGAGCGTTTGGGAGGCAGGGCTCCGATCTGCTCCCATGTCTGATCATCGACACGGCGAAGGCACGTGTTGAATCTCGGCAAGGCAACTATTTCTAGATAAGGCGCACGCTTAAGTTCCTCGTGGAGCGGTTGCCGCAAGCTCTCCATCGTATTGTGCAATTTCAGCTCTTGCGCGGAGAGCCGGGGCAGATGGGCGTTCCGCTTGATTGCCTCGCGCTCCATGAGCTCCTCTTCTCCCTGGATGCGGCGCGCCGCCGTCAGTGCTTTCTCGACTTTCAGGGTGGTTGAGTTTTGAAGCACAGGATCCGGTACCGCCTGAGCCACCAGTTCATTGGTGCGGCTGTTGAATTCGTCTGCAGCTTCCATGGCCTCCTCGTAGGAGGTGAAAACAGCCGCCCTCGCATGGCCACTGCCGTTATCGTAGAAGTAACGCTTCCAGGACAGTTGGGACTCGGGAAAAAGCTTGAGTGCCCGCAGTTGCCACGTCCATCCGATCCCGAATTGTCGGAATGGAAGCACGGCCAGGGTGGGCCTTGAGTGGTATGGCATCTGATCTAGGCGCATCAATTCTCCCTGCTGTTTGCGTCATAGCGGCTGCGGAAGTGCTGAAGTTGTTCCTAGGGCGATTGATTCCCCCGACACCATGGATAGCACATTGCCAGAATGAGTCAATTTCTTGGCTACAGGCCACGTATTTCGGGCCTTCAGGAGAAAGGGGGCTGCGGGCGGGACTTTAAAAAACTGATGGTTTATCCAGTGTCGGGGGTTGCACAGGTAATGTGCAAACGCTATAATGCACATATACAAAGTTGCTTGGAAGGCATTACAAGTCAGCGTAATGTGCGGTAAAGGTGGGGGGTGAAGCTATTGGGCACACCGTTCAACCTCACCGAAGGCGCCGCGCTGCTGAGCCTGATCGGTCGCCTGACCGGCTACACGCCACGCTGGTTCACCTATTTCATCGGCGACGCCCACGTCTACGAAAACCACCTGGACATGCTCAACGAACAGCTCAAGCGCGAGCCGTTCCCGATGCCCAAACTGGTGATTTCCGAGCGCGTGCCGGAGTTCGCCAAGACCGGTGTGTACCAGCCTGAGTGGCTGGAGCTAGTAGAGCCGAGCGACTTCTCCCTCGAGGGCTACCAGCACCACGCGCCGATGACGGCGCCGATGGCGGTCTAAGCCACACCACCTCTCCCCCTGTGGGAGCGAGCTTGCTCGCGATGAGGCCATTACATTCAACATAGATGTTGACTGTTAAGCCGCTATCGCGAGCAAGCTCGCTCCCACACAGAGCTCAGTGTGTTGGAGATTGACGGCAAGGACTCAATGCCCATGACTCCTGCCCACATGTGAATGCTCCACCTCCGGCGCCACCGCGCCACTCACTTCCAGGCGCTGCAAAATCCCGCATTGATCCAGGTCCGGCCCTTCGCCACAACGATGGCGCAGGTCGATCAGTTGTGTCTGCAAGGCCAGCAGACCGTCGATGCGCGCCTTGACGTGGTGGATGTGTTCGTCGATCAGCGCGTTGACGTTTTCGCACTGATCCTGAGGGCTGTCGCGCAGGGCCAGGAGGCTGCGGATTTCTTCCAGGGTCATGTCCAGGGTGCGGCAGTTGCGGATGAACGTCAGCCGCTCGGCATGAGCCTGGGTGTAGACCCGATAATTACCATCGCTGCGGGCCGGCTCCGGCAACAAGCCTTCGCGCTCGTAGTAGCGAATGGTTTCGACCTGGCAGTCGGTGATTTTTGCCAGTTCGCCGATCTTCATGGCGTTACCTCCAAAACAGGTGCTTGACCCTATAGTGGCTACAGGGTCTTTACTGTGCAACAGGCACTTTTCACGGACGTAACCCGATGAGCGATTCCATTCATACCCACAAGCCCGATCACGGCCATGACCACGGGCATTCCTGCTGCTCAGCCAAAGCGGCACCGTCGGTGGTCAAGCTCGGCAAGGCCCCGACGGACGGCGCTCGGCTGAGCAGTTTTCGCATCCAGGCCATGGACTGCCCCACCGAACAGACGCTGATCCAGAACAAGCTCGGCAAACTTGCAGGCGTGCAACAACTGGAATTCAACCTGATCAATCGCGTGCTGGGCGTCACTCACGACTTGCCCAACGACTCGCCGATCATTGATGCGATCCAGTCCCTGGGCATGCAGGCCGAGCCGTTGGCCCCGGGCCAGGAAAAAGAAACCAGCGAATTGCCCGCCCCGGCCAAGCCCTGGTGGCCGCTGGCGCTGTCGGGTGTCACCGCACTGGGTGCCGAGGTGATCCACTTCACCAGCGCCGCGCCGGAGTGGGTGGTCGCGCTAATGGCGTTGGTGTCGATCCTCAGCGGCGGTCTCGGTACCTACAAGAAGGGCTGGATCGCTCTGAAAAACCGCAACCTGAACATCAACGCACTGATGAGCATCGCGGTGACCGGTGCGGTGCTGATCGGCCAATGGCCGGAAGCGGCGATGGTGATGTTCTTGTTCACGGTGGCTGAATTGATCGAGGCCAAGTCCCTGGACCGGGCACGCAACGCCATCAGCGGCCTGATGCAGATGGCCCCGGAACAGGCCACCGTGCAACAGGCCGATGGCACCTGGCAGGTGCAAGCGGTCAAGGCCATCAACCTCGGTGCACGGGTGCGGGTTCGTCCAGGCGAACGGGTGGGTCTGGACGGGGACATCGTCGCCGGTCGCTCTACCATCGACCAGGCGCCCATTACCGGCGAGAGCCTGCCGGTGGAAAAAACCGTGGGCGACAAGGTTTTCGCCGGCACCATCAACCAGGCCGGCGAACTGGAGTACACCGTGACCGCCGCAGCCGACCACTCCACCCTGGCGCGAATCATCCACGCCGTGGAACAGGCCCAGGGCTCCCGCGCCCCGACCCAGCGCTTCGTCGATCAGTTCTCGAAAATCTACACCCCGGCGGTGTTCGCCCTGGCGTTGGCAGTGGCGGTGATCCCGCCGCTGTTCATGGGGGCGACCTGGTTCGACTGGATCTACCGGGCGCTGGTGTTACTGGTGGTGGCCTGCCCGTGTGCGCTGGTGATTTCCACCCCGGTGACTATTGTCAGCGGCCTCGCCGCAGCGGCGCGCAAAGGCATTCTGATCAAGGGCGGCGTGTATCTGGAGGGCGGCCACAAGCTCGACTATCTGGCCCTGGACAAGACCGGTACGATCACCCATGGCAAGCCGGTGCAGACCGACTACGTTCCACTCGACCCGACAGTGGAAGCGACGGCACCCGCTTTGGCCGCCAGTCTTGCCGCCCGTTCCGACCATCCGGTCTCCCACGCAATCGCCAACGCAGCTGTGGATAAACAGCTGGCGCCGCACGCTGTGGATAACTTTGCAGCGCTGCCGGGACGCGGGGTGCGCGGCGATATCAACGGCCAGACCTATCATTTGGGCAATCACCGTCTGGTGGAAGACCTGGGCCTGTGCTCTGCCGAGCTGGAAGAGAAGCTCTTCGCCCTGGAAAAACAAGGCAAGTCCGTGGTGCTGTTGCTCGACCACTCAGGCCCCTTGGCGCTGTTTGCCGTCGCCGACACGGTGAAGGACTCCAGCCGCGAAGCCATCCAGCAACTGCATGAGCTGGGTATCAAGACCCTGATGCTCACCGGCGACAACGCTCATACCGCCGAGGCGATTGCCGCACAGGTGGGCATGGATCAGGCCCGAGGCGATCTGTTGCCAGGCGACAAACTGCAAGCCATCGAGGACCTGTATGCCTTGGGTCACCGGGTCGGCATGGTGGGCGACGGCATCAACGACGCCCCTGCCCTGGCGCGCTCGGAAATCGGCTTCGCCATGGCGGCGGCGGGCACCGACACCGCCATTGAGACCGCCGATGTCGCCCTGATGGACGATGACTTGCGCAAGATCCCGGCGTTCATCCGCCTGTCGCGGCAGACTTCGAGCATCCTGAAACAGAACATCGCTTTGGCGCTGGTCATCAAGGCGATCTTTCTGGGATTCACCTTTGCCGGGGTTGCCACCATGTGGATGGCGGTGTTTGCCGACATGGGGGTGAGTTTGCTGGTGGTGTTCAATGGGTTGCGGTTGTTGCGTAAATAGAGGTGATGAGGCACCCGCATCGCGAGCAGGCTCGCTCCCACAGTAGATCTCAGCGGCCACACGTGGTGTACAACCGAGATCCAATGTGGGAGCGAGCCTGAACTGGTCAAGTAATTCTGGACACC
>NZ_JAKUDH010000022.1:0-510 GCF_031570495.1 Pseudomonas sp. JL2
AAGCTGACCCACCGCTTTCGCGAGCAGGCTCGCTCCCACAAAGGGATCAGCGTTGAGCATAAAATTTGTGCTCACTGAAGATCCAGTGTGGGAGCGCGCCTGCTCGCGATGGCGTCATCACATACAACATCGATGCAAGCTGACCCACCGCTTTCGCGAGCAAGCCCCCACAGCGCGATCAGTGACGAGCATAAAATTTGTGCTCCCTGAAGATCCAGTGTGGGAGCGCGCCTGCTCGCGATGGCGTCATCACATACAACATCGATGCAAGCTGACCCACCGCTTTCGCGAGCAAGCCCCCACAGCGCGATCAGTGACGAGCATAAAATTTGTGCTCCCTGAAGATCCAGTGTGGGAGCGCGCCTGCTCGCGATGGCGTCATCACATTCAACATCGATGCAAGCTGACCCACCGCTTTCGCGAGCAAGCCCCCACAGGGGGATCAGTGTCGAGCATAAAATTTGTGCTCACTGAAGATCCAGTGTGGGAGCGAGCCTGCTCGCGATGGCG
>NZ_JAKUDH010000022.1:770-109288 GCF_031570495.1 Pseudomonas sp. JL2
CCCACCGTTTTCGCGAGCAGGCTCGCTCCCACAAAGGGATCAGTGTCGAGCATAAAATTTGTGTTCACTGAAGATCCAGTGTGGGAGCGAGCCTGCTCGCGATGGCGTCAGCACATTCACCATCGATGCAAGCTGACCCACCGATTTCGCGAGCAGGCTCGCTCCCACACTGGAGCTCCAGTGATCACACAATATTTTGCTCGACACTGATCCCTTTGTGGGTGCGAGCCTGCTCGCGAAATCGGTGGGTCAGCTTGCATCGATGGTGAATGTGCTGACGCCATCGCGAGCAGGCTCGCTCCCACACTGGAGCTCCAGTGATCACACAATATTTTGCTCGACACTGATCCCTTTGTGGGAGCGAGCCTGCTCGCGATGGCGTCATCACATTCACCATCGATGCAAACTGACCCACCGCTTTCGCGAGCAAGCTCGCTCCCACAGGGGGATCAGTGTCGTGCAATAACTTTTGTGATCACTGTAGATCCAGTGTGGGAGCGAGCCAGCTCGCGATGGCGTCATCACATTCAACAGCGATGCAAGCTGACCCACCGCTATCGCGAGCAAGCTCGCTCCCACAGGGGGATCAGTGTCGTGCAATAACTTTTGTGATCACTGTAGATCCAGTGTGGGAGCGAGCCAGCTCGCGATGGCGTCATCACATTCAACATCGATGCAAGCTGACCCACCGCTTTCGCGAGCAAGCTCGCTCCCACAGGGGGATCAGTGTCGAGCAAAAAATTTTGTGATCACTGAAGATCCAGTGTGGGAGCGAGCCTGCTCGCGATGGCGTCATCACATTCAACATCGATGCAAGCTGACCCACCGCTTTCGCGAGCAAGCTCGCTCCCACAGGGTTGGGGTGATGCTTAAGTCCGGGACTCGACGCCCAGTTCATCCCACACCGACTCGGCCAGGTGGAAGGTGGCGTTGGCCGCGGGGATGCCGCAATAGATAGCACTCTGCATGATCACTTCCTTGATCTCGCTGCGGCTCACACCATTATTGGCAGCAGCGCGCAAGTGCAGTTTGAGTTCTTCGCTGCGGTTCATGCCGATCAGCATGGCGATGGTGATCAGGCTGCGGGTGTGGCGCGGCAGGCCCGGGCGGGTCCATATGTCGCCCCAGGCATGACGGGTGATCATCTCCTGGAATTCGCTGTTGAACTCGGTCAAGGCATTCAGGCTGCGGTCGACGTGGGCATCGCCCAGAACCGCGCGGCGTACTTGCATGCCTTCGTCGTAACGTTGTTTCTCGTCCACAGAATACTCCCTCAAGAACGACTGGAATCCAGCAGGAAAGCCAGCACCCATTCGCTGAACGCAGCGCCGGCCTGGACGTTGGACAGATGCGCGGCATGGAATTCGGCGTATTCGGCGCCGTTGACCCGCTCCTGGATAAAGTGCCCGCCCGACGGTGGGGTCACGGCATCTTCGGTGCCGGCGACCACCAGCAGCGGCACGCGAATCGACGACAACTGCTCGCGGAAATCGGCATCGCGCACCGCCGCGCAGTTAGCCGCGTAGCCCTGGGGCGAAGTGGCAGCAAGCATGTCGGTGATTCTCCTGACCTTCTCTGGATGAGCCTGGGCAAAGTCCGGCGTGAACCAACGAGCAATCGAGGCATCCCGCAGCGCGACCATCGCCGCCTTGCCATCACGCAGTACGGTTTCGATCCGCGGGTCCCATACGGATGGGTCGCCGATCTTGGCGGCGGTGTTGCACACCACCAGTTTGTGCAGCCGCTCACCGGCATTGATCCCCAGCCATTGGCCGATCAATCCGCCCATGGACAACCCACAGAAATGCACCTTGTCGATGTTCAGCTGATCGAGCATCGCCAGCACGTCGCGGCCCAGTTGTTCGATGCTGTACGGCCCTTCAGTCACCAATGATTGACCGTGCCCGCGCGTGTCGAAACGCAGCACGCGAAAGTGTTCACTGAAGGCGGCGATCTGCTCGTCCCACATGTGCAGGTCGGTGCCCAGGGAGTTGGAGAGCACCAGCACCGGGGCATCTTGCGGCCCATCGAAGCAATAGTTCAGTTCGCCTTCGGCGAGTTTGACGAATCCCACAACAGTCTCCTTTCAGGCGTTCAAGGCAAGGTGTTCAGCCACCGCGCGCGCGACCCAGGTCTGGGCTTGGCCGAGGTAGTGGGCGGGGTCGAGCAAATGATCCAGCTCAGCGGCAGACAACTGCGCAGTGACTTGGGGCTCGTCCCCCAACACGTCCCGCAAATGACGTTGTTCAGCCACGGCGCGTTTGCAACATTGCTCCAACAGATGATGCGCGGTGTCGCGCCCGACCCGCTGGGCCAGGACGATGCTCACCGCCTCGGCCAGCACCAGCCCTTGGGTCAGTTCCAGATTGCGAGCCATGCGCGCCGCGTCCACTTCCAGACCTTCGGCCAGCAGCCGCGCCTGTTGCAGGGCGCCGGACACCAGGCAGCAGATCTCCGGCAAGGTTTCCCATTCGGCGTGCCACAGGCCCAGGCTGCGTTCGTGCTCCTGGGGCATGGCGCTGAACAGCGTCGACAACAGGCCAGGGACTCGGGTCGCCGCACCGATCAGCACCGCCGCGCCCACCGGGTTACGTTTGTGCGGCATGGTGGACGAACCGCCCTTGCCCGGCGCCGAGGGTTCGAACGCTTCACCGGCCTCGGTCTGCATCAACAAGCTGATGTCGCGGCCCAGTTTGCCCAGGCTGCCGGCGATCAACCCCAGTACCGAACCGAACTCAACCAGGCGATCGCGTTGGGTGTGCCACGGCTGCTCCGGCAAGCTCAGTTGCAGCTCGGCGGCCAGGGCTTCGGCGATGGGCAAGGCCTGCTCACCCAGTGCGGCAAGCGTTCCGGAGGCACCACCGAACTGCAACACCAGCAAGCGCGGCTTGAGCTCATTCAGGCGCTGGCGGCTACGGGTGATGGCTCCCAGCCAACCGGCGATTTTCATGCCCAGGGTCACCGGTGTTGCGTGTTGCAACCAAGTGCGCCCGGCCAATGGCGTGGCGGCGTAGCGTTCGGCTTGGCGGGCGAGAATCGTGGCCAGTTGCACCAGTTCGCCTTCAATCAAACCCAATGCCTGGCGCAGTTGCAGCACCAACCCACTGTCCATCACGTCCTGACTGGTAGCCCCCAGGTGCACGTAGCGCTCAGCCTCGGCGTCTTGCGCGGCAATGCGCTTGCCGAGGGCCTTGACCAGTGGAATCGCCGAATTACCCGCCGTGGCAATCGCCTCGCTCAACGCCGAAAAATCGTACAACTGCGCGTCACAGGCCTTCTCGATCGGAGCCACTGCACTGACAGGGATCAAGCCTACCTTCGCTTCCGCCCGGGCCAGCGCCGCCTCGACATCGAGCATGGCCTGCACCCGGCCCGCATCACAAAACACCTCGCGCATGTGGCGGGTGGTGAAGTAGGCATCAAAGAGCTGATTACCCGGTCGTTCGCTCATAAAAAGTCCTTGGGTGTGCAGGTCTGCCGGCCTGACGCGGTTGGGTCAAAAGCTGCAACGTAAATACGTGGGTTGTCGCACATCCTATTCATCACCCGCGCAGGCCAACCCTACGCCTTCGGGTGGAACAGGGTCATCAGTATTTTGTACAACCCACGCCCCACCGTTGTTGCGGGGCTGGGCCAAGAGCCTTCGCCACACGGGTTTCAATCAGTAGTCGAAGAACACCGTCTCGGCATCCGTCCCCTGCAAAACCACGTTCCACTGATACACGCCCGAAGCATCGGGCTTGCTCACGATAGTGGCGCGACGTTCCTCGGGCACGCAGGCCAGCAGCGGGTCGGTTTCGTTGGCCTGCTCGCCATCGAAGTAGATTCGCGTCAGCAAATGCTTGACCAGACCGCGGGCGAACACCAGCACGACAAGATGCGGCGCCTGGGTCGTGCCGCCAAGGCCCGGCACGGAGCCCGGCTTGATGGTGGTGAAACGAAAACGCCCTTCGGCATCCACCGGCACCCGGCCAAAGCCTTCGAAATTCGGGTCCAGGGGCTTGTCCTGGTCGTCTTCCGGGTGTGCGTATTTGCCGGCGGCGTTGGCCTGCCAGACTTCCAGCATCGCGTCATTGACGAACTCGCCGTTGCCGTCGATCACCTGCCCGGTGATCGCCACGCGCTGGCCTAGGGTTTGGGCGACGGTCAGGTCTTCGCGGTTCAGCCAGGTCAGGCCGATGTGGTAGTAAGGACCAACGGTGTGGGAGGTGGTGGCAGTGAGCGTCATCTTATTTCTCCATCGGCGTGGCATCGCGGCCGCGTAATACGATGTCCCAGCGATAACCGAGGGCGTAGTGAGGAATGGTTTTTTCCAGGTCGAAACGGGCGATCAGACGTTCCTTGGCACTGGTGTCCGGCACGCAGTTGTAGATCGGATCGTAGGCCAGCAGCGGGTCGCCGGGGAAATACATCTGCGTCACCAGGCGCGTCAGGATGCTCGGGCCGAACAGTGAGAAATGGATGTGCGCCGGGCGCCAGGCATTGTGATGGTTGCCCCACGGGTAGGCGCCGGGCTTGATAGTCTGGAACTGGTACCAGCCATCGGCGTCGGTGACGGTGCGACCAGTGCCGGTGAAGTTCGGGTCCAGCGGTGCGTCGTGCAGGTCGCGGTCATGGTTGTAACGACCGGCGGCGTTGGCCTGCCAGATCTCCACCAGGATGCCAGGCACGGGTTGGCCATGCTCATCCAGCACGCGCCCGTGAATGATGATTCGCTCCCCCAGTGGCTCGCCGGCATGCTGGGCAGTCAGGTCGTTGTTCTTCTCCTGCAGGCGATCGGCACCTACGGTCGGACCGGTAATTTCCGACAGCGAATGAGGCAGGTACACCAACGGCTTTGAAGGCGAGCGCAGGTTGGTGGACTGGTACGGCGGGTGCAGGTACTCCGGTTGGGTGCCCGCTTGGGGGCGACGATAACCAGGCTTGTCAGTCATGAAGCATTCCTCGGTTTCTTATTAGTGGAACGACGTGTCAGACGCGTTCGATTGCCAACGCCAGACCCTGGCCGACGCCGACACACATGGTCGCCAGGCCTTTCTTGCCGCCGGTCTTTTCCAGATGATGCAGCGCCGTCAGCACCAGCCGTGCTCCGCTCATACCCAGCGGGTGGCCGAGGGCGATGGCGCCGCCATTGGGGTTCACCTGCGGCGCGTCGTCCGCCAGACCCAGATCGCGCAGCACCGCCAGGCCCTGGCTGG
Source organism: Pseudomonas sp. JL2 (assembly GCF_031570495.1). Lineage (NCBI taxonomy): Bacteria > Pseudomonadati > Pseudomonadota > Gammaproteobacteria > Pseudomonadales > Pseudomonadaceae > Pseudomonas > Pseudomonas sp. JL2. Next base: position 5,969 of record NZ_JAKUDH010000022.1, read on the forward strand.
CGAAGGCTTCGTTGAGTTCGATCACATCAAAGTCTGCGACCGCCAGGCCCAGGCGCTCAGTGAGTTTGCGCACCGCGGGCACCGGGCCGATGCCCATCACCCGTGGAGCCACGCCGGCACTGGCCATGCCCAACACTTTACCCCGAGGCGTCAGCCCGTGTTTCTTCACCGCTTCGGCCGAAGCCAGGATCATAGCCGCCGCGCCATCATTCACGCCCGAGGCGTTGCCGGCCGTGACGGTTTTGTCTGGACCGTTGACCGGCTTGAGTTTGCTCAAGGTCTCCAGCGTGGTGTCGGCGCGAGGATGCTCGTCCTGCTCGACCACGGTTTCGCCTTTCTTGTGGGCTACGCGCACCGGGACGATTTCCTCGGCGAAATACCCTGCGGCCTGGGCTGCTGCCGTGCGCTGCTGGCTGCGCAAGGCGAAAGCATCCTGGTCAGCGCGGGACACCGCGTAATCATCGGCCACGTTATCGGCGGTCTGGGGCATCGCGTCCACACCGTACTGGGCTTTCATCAACGGGTTGATGAAGCGCCAGCCGATGGTGGTGTCTTCCAGTTTCATGTTGCGGGAGAACGCGGCATCGGCCTTGCCCATCACGAACGGTGCGCGGGACATCGACTCCACGCCGCCGGCGATGGCCAATTCCATTTCGCCGCTGGCGATGGCGCGGAACGCCGTGCCGACGGCGTCCATGCCCGAGGCGCAGAGGCGGTTGAGGGTTACGCCGGGAATGCTCTGCGGCAGGCCAGCCAGCAGCAGCGCCATGCGCGCCACGTTGCGGTTGTCTTCCCCGGCCTGGTTGGCGCAACCGAGAAACACTTCGTCCACGGCAGTCCAGTCCACCGATGGGTTGCGTTCCATCAGCGCCTTGATCGGCACGGCGGCCAGGTCATCGGCGCGCACCGCGGACAAACCGCCCCCGAAGCGACCGATGGGGGTTCGAATCGCATCACAGATATAAACGTCGCGCATCACGCTTCTCCCGGTGCCTGGCCGTGGGCCGCGGCAGTGCGAGCTTCCAGGTCGCGCAGTGCACGCAGCTCTGTTTCGGTCGGCTCGGCGGTGGTTTGCACCTGGTCGGCAAAACGAATCGCCCAACCGGTGGCGGCAACGACTTGCTCGCGGGTCACGCCGGGGTGCAGCGCAGTGACCACGAACTCATGGCTGCCGGCTTCCGGCTCCATGATGCACAAGTCGGTGATGATACCGACCGGACCTGCGCCCGGCAGGCCCAGGCGTTTACGCGAATCCCCGCCCTCACCGTGACCGACCGAGGTGATGAAATCCAGCTTGTCGACGAACGAGCGCGCCGACTGCTTGAGGATGATCAGCACGCTCTTGGCCGAACCGGCGATTTCCGGTGCACCACCGGCGCCCGGCAAGCGGACTTTCGGTTGATGGTAGTCGCCCACCACCGTGGTGTTGATGTTGCCGAACCGGTCGACCTGAGCTGCACCGAGAAAGCCGACGTCGATGCGTCCACCCTGCAACCAGTAGCGAAAAATCTCACCGGTGGGTACGACAGTGTCCGCGGTTTCAGCCAGCTCACCATCACCGATAGACAGTGGCAATACGCTGGGTTTGGCCCCGATCGGACCGGACTCGTAGATCAGCACGACATCCGGCGACGAGGTCAGCCGCGCCAGGTTGGCTGCCTTCGATGGCAGGCCGATGCCCACGAAGCACACAGCGTTGTTCTGCAATCGACGGGCTGCGGCGACGGTCATCATTTCATTGGTGGAGTACGTCATTATTTCACCTGCGAAGTGGCAGCCAGTCGGGCCTGGAATTCACTGAAATCTTTCGTAGCGTGGATGTATTCATTGATCCATGCGGTAAAGGTCTCACGGTCCCGGGCGATCGGATCCCACGCCTGATAGAAACGGTTGTCACGTTCGGTGTAGCCGTGCGCGTAGGAAGGATGAGCGCCGCCCGGTACATGGCACACCGCGCTCAGCGCCCAGGTCGGCAGCACGCAGGCGTTCATCGGTGCGTTGAGGTCATCGACGATTTCTTCCACGGTGACGATGCAGCGCTTGGCGGCCAGGGCGGCTTCTTTCTGCACGCCGAGAATGCCCCACAACAGGACGTTGCCCTTGCGGTCGGCTTTTTGAGCGTGGATCACTGTAATGTCCGGGCGCACGGATGGCACGGCGGCCAGCACTTCCCCGGTGAAGGGGCAGGTCACGGTTTTGATCAACGGATTGACCTTTGGCAGGTCGGAGCCGGCGTAGGCCCGCAGCACCGCGAATGGCAGGCCCGAGGCCCCGGCGACGTAGGCATTGGCCAGGTCGGCGTGGCTGTGCTCTTCGATCTCCAGCGGCTGCGGCCATTGTTTTTCCACGGCATCGCGCAGCCGGTGCAGGGAGCCCACCCCAGGATTGCCGCCCCAGGAGAAAATCAGCTTGCGAGCACAACCGGCGCCGATCAACTGGTCGTAGATCAGGTCGGGCGTCATCCGCACCAGGGTCAGGTCTTTCTTGCCCTGGCGAATGATTTCATGACCCGCCGCCGTCGGAATCAGGTGAGTGAAGCCTTCGAGCGCGACGGTATCGCCGTCATTGACGAATTGCTTCACTGCGTCGTGCAGCGAAAGGATTTCAGCCATGGGGCAGGCTCCCGTTTTTCAGTAGACCAAGATGAAGAAAAAGGCGCGAGGTTAAGCGCCGGAGTGACTGAAGATTAAGCTCGGGGTGACAGCCAAACAATCCGATAATCGACTGAGTGTTCGTTTATCGAACAGATTGTTGTTTGGCTATCGATTTCCCAGACACCCTGATCCTGTGGGAGCGAGCTCTGCTCGCGATTGAGGTGGGTCAGTCAACACTTATGCAAGTTGACCCACCGCTATCGCGAGCAGGCTCGCTCCCACCGGTCTGCCGCAAGGTTCAGATCATTGCCTCACGTCGCATCCGCATGACTGACCATGCCCTTGATCACCACCGCCGCAGTCGCCAGGGCCGCTGGAATGACCAGGGCGGTCAGGACCTGTTCGAAGTTCCAGCCCAGGCCCAACAATGTCGCGCCCATCCAGGCGCCGAGGATCGCGCCGAACCGGCCGATACCCAGCATCCACGAGACACCGGTGGCCCGGCCTTGGGTCGGATAGAACCGCGCCGCCAGCGACGGCATCGCCGATTGCGCGCCGTTGACGCACATGCCGGCCACCAGCACCAACGTGGCAAGCAAGGTAATGTTGCCCAGACTCTGCCCTACCGCGTAGGCGAATATCCCGGCCATCAAGTAGAAAATGCCGATGACCTTGTGCGGATTGAACCGATCCATCGCCCAACCCACCCCAACCGCGCTCAATACGCCGCCGAACTGGAACAACGCCCCGATAAACGCCGCCTGCTCCATGCTCGCGCCGCTGTCGCGCATCAGCGTCGGCAACCAACTGGTCAGCAGGTAAACAATTACCAGCCCCATGAAATAGGTCAGCCACAACAAGAGCGTCCCGGCGCTGTAGGTGCCGGAGAAAATCACCGCCAGCACGTTGCGGGCTTTAACGATTTTTTGTTCCGGCACACTGAAACTCGCCGCCTGGGCGACGGTGTGCGGATCGATCGGGGCCAGGGTCTTGCGCACCTTGTCCGTGCCGCGATTGCGCACCACCAGATAACGTGCCGACTCCGGCAACCAGAACACCAGCACCACCGCCAGGATCAACGGCAGGATCCCGCCGATCAGCAGCAGACTGTGCCAACCGAACGCCGGTATCAACTTGGCCGAGATAAACCCGCCACCGGCCATTCCCAGGTTGAAGCCGCAGAACATGCTGGTCACCAGCAACGACTTTTTACGCTCCGGGGTGTATTCCGACAGCAAGGTAGTGGCGTTCGGCATACCGGCGCCCAACCCCAGGCCGGTTAGAAAGCGCAGCACCAGCAATTGATCGATGTTGGTGCTGTAAGCCGATGCCAGGCTGAACGCGCCGAACAGCACGACCGCGCCTACCAGCACAACTTTTCGGCCGAAACGGTCTGCCAACGGACCGGAGCCGAGAGCTCCGAAGACCATGCCGATCAGCGCCGCACTCATGACCGGACCCAGGCTGGCCCGATCAATGCCCCAGTCCTGAGAGAGCGCCGGAGCGATGAAGCCCATGGCCGCGGTGTCGAGGCCGTCGAGAAAAACAATCAGAAAGCACAGAATCACTACCCGCCACTGATAGCGCGAGATAGGTTGAGCGTTGATGAAGGACTGCACGTCGAGGCAATTGCCTACGGAGGTCTGGGGTTGGTTCATCTTGTTTTTATTCCACGCAAGAAAACGCAGGCGAACAGAGGCCCGGCAAATAAACCGCAAGGCTGCAAAAAAGGTGTTGGTTAGCGGGCGATCCGGGACAGACAGGTCGGTCGATCGTCAAGGTGAAGGCCGAGGAAGGTATACATGGCAGGTGTGCCTCTCATTATTATTGGGCCGCCATCCATCGGTCGAGCCAGGCTCGATCACGTCGGATGACGCTGCCGCGACATTAATGATCCGAGGCAAATACCGTCAATTCGTCAGAGGCGACTCTGTGCGTTTATCGAACAGCTTAAGTGAACAGTTGCGCGCTCAAGTCGCGGCTGGCTCCCAACAGCCCCGGCAGGAAGCGCTGTTCCAGTTCATTGCGGCTGACCCGCCCGGCATGGGTACTGACATTCAGCGCCGCCACCACCTGGCCGGAGGCGTCGTAGACTGGCACGGCAATCGAGCGCAGCCCCTGCTCCAGTTCCTGATCGACGATGCACCATCCCTGCTGCCGCACCTCTTGCAAACACTCCAGCAAAGCCTGGGGAGTGTGCAGGGTCCGGCTGGTCTTGGCCTGCAGGTCGGCATGGTCGAGGTAATCACGCAGGGAAGCGTCGTCCAGTGCCGCCAGAAGAATCCTGCCCATCGAGGTGCAATAGGCCGGCAGACGTCCACCGACGGACAGGTCCACGGATATCAGCCGCTGGGTGGTGGCCGAACGGGCGATATAAAGAATGTCGTCGCCTTCAAGCGTCGCCATATTACAGGCCTCATGCAGCTGTTCGCTCATGCGATCCAGATACGGCTGCGCGGACACGGCCAGAGGCGTCGATGACAGATAGGCATGGCCCAGGGTCAATACTTTGGGCAGCAGCGAATAGGTTCGTCCGTCGGTGGTGGCGTAGCCGAGTTTGATCAAGGTATGCAAGCAACGTCTGACGGCGGCGCGGGGAATTTCCGTGCGGTGGCTGATCTGAGCGATGGTCAAGTGCCGCTTGCGCTCCTGGAACGCCTGGACCACGGCCAACCCTCGGGCCAGGGACGTCATGAAGTCCGGGTCACCGGTCAGGGCCTGGATGCGCTTGGCCGGCGAAGCAACGATGGGTGGCGCTACAGAAGCAAAGGCGTTGCGCAATTGGTCGTTCATATCTGGTCCTTCCCGGGGAATGGCGGCTATTACAAGCGGCTGCCCGCTGAGCAGACAAGGGCTGGCTGTCAGCACCGTTCGATTATCGAACCATCAACCGATAATCGCAATCAAGGCACCCTACCCCCTCTTGCTTCTGTGTGAAGGGTTGATAAATAAGTAAGACGACACGAGTATTGAACGTAGTTCGCGCCAGCAGAGTGGATAGCGACATTGTCTGGCATTGCCTGAAACCTAATTGCCACAAGTTGCACATACAAATATTGATTCACACAACAACAGATTCTTTTAACTTTTCCCGATAGTGTTCTTCGGGCAGCCCGCTATAATGCACCACAGTGACGGTGCGGCAATCGACCGCTCCCGTCCGCAGGCATTGCAGGTTTCTATCCTGCGTGGTGCCGGCAGCCGGTGCCCGAAGCACCCGGATGGCGCTTCCCCGTATCGGCGGTATACGAAACTCCTGATGCTACGTCAGCTGTCAGCTCTGGTGCCGTGGCCGTCTGCATGTCTACATGCAGTGCGTATCACCAGATCCAATTCAATCCATTAGGTAATACTGTGACGAAAGACGAACTGCGCGCGGAACTTGAGCGCCAGGAACAACGTTACAAGGAAGTTTACGGCGGGGAAATCACCACCTACGCCGCGCAACCTGAACCGGAACGCAAACCCTGGCGTAAACGCGCCACCGTTCAGGACCAGGCCTTTACCCAGGAACTTCAGAAAATGGAACAGGAACTCAAAGCGGAAGAGCGGTAATGCTCAGCGCTTGATGTTCTTGTGAAGCGGTATCCGGCCGACACCCTGGCCGGCCCCGTACCGGACGCCCGCCATGAGCGGGCCGCCATTTCCCCGACAACGGTCGAGGAATGGCCTTGGCTTACCTTCTTTTCGGATTTTTCGCACAACCGCTTAAGGCTCTTGCAACGACGAGCGGCCCCTTGCCTGGCGCGTTTTCCGTTCCCGAATCAATGGCTTGCGCAACCCGCTAAAAGCCAGGGTTCGAAGGGGTGCCTGCAAATTATTTCGTTGAAGAATGTTACCGATGAGCAGGCAATGCATCGATTACCGAGGTTTTCTGGCATAATCGCGCCCCCTTACGACCGGGTCAGAAAACCTTCATGATCGATTTATTTAGCGGACTGGATGCTTGGGTGCTTGTGAGCCTCTTGCTCGCCCTGGCCTTTGTCCTCGCCTTCGAGTTCATCAACGGCTTTCATGACACCGCAAACGCGGTGGCCACTGTTATCTACACCAAAGCCATGCCGCCTCATCTGGCGGTGTTCTTTTCCGGTGTGTTCAACTTCCTCGGCGTGCTGCTGGGCGGTGTGGGCGTGGCGTATGCCATCGTTCACCTACTGCCGGTAGAGCTGCTGATCAATGTGAACACCGGACACGGGCTGGCCATGGTGTTTTCGCTGCTCGCAGCGGCCATCACCTGGAACCTGGGCACCTGGTATTTCGGTATCCCAGCCTCCAGCTCCCACACGCTGATTGGTTCGATCCTCGGCGTGGGCCTGGCCAACGCGCTGATCAACGATATCCCGTTGGCCGACGGAGTGAACTGGCAAAAGGCAATCGATATCGGTGCCTCCCTGGTGTTCTCGCCCATGGCGGGCTTCCTGATTGCCGCACTGGTATTGATCAGTCTGAAGTGGTGGCGTCCGCTGTCGAAGATGCACAAGACGCCGGAACAGCGCCGCAAGATCGATGACAAGAAACACCCCCCGTTCTGGAATCGCCTGGTGCTGGTCATTTCAGCCATGGCCGTCAGCTTCGTCCACGGCTCCAACGATGGCCAGAAAGGTATCGGCCTGATCATGCTGGTGCTGATCGGTATCGTACCGGCGCAGTTCGTGCTTGACCTGAACAGCACCACCTACCAGATCGAGCGTACCCGCGACGCGACGTTGCACCTGAGCCAGTTCTACCAGCGCAACAGCGAATCGCTGGGTGAATACCTGGCGCTGGGCAAAAGCGTGAAGGGCGATCTGCCAGAGAAATTCCGCTGCAACCCGCAGCAGACCGAGCCCACCATTGCGGCGCTGCTCGATACCCTCAAAGGCGTGGCGGATTACCAATCGCTGCCGTCGGAAAGCCGCATCGAGGTTCGCCGCTACCTGCTCTGCCTGGATGACACGGCGAAGAAGGTTGGCAAGCTGCCAGGCCTGGCAGCTCGGGAAAAAGACGACCTGAACAAGCTGCGCAAGGACCTGACCGCCACCACCGAATACGCCCCGTTCTGGGTGATTCTGGCAGTCGCCCTGGCCCTGGGCCTGGGCACCATGGTCGGCTGGAAGCGTGTGGTGCTGACCATCGGTGAGAAGATCGGCAAGCAAGGCATGACCTACGCTCAAGGTATGTCGGCGCAAATCACCACGGCGTGCATGATCGGTGCGGCGAACATCTTCAGCCTGCCGGTTTCCACCACCCACGTACTGTCGTCCGGCGTGGCGGGCACCATGGTCGCCAACAAAAGCGGTCTGCAAGGTGGCACGGTACGGACCATCCTGCTGGCCTGGGTACTGACCCTGCCGGCGACAGTGGCCCTCTCGGCGGCGCTGTTCTGGCTGGCGTCCAAGGCCATCGGCAGCTGATATCAGCGGCTAATAAAAAAGGTGCGGTCCTGGCGGATCGCACCTTTTTTTATGCCCGGACACCTGACTACTGTGGGAGCGAGCTTGCTCGCGATGGCGCCGGGTCAGTCAACACATGTATCTACAGACATACCGCTATCGCGAGCAAGCTCGCTCCCACAATGGGCTTGTGTGGAACAGGGGAAATCCGCTCAAAAAAAAGGGCGACCGAAGTCGCCCAAAATGCCTTGCGTGCTCGTTGTAGCTGGAAAGACCTACGGCTTTTTGCGCTTGTGTGCATCTTTCCAGATGAATAATCCGAAGCCGGCGAAAAACACGAACATGAGGCCGACGGTCAACACTCCGGCAAACACCACATTATCGAAAAACATGACTGGCCTCCTGGTCTTGCCCCTGTTGCGATGGGTGCAAGTTAACCAATCAGGCCTGGATGAAAATTGACCGGGGTCAATAACGCTCGCGACGCGGCGAAAAGGAAGGGAAATAACTGATCTGTATCAATGGATAGAGGGGGGAGTCAGCGCTTTTTGGGTTTTTTCTTCGGTTTTTTCTGGGCTTTGCCCAATGGCATGGCTTGCTCGAAAGCCTGGCGGACTTCGTTAAGGCGTTTTTCGTTGAGGTCGTGAACGCGCTTGGCGCGCTCAGCACTGAGGTCGATCAGTTTGTCGTCTTGGCTCATGGCGTGTCGGCATCGTACGGTGAACTGCGGATGCTCTCATGATGAAGGCTGTCGAGCGGGTTGACCAGCCTGCATGCGTCGACAAAAGCCTGGATCAGACCTGGATATCGACCCACAAGCCCTGACGCTCTTCCCCTTCCACCAACGGCACCACTGGCACGGTGTTGTCGGCGTTCAGTTCAGTGCCCGGTACGGCCAGGTGCGCTTCGGGATCTTCGTCGGCTTCACGGCGGCGCTTGTTGCGTTCCTGCTGGCGCTGTTGCTCCTCGCGCAGCAACAGCGCAGCCTCCTCCGGGTCGCGATTCTTCAGGTCGATGGTGCTTTCGTTGGAGCTTTGCTGCACCGGGACCACGGGCGGTATGTCCGGTCGCTGGCGGACCGGATCCTGTTGAGCGGTGATGGGTACGGCGCTCAAAGGGAGCATGGGTGGCAACATAAAGGTCTCCTGTCTTCAGGTTGTCGGCTGAGCGAAGGACAGCTTGAACCGCTGGTCTGAAACTTGTGACCCGGTTGGCATTATCACAATAGGCCGGGCCGAGCTTGTTTGATCACTCAGCACACTTAAGTTCCGCACCGCCGGTAAGTAATCAATGCCCATGGCGACCCGATGTCTACGTAAATCCTTTGGTCTGAGGGATCATTCCGTTAAGATAACCGGCTTTTTCAAGGCGGGAGTCAGGCAGCATGGCGCAGCAGTATCAACCGGGGCAACGCTGGATCAGTGACAGCGAAGCCGAGCTGGGTTTAGGCACCGTTCTGGCACAGGACGGCCGCTTGTTGACCGTGCTCTATCCGGCCACTGGCGACACTCGCCAGTACGCGCTACGGAATGCGCCCCTCACCCGCGTGCGGTTTTCGCCGGGCGATGTGATCACTCACTTCGAAGGCTGGAAAATGACCGTGCGCGAAGTCGACGATGTCGATGGGCTGCTGGTCTACCACGGCCTCAATGGGCAGAACGAGGTTGTCACTCTGCCGGAAACCCAGCTGTCGAACTTTATCCAGTTCCGCCTGGCCAGTGACCGTCTGTTCGCCGGCCAGATTGACCCGCTGGCATGGTTTTCCCTGCGCTACCACACCCTGGAACACACCAGCCGCCAGTTGCAGTCGCCGCTCTGGGGCCTGGGTGGCGTACGTGCCCAGCCCATCGCCCACCAATTGCACATCGCCCGTGAAGTGGCCGACCGCATCGCGCCACGGGTATTGCTGGCAGACGAAGTGGGCCTGGGCAAGACCATCGAAGCCGGCCTGATCATCCACCGCCAACTGCTCTCCGGCCGCGCCAGCCGCGTGCTGATCCTGGTACCGGAAAACCTTCAGCACCAGTGGCTGGTGGAAATGCGTCGGCGTTTCAACCTGCAGGTCGCCTTGTTCGACGAAGAACGCTTCATCGAAAGCGATGCCAGCAACCCGTTCGAAGACACCCAACTGGCCCTGGTGGCGCTGGAGTGGCTGGTGGACGATGAGAAGGCCCAGGACGCGCTGTTTGCCGCCGGCTGGGACCTGATGGTGGTCGACGAAGCCCACCACCTGGTCTGGCACGAAGATCAGGTCAGCCCGCATTACGCCCTGGTCGAACAGCTTGCCGAAACGATTCCCGGCGTACTGCTGCTGACCGCGACCCCGGAACAGCTGGGCCAGGACAGCCACTTCGCCCGCCTGCGCCTGCTGGACCCGAACCGCTTCCATGACCTCAAGGCCTTCCGCGCCGAGAGCGAAAATTATCGCCCGGTGGCCGAAGCCGTGCAGGAGCTGCTGGACAAGGGCCGTCTCTCACCCGAGGCGCACAAGACCATTCACGGCTTCCTGGGTAACGAGGGCGAAGCGCTGCTGACCGCCGTCAATGATGGCGATGTTGAAGCCAGCGCCCGCCTGGTCCGCGAACTGCTGGACCGCCACGGCACCGGCCGCGTGCTGTTTCGCAATACGCGCGCCGCCGTACAGGGTTTCCCGGAGCGCAAGCTGCACGCCTACCCGCTGCCGTGCCCGGACGAATACCTCGAGCTGCCGTTGGGTGATCACGCCGAGCTGTACCCGGAAGTCAGCTTCCAGGCTCAGCCGGACGCCAACGAAGAACAGCGCTGGTGGCGTTTCGACCCACGGGTCGAGTGGCTGATCGACACCCTGAAGATGCTCAAGCGCACCAAAGTGCTGGTGATCTGCGCCCACGCCGAGACCGCCATGGATCTGGAAGACGCTCTGCGCGTACGTTCCGGCATCCCGGCCACGGTGTTCCACGAAGGCATGAACATCCTGGAGCGCGACCGCGCGGCGGCTTATTTCGCCGACGAAGAGTTCGGCGCCCAGGTGCTGATCTGCTCGGAAATCGGCAGCGAAGGCCGTAACTTCCAGTTCGCCCACCATTTGGTGCTGTTCGACCTGCCCTCGCACCCGGACCTGCTGGAACAGCGTATTGGCCGTCTGGACCGGATCGGCCAGAAACACACCATCGAGCTGCATGCGCCGTACCTGGAAACCAGCCCGCAAGCGCGGCTGTTCCAGTGGTATCACGAGGCCCTGAACGCGTTCCTCAATACCTGTCCGACCGGCAACGCCTTGCAGCATCAGTTCGGCCCGCGCCTGCTGCCATTGCTGGAAGAAGCCGATGACGGCCAGTGGCAAGCCTTGATAGACGAAGCCCGCACCGAACGCGAACGCTTGGAGGCCGAGCTGCACACCGGTCGCGACCGTCTGCTGGAGCTCAACTCCGGCGGCGCGGGTGAAGGCGATGCCTTGGTAGAGGCCATTCTCGAACAAGACGACCAGTTCGCCCTGCCGATCTACATGGAAACCCTGTTCGATGCGTTCGGCATCGACAGCGAGGACCATTCGGACAACGCGCTGATCCTCAAGCCGAGCGAAAAAATGCTCGACGCCAGCTTCCCGCTGGGCGACGACGAAGGCGTGACCATCACCTACGACCGCAACCAGGCGCTGTCTCGCGAAGACATGCAGTTCATTACCTGGGAGCACCCGATGGTGCAAGGCGGCATGGACCTGGTGCTGTCCGGCTCCATGGGCAATACCGCCGTAGCGCTGATCAAGAACAAGGCTCTCAAGCCCGGCACCGTGTTGCTGGAACTGCTCTATGTCAGTGAGGTGGTTGCCCCGCGCTCACTGCAACTGGGCCGTTACCTGCCGCCGGCCGCCCTGCGCTGCCTGCTGGACGCCAATGGCAACGACCTCGCCGCCCGAGTCTCGTTCGAGACTTTGAACGATCAGTTGGAAAGCGTGCCTCGGGCCAGCGCCAACAAGTTCATCCAGGCCCAGCGTGACCAGCTCTCGCCACGGATCAACGCCGGTGAAGAGAAGATCGCCCCGCGTCACGCCGAACGCGTGGCCGAAGCCCAGCGTCGCCTGGCAGCCGATACCGACGAAGAACTGGCGCGCCTGACTGCCCTGCAAGCGGTCAACCCGACGGTACGCGACAGCGAACTGGTGGCTCTGCGCCAACAGCGTGAGCAAGGTCTGGCGATGCTTGAGAAGGCGGCGCTGCGCCTGGAGGCCATACGGGTGTTGGTGGCGGGCTGAATTGCCGCCGTTACTCAACAAAAGGCCCGCAGCGATGCGGGCCTTTTTTTGTGCATTTGTCTGGTCCCACTTGCCGATCAGCGCAAGGATCGGCAAGCCCACCGGTTTGCAGCGGCTGAACACTTTGCAAGCGCACGACTCACGATGTGGGAGCGAGCCTGCTCGCGATGGCGGTGGCACATCAGCCATTGATGCAAACTGACTGACCCACCGCTCGCGACTACAGCCTCGTCACTGAGCTCGGCTGCCAAGTTGCTGCTGCAGGTTGCGGATCTGCGCTTGCAGCGTGTTGATATTGCGGGTGACCTGGCCGCGGAAGGCGTCGAACTCGGCGGTGTTGTTGCCCCCGTTGTCCTGCTGGCTCTTGAGCACGATCACGTCCTGCTCCAGACGCTCGATGGCAGAATTGGAAGTGGCGCGTTTCAGGGCGGTGATGTCGGCACCGATGCTCTTGAGCCGGGCATCGAGAGCACCATCCTCGCCCTGGTTTTTCAGGGCGGAAACTTCAGCCGCCAGCGCCTTGACCTGGTCCTGGAGTTCCTTGTTGGAAGCTTGCAACTGAGTGCTGGCGTTCTGCTGCTCAGTGGTCTGGGCAATGATCTGGGCCAGCTCCTTGTCCAGGTCGGCGGACGGACCGAACGCGACCATCTGTTGTTTGTACTGCTCCTGCAGCTTGCTTTCGAATTGCTTGCCCTGCTCCTGAAGCTTGCCTTCCAGCTGTTTGATCTGCAACTTCAAGGCTTCACTGTCGCTCATGACATTGGACTGACCGGCTACCACCTTGCCGGAAATGTCCTGCAAGCGTCCCGCCGCATCTTCACTGATACGGGCGAAACTTTCCTGGGTGGCCACCAGTTGCTGTTCCATCAAGGAAATCTGCTGGAAGCTCCACCACGCCAGGAAGGCAAGCGCACACAACAGCGCACCGACCAGTGCCCACAGTGGCCCGGTACTGGCCCCCTTGACCTTGGCCGCCGCAACGGGTGCCGGGCGCGCTTGCACGTGGGGCGGGCGTTCGCGCTCAGGCAGAAAGTCATCGTCATCGGGAATGTCGGCCCGCATCCGCAAGCTCGGTATATCATCGAAGTCGTCGTTGGAATCGTTACGCATGGGCATTGGGTTCAACCTTTGGGAAACCGGTGTTGGCTTGATGCAGCGAGTATAACCCCCTCGCCCGCCGCACCGATTGACCCCGAACCTGGCACTCGGTTCATGACGGGGCGATCAGCGGGCATCCTGGGCTTTCCACCAGGCGCAGAACTCATCAAGAGCGGTCCACAGGCTGACCTGTGGATCGTAATCCAGATAATGCCGGGCCCGGCTGATGTCCAGGGTGAAATTCTTGTTCATGACCTGCATGCCCAGGCGCGACAACGTCGGTTCGGGACGGCCCGGCCATAACGTGCAAAAACCTTCATTCAGGGCGGCGACGCTGTAGGCCAGCCGGTAGGAACGATAACGCCGGACCTGTGGGACTTCCATCTGTCGCATCACATAATTGACCACATCCCACAACGGCACCGGCGTGCCGTTGCTGATGTTGTAAGCCTTGCCAAGGGCCGATTCGCCGGCCAAAAGACTGCTGAGCAGCGCTTCGTTGAGATTCTGCACGCTGGTGAAATCCACCTTGTTCAACCCGTTGCCGACAATGGCCAAGCGGCCCTTGCGTTGCATTTTCAACAGCCGGGGAAAAATGCTCATGTCGCCGGCGCCGGTGACAAAGCGCGGGCGCAGAGCCAGTACTTCGAGACCGAACTCCTGGGCCCCGAAGACTTTCTGTTCAGCCAGGTATTTGGTGGCGGCGTAGGGATGTTTGAAGCGTTTGGGCACCTGTTCTTCGGTCAGGTCCAGATGGTCCCGGCCGTCGAAGTAAATAGACGGCGATGACAGATGAACCAGACGCCGGACCTTCTGCTTGAGGCAGGCCTCGACAATATTTTCCGTGACCTGGACGTTGCCCTGGTGAAAATCCTGATAGCGGCCCCAAAGCCCCACGGAACCGGCGCAATGCACGACGCTGTCAACATCAAGGCACAGGTCGCGAGCCAGCAACGGGTCACTCAGATCCCCCTGAATGAACTGCGCCCCGCGACGCACCAGGTGCTCAACGCTCTCGGCCCGGCGACCGTTGACCCGTACATCCAGGCCCTGCTCCAGAGCGAAACGCGCAAAGCGCCCGCCAATGAAGCCACTTGCGCCGGTAACCAGAATTTTCATGAAGACTCCTAAAATCAGATTCGAGCTTCAAGCTACAAGCTTCAAGCCAATCGCTTTCAACTTACCGCTTGGAGCTTGCTGCTTGCCGCCTTGATCAATCGTTCAGTCAACAAACCCAGTAACTGCCCACCATTGCGCCAATGATGCCAGTACAACGGCACATCAATCGGTTTATCTGCCAGCAATTCCACCAACTCGCCCCGCTCCAGTTGCTCACGCATTTGCAACTCAGGCACCAGTCCCCAGCCAAGCCCCGCTTCGGCGAGCCGAATGAAACCTTCGGACGACGGGCAGAGATGATGTTCGAAACCGCCTTCGACCCCCAGGGAAGCAAGGTAGCGATGCTGCAGGAAATCATCCGGGCCGAACACCAGCGCCGGCGTGCGCGCCAGTTGATCGGCGCGCACCCCATCGGGGAAATGCCTGGCGATGAACGCCGGACTGGCCAACGCCCGGTAGCGCATGGCCCCCAACAACACACTACGGGCACCAGCCACCGGACGTTCACTGGCGCAGACGCACGCCGCCACCTCACCGGCACGCATGCGTTTGAGGCCGACGGTCTGGTCTTCCACCACCAAGTCGAGCAACAGATGATGTTCGGCGCAGAAATCCCCAACGGCTACCGCCCACCAAGTGGCCAGGCTGTCGGCATTCAAGGCGATCCGCAGGCGCTCAGGCAGCCCCTCCTCATCCAGCGCTGGCACCAGGCTTTGCAGGTCGCGCTCCAACAGCCGCACCTGCTGCACATGGTTGAGCAAGCGGCGACCGATTTCGGTCGGTGCCGGCGGCGTGACGCGCACCAGCACCGGCTGGCCGACCCGCGCCTCCAGCAGTTTGATCCGCTGGGAAATCGCCGACTGCGACAAACCCAGCACTTGGGCGGCACGCTCGAATCCGGCCTGCTCGACAACCGCCGCCAGAGCGGAAAGCAATTTGTAATCGAACATCAGTTTTCCTAATGAGCAATCAGCAATATTGGTTTTTCTTATACCGCTTTGCACCAGAGAATGACACCCGCATTCATACCTACTCGGGGAGTAATTTATGTGGCAAAGCTACATGAACGGACTACTGGTGGCCCTCGGGCTGATCATGGCCATCGGCGCTCAGAACGCCTTCGTGCTGGCGCAAAGCCTGCGCCGCGAACATCACTTGCCGGTCGCCGCCCTGTGTGTAACTTGCGATGCGTTGCTGGTGGCCGCCGGGGTGTTCGGGCTGGCGACACTGCTGGCCCAAAGCCCGTTGCTGCTTTCAATAGCCCGCTGGGGCGGCGCCGGGTTCCTGCTCTGGTATGGCAGCCTGGCGTTGCGTCGGGCCTGTTCGAAACAAAGCCTGCAACAAGATGAAAAACAGGTCGTGCGCTCGTTACGGGCGGTGCTGCTCAGTGCGTTGGCGGTGACCCTGCTCAACCCCCACGTCTATCTCGACACCGTGTTGCTGATCGGTTCCCTCGGGGCCCAGCAAAGCGTGCCTGGCGCCTATGTCGTGGGAGCGGCCAGTGCCTCGTTGCTGTGGTTCTTCACACTGGCAATCGGTGCGGCATGGCTGGCACCGTGGCTGGCCCGGCCGAGTACCTGGCGGATACTGGACGTGCTGGTGGCAACGATGATGTTCAGCGTGGCCATACAGTTGATCGTCTCTGGCTGATTATTCCAAACCGCTCTGGAACCTCTATCCCACACAGTTGTTGCGTGGTTATGCCGTTCCCCCGGTGCTATGATCCGACTCCTGCGCCGCAATGAGTACAAACTCCCCGGCGCTAGTCTGGCCGCCCGTGATCGGCCTTGCGCTCACCGCAACTGACCTGATTAGGAGAATCACCATGGCTTTCGAATTGCCGCCGCTGCCTTATCCACACGATGCACTGCAGCCGCACATCTCCAAAGAGACTCTGGAATTCCACCACGACAAGCACCACAACACCTACGTCGTGAACCTGAACAACCTGGTACCTGGCACCGAGTTCGAAGGCAAGACCCTGGAAGAAATCGTCAAGACTTCCTCGGGCGGTATCTTCAACAACGCCGCTCAGGTCTGGAACCACACCTTCTACTGGAACTGCCTGGCGCCAAACGCCGGTGGTCAACCTACCGGCGCGCTGGCCGACGCCATCAACAGTGCGTTCGGCTCGTTCGACAAGTTCAAGGAAGAATTCACCAAGACTTCCGTCGGCACCTTCGGTTCCGGTTGGGGCTGGCTGGTGAAAAAGGCTGACGGTTCCCTGGCCCTGGCCAGCACCATCGGCGCCGGCAACCCGCTGACCAGCGGCGACACCCCGCTGCTGACCTGCGACGTTTGGGAACACGCCTACTACATCGACTACCGCAACCTTCGTCCGAAATACGTCGAAGCGTTCTGGAACCTGGTCAACTGGAAGTTCGTGGCCGAGCAGTTCGAAGGCAAGACCTTCACCGCTTGATCCGTAATGCCAGACAAAAGAACCCGGCGCTTTGCCGGGTTTTTTTTAGCTGGCACAAAGCCCTCGGATCTTGTCCGGCCCCCTACCTCGTGTCTGAAATCCAACAAAAATCAAACCCAGGCCTCAAGTTGGGGGCCCTTCCATCCGACACAATGGTCGTAGAGCAATAACTCTGGAAACACCGTATAACGGCCAGGTTTCAGGCGAAGACCCTTGTGTTTGATTGTCCCTTTGACTGACATCACAGGATTGCCAATACTCATGGCAACTTGACGCTACTCGCACGGAACAAGGAACCCCCTCTTTGAAGCTGGAACTCAAGAACAGCTTGTCTGTGAAGTTGCTCCGGGTCGTGCTCCTTTCGGCATTGATCGTCGGCGTGGTATTGAGCTGCGCCCAGATCGTTTTCGATGCCTACAAAACCGACCATGCCGTCGCCAGCGATGCCCAACGAATTCTTGATATGTTCCGCGACCCTTCGACCCAGGCCGTCTATAGCCTTGACCGGGAGATGGGCATGCAAGTGATCGAGGGGCTGTTTCAGGACCAAGCGGTGCGCATGGCTTCTATCGGTCACCCTCACGAGACTATGCTCGCCGAAAAAACCCGGCCTTTGCAGCACTCTGGAAGTCGCTGGCTGACCGACCTGATCCTTGGCAAGGAACGCACATTCACCACGCAACTGGTGGGTCGCGGGCCTTACAGTGAATATTACGGTGACCTGAGCATTACTCTCGACACCGCCACCTACGGCCAGAGTTTCATCGTCAACTCCGTAATCATTTTCATATCGGGCATGTTGCGAGCCCTGGCGATGGGCCTGGTGTTGTACCTGGTCTATCACTGGCTGCTGACCAAACCACTGTCGCGGATCATCGAACACCTGACCGAAATCAACCCCGACCGGCCGAGTGAACACAAGATCCCGCAGCTACGCGGCCACGAACAAAATGAGTTGGGGCTCTGGATCAACACCGCCAACCAATTGCTCGCCTCCATCGAGCGCAATACACACCTGCGCCACGAGGCGGAAAACAGCCTGCTGCGCATGGCCCAGTATGACTTCCTCACCGGCCTGCCCAATCGTCAACAGCTTCAACAGCAACTGGACAAGATCCTGGTGGATGCCGGGCGCTTGCAACGCCGGGTGGCCGTACTGTGTGTGGGGCTGGATGACTTCAAGGGCATCAACGAACAGTTCAGCTATCAAACCGGTGACCAGTTGCTGTTGGCCCTGGCAGATAGGCTGCGAGCCCACAGCGGACGCCTTGGCGCGCTGGCGCGACTGGGGGGCGACCAGTTCGCCCTGGTCCAGGCCGATATCGAACAACCTTACGAAGCCGCCGAGTTGGCCCAGAGCATCCTCGATGACCTGGAGGCGCCGTTCATCCTCGATGATCAGCAAATCCGCCTACGGGCGACCATTGGCATCACCCTCTTTCCCGAGGACGGGGACAGCACCGAGAAGCTATTGCAGAAAGCCGAGCAGACCATGACCCTGGCCAAGGCCCGCTCGCGCAATCGCTACCAGTTCTACATCGCCAGCGTCGACAGTGAAATGCGCCGCCGGCGCGAACTGGAAAAAGACCTGCGCGAGGCTCTGCTCCTCGAGCAGTTCAGCCTGGTGTACCAGCCGCAGGTCAGCTATCGCGACCTGCGAGTGGTGGGTACCGAGGCGCTGATTCGCTGGCATCACCCCGAACACGGCCTCGTGCCGCCGGACCTGTTCATTCCCTTGGCCGAACAGAACGGCACCATTATCGCCATCGGTGAATGGGTCCTGGATCAGGCTTGCAAACAGTTGCGCGAATGGCATGACCAGGGCTTCGTTGACCTGCGCATGGCGGTCAACCTGTCCACCGTACAATTGCACCATGCCGAACTGCCGCGGGTGGTGAACAACTTGCTGCAGATGTACCGCCTGCCGCCGCGCAGCCTGGAGCTGGAGGTCACGGAAACCGGCCTGATGGAAGACATCACGACAGCCGCCCAGCATTTGCTCAGCCTGCGCCGCTCCGGCGCGCTGATTGCCATCGATGACTTCGGGACCGGTTATTCGTCCCTGAGTTATCTCAAGAGCCTGCCGCTGGACAAGATCAAGATCGACAAGAGCTTCGTCCAGGACCTGCTCGATGACGAGGATGACGCGACCATCGTCCGGGCCATCATCCAGTTGGGCAAGAGCCTGGGGATGCAGGTAATCGCCGAGGGGGTGGAGACGGTCGAGCAGGAAGCCTACATCATCTCCGAGGGCTGCCATGAAGGTCAGGGGTACTACTACAGCAAACCGCTGCCGGCACGGGAGTTGGGCATCTATCTCAAGCAGGCGCAGCGCAGCAAAGTCTCCATCATCTGATTCTTTCTCCCTGGGTGGTCATGCTTCTGCAGGCGCTGGCGAAGCCTGCGCTCTTTGGTTTGTTCACTTGAGCTTCAAGTGTCTGGGGGAAGATCGCAGCCTCGCTTAGCTCGGCGGCGCCTACGGAAGGCTGCCCGCGCCGCATCACAAATAAGAAATATTTACAGCTACAACCCTTTACACATAATGCAAATCTTTCGCATTATGTCGCAGCTTTGCGCACCTCGCGCCTGTCCCATCCATCACCGAAGCAGGATGTTCGCCATGATTCGTATGCCTCTGGCTACCGCCAGTTTGCTGGCCATCGCTATTTCCCTCGCCGGTTGCGGCGAAGGCAAAGACAAGGCCGCCGCGCCGCAAGCGCCCACGCCTGCAGCCAGCACCGCCGCCCCAGCCGCAGCCGGCAAAATCGACGAAGCCGCTGCCAAGGCCGTTGTCGCGCACTACGCCGACATCGTCCATGCGGTCTACAGCGATGCCGAATCCACCGCGAAAACCCTGCAAACCGCGATCGATGCGTTCCTGGCCAAACCGAACGACGAGACCCTCAACGCCGCCAAGGCCGCCTGGGTCGCTGCGCGCGTCCCTTACCTGCAAAGCGAAGTGTTCCGCTTCGGCAACACCATCATCGACGACTGGGAAGGCCAATTGAACGCCTGGCCGCTGGATGAAGGCCTGATCGACTACGTCGACACCTCCTACGCGCACGCATTGGGTAACCCGGGCGCCACCGCCAATATCATCGCCAATACCGAGGTCCAGGTAGGCGAAGACAAGGTCGACGTGAAAGACATCACCCCGGAGAAACTCGCCAGCCTGAACGAGCTGGGCGGTTCCGAGGCCAACGTCGCCACCGGCTACCACGCCATCGAATTTTTGCTGTGGGGCCAAGACCTCAACGGCACCGGCCCTGGTGCCGGCAAGCGTCCGGCCTCCGATTACCTGGAAGGTGCCGGGGCTACTGGCGGTCACAACGACCGTCGTCGCGCCTACCTCAAGGCCGTGACCCAACTGCTGGTCAGCGATCTGGAAGAAATGGTCGGCAACTGGAAGCCAAACGTGGCTGACAACTACCGCGCCACCCTGGAAGCCGAGCCTGCCGAAACCGGCCTGCGCAAGATGCTGTTCGGCATGGGCAGCCTGTCCCTGGGTGAACTGGCGGGCGAACGCATGAAGGTGTCCCTGGAAGCCAACTCGCCAGAAGACGAGCAGGACTGCTTCAGCGACAACACCCACAACTCGCACTTCTACGACGCCAAAGGCGTACGCAACGTTTACCTGGGCGAATACACCCGCGTCGACGGCACCAAGATGACCGGCGCCAGCCTGTCGTCCCTGGTGGCCAAGGCTGACCCGGCCGCTGACAACGCCCTCAAGGCCGACCTGGCCGACACCGAAGCCAAGATCCAGGTCATGGTCGATCACGCCAACAAGGGTGAGCACTACGACCAACTGATCGCTGCGGGCAACACCGCTGGCAACCAGGTCGTGCGCGACGCCATTGCCGCACTGGTCAAGCAAACCGGCGCGATCGAACAGGCCGCGGGCAAACTGGGCATCAGCGACCTGAACCCGGACAGCGCTGATCACGAGTTCTGATCAAGGCTGGTTGACTGACGGGTTATGCCCGTCAGCCAAGCCATAAAACCCTGTGGGAGCGAGCCTGCTCGCGATAGCGATGTTTCAGCCAACAGCAATGTGACTGACATGACGCTATCGCGAGCAGGCTCGCTCCCACAGTGGTTTCAGCTGTTCCTAAATACGATGCACACCACAACGCCCGCTCCCACAGGATTTCATCGCTTGTGGTGATCACCGCAACCCCGCAAGCCGCCCCTCGATAAACCGCCTCTCCGGCAATTGCTGAGTCAATTCAAGCGCGCGTCGATATGCCGCCCTCGCCTCCTCCACGCGTCCCAACTGCCGGCAGAGTTCTGCCCGCGCCGAGTGGGCCAGGTGATAATCGAGCAACTCGCCCCGGTCCAGAATCGCGTCGATCCGCTGCAAGCCCGCTTGCGGTCCATCGCGTTTGGCCAGGGCCGCGGCGCGGTTGAGTTCGATCACCGGTGAAGGCACCGCACGCAGCAACACGTCATAGAGGCCGACGATCTGCGGCCAGTCGGTCTCCTGCGCCGTGGGGGCTTCGGCATGCACTGCCGCAATCGCAGCTTGCAGGCAATAAGGCCCGAACCTTCGGGTATTGAGCGCGGCTTCCACCAGGGCGCAGCCTTCGGCGATCATGTCGGCGTCCCACAAGGACCGGTCCTGCTCATCCAGCAGGATCAGTTCACCGCCGGGAGAAGTTCGTGCTCGCCGCCGCGACTCGTGCAGCAGCATCAACGCCAACAGCCCCATGACCTCGGCTTCAGGCAACAGCTCCATCAACAGGCGGGCCAGGCGGATGGCTTCGCGGGTCAAATCTTCACGCGTCACCTCAGCCCCCATCGAGGCCGAATAGCCTTCGTTGAATACCAGGTAGATCACTCGCAACACACTGTCCAGCCGCTCGGGCAGTTCCGAGCGGGACGGCACCTGATAGGGGATCTTCGCATCGCGAATTTTTGCCTTGGCCCGCACGATGCGCTGGGCGATGGCCGCCGGGGCGGCGAGAAAAGCCCGGGCGATCTCTTCGGTGGTCAGGTCGCACACTTCCCGCAACGTCAGCGGCACCTGGGCATCAGCGGCCAGGGCCGGGTGGCAACAGGTGAAGATCAGCCGCAGGCGATCGTCTTCCACGTCCTCATCACTCCAGTCGCTCTGCTCCAGTTCTTCGAGCTGGGCAATCAGCATCGGCCGGCTCGCCGCGAAGCGAGCGCGCCGGCGCAAACTGTCGATGGCCTTGAAGCGCCCGGCCGATACCAGCCAGGCCCGAGGATTGTCCGGCACACCGTCGCGCTGCCAGCGCTCGACCGCGATGAAGAAGGCCTCGTGCAAGGCCTCTTCAGCAAGGTCGAAATCCCCCAGCAGGCGAATCAGCGTCGCCAGGATGCGCCGCGAGTCTTGCCGATAAACCTGCTCGACCCGTGCACTGACTTCTTCGGCCGACATCAGTCGGGCATGCCCTGGGTCACCAGCGCTTCGAGCCGATCCAGGCTCTGGCCCCAGCCGTCATGAAAGCCCATGGCTTCGTGGGCCTGGCGGTCTTCTTCGTTCCAGTGCAGGGCGCGGGCGGTGTAAAGGGTTTTATCGCCCATCTCCTCAAGCAACACTTCGCCGGTCATGAAGGCTTTGCCGGAGGGGATCCAGCCGGGCACAAACGCATCGGTGAAGACCAGCCGCTGCGGGGCGACGATTTCCAGGAACACGCCCATGGTCGGATATTCACTGCCGTCCGGGGCACGCATCAGGGTGCGAAACTGACCACCGACCCACAGCTCCATTTCGCACTCCGGCGTAGTCATGCCGTGGGGTCCCCACCATTGGACAAGCAGCGCCGGCTCGGTCCAGGCGCGGAAAATCTTCTGGCGCGAGGCGTCGATCACTCGGCTGATGGATAACTCGAACGCGGCAGGTTTGAGGTTCATGAATGAAATCCTGTTTGTGATTGTTGTTCAGGGATTCAGTTGACGTACCGGTCGGACCTCGACGCAGCCGACCCGGGCCGCCGGAATGTTGCCGGCGACCTGGAGGGCTTCGTTCAGGTCCTTGGCGTCGATCAGGTAGAAGCCCGCCAGTTGCTCCTTGGTTTCGGCAAACGGACCGTCCGTGATCGACAACTTGCCGCCGCGCATGCGCACCGTGGTAGCGGTCTGCACCGACTCCAGGGCCTCGGCGGCAATCATACGACCGCTGCCCTGGATCGACTCGGCGTAGGCCATGCATTCAGCGTCCTGCGGGCTGTCGGGTGAGTTGTGCAGCGCATGCTCGTTGCTATAGACCAGGCATAAGTACTTCATGGAAAGCTCCGTGATCGAACTGATCAACTATGGACCGCAGAAAAGCGCTCAGCGAAAAAACCGACGATCAGGGCTGCAGGTCGAACATCACCGTACCGGCCATCGGATCAAACGGCGCGGACCAGTGTTCGTGGACAATCTTCCATTGCCCGGCCACCCGTTGATAGCAGGCGGTCGTGCGCATCCAGCAAGCCTGCTCCTCACCTTTGTCGTTGGTACCGCCGCAATAGGCCAGCCAGTGAGCGAAGGCGATCGTGTCGGCCGAGGTAATCTCGACTTGATGGAAGTCGAACTTGTGCGGTCCGGGGCACATCTCCATGCACGCCTGCCAATGGGCCCGGTAAGCGACCTTGCCCTTGAATTGCAGGGCCTGGATGGCATCGAACGAAACGATGTTGTCGTCATAGAGCGCCATGACTTTTTCAACATTTTTTTCCATGACAGCCTGGCGATAAGTCTCGATCAAGGCCTTGATTTCGGTTTCGGTGGTTTGGGTATTCATGGTGATTCTCCGCAGGTTTTTGTTGAAGACACCCTTTGTCGTTTAGAGAAACTGCGAATCGACAACCCAAACAAAAATAATTCAAAGAAAAAATTCGCTAGAATCCCAGGCCCATTCTGTCGGCAAACAACGGATGCTTTTGTGACCGCTCAGCTCGTACCCTACGAAGACCTCACCGAGCTGCAGCGCACGCAGGTCGAAGCCATCGAAATCCACCCCGAACAGATCAAGTTCGCCGGCGATATCCACGGCGCACTGCACACGCTGCTGTCCAGACCCGGCCCTGGCGTCAAAGGGTTTGCGTTGCTGGCTGGCGAGGTGCCAGTGGCGTTCCTGTTACTCAAGCGCCCGCCAGTACTGCCCGCCTGGGCCAACGAACACAGCGCCACCCTGCACGCTCTGCAAGTCGATTATCGGGCCCAGGGCAAGGGTTACGGCAAGGCCTGCCTGCTAGCGCTTCCTGCGGTGGCTCGGGCGGCATGGCCGCAAATCAGAGGACTGGAGCTTTCGGTCGACGCCGATAATGTCTCGGCCATCGGCCTGTACACCCGGCTGGGCTGGGTCGACAGTGGCGAAGCGTACAAGGGCCGCATCGGTTATGAGCGGCGGATGGGGCTGGTGTTTTGACCAGGACATAACCTGTCTGTGAGCGCGAGCCTGTTCGCGATTGTGGTGGGCCAGCTTGCATTGATGTTGGATATGGCACCGCTATCGCGAGCAGGCTCGCTCCCACCGGTTTGCATTGCCGAAAGAATGGCAATCAGCTCGGTTTGAGAGGAATCCAGATCTCCAGAGAGCCTTCGCCGGTCCTGGGGTTGAAGTCTTCGCTGTAGCGTTCGAACTCCGGGGCCTCGGCAGCTGTGTGGCCGGATCGCGGCAGCCACTCTTTCCAGATGTAGTGGAACGTCTGCGGCAGGGCTTTCAACGGACCTTTGTGTTCGAACACTGCGTAGTGCGCAGGCTGTATTTCGATCCAGCGCAACTGTTCAGGCAAATCATCGAGCCGGCTGACTTCCACGCCGGCAATGTATTCAAACCCACCCTTTCCGTCCGGATTGCAACACACGCCATAGGTGACCTCATCTTTCTGCCCTGGCACTTTACCGAGCCAGGGCAAAAACTTTTCCCAGAGCAGCGGGATATCCTCGGCGGTGTCCGGGGTAAAACAGCCACCAAAACCGGCGATTATCTGAAAACGTCCGTGTTCGAAGCGTGGTTCGGCTGCGTTATCGGGTTCGTGCTTTTCCATGCGTCAACACTCCAGAAACGTGAGGTCGGGTGTTGCAGTATAGAAGCCTGATGAAGATTGCCAGGCCCGTTTCGCTTATCCGAGTCCAGGCACAACGGCCGGCGCCACTTTCCCGATAAACTCGTTGTAGCCAGAAACAATCACGTACACCGCGAAATAGCAGAAGATGGCGGCCGATGCCCAATAGCAATAGCGCAACAGTTTATCCCCCAGCAGCCTGCCGCCCTGGGTTGCTGCCAGGCACAGGCCTGCACACCAGAGAAGTCCGGCACAGAGAAATCCACTCAGGAACAGCGCCGAGCTGAGGATCGTTCCGCCGCCCGAGCGAGCGATCAATGTGCCGCCCACCGCCGCGAACCAGAGAATGGCACTGGGCGACGACATCGCCAGGAAAATCCCGCGAAAAAACTCCTGCCCGGATGAATGACTCCGCACCTCGCCAGCCTCGGCCAACGCCGTATGGTGGTAGATCGCCGAATGAATCATCTTCGCTGCGAAATACAGCAGCACCACCGAGCCGCCGATCCACAGCACCCAGCGCACCGTTTCGTATTGCAGCAGCACCGTCATGCCGGCCAAGGCCAGGACCGCGTAGACCAGGTCCCCCACACATGTGCCCAGGCCCAGGGCGAAACCCTGGAAATAGCCACGTTGCATGGCCAGGGTAATCATCGCGATATTGGCCACGCCAATGTCCAGGCACAAAGAAAGGCTCAGCAGGAAACCGCTGGAAAATTCCATCATTCAGTCCATTCGTTTTTTGAACAGGGCGAGTCGTGCAGTGCGCAGGTGTTACTGAAAGTCCCCTGAGCGGATCGACAGTGTCGTCGAAAATAGTTGCGCGCCGCTACTGGACAATTGGCCATCAGCCCCTTTATCTTGCGCCGCAGGCCACCGCAGTGGCCAACGTCGCTCGGACGGTTCCGGGCGCTCACGTATCTCGAGGCAATAATGGCCAACCAAGGTTCGCCGCGCCGCTTTGCGCGCATCGATCGACTCCCCCCGTATGTATTCAATATCACTGCCGAGCTGAAGATGGCTGCGCGTCGGCGCGGCGAAGACATCATTGACTTGAGCATGGGTAACCCCGACGGCGCCACACCGCCACATATCGTGGAAAAGCTGGTCACAGTCGCCCAGCGTGAAGACACCCACGGTTACTCCACCTCCAAAGGCATACCGCGCCTGCGCCGCGCCATTTCGCGCTGGTACAAGGACCGCTACGAGGTGGACATCGACCCGGAAACCGAAGCCATCGTCACCATCGGTTCCAAAGAAGGCCTGGCGCATCTGATGCTGGCGACCCTGGACCAGGGCGACACCGTGCTGGTGCCCAATCCCAGCTATCCGATCCACATCTACGGCGCAGTGATCGCCGGCGCCCAGGTGCGTTCGGTGCCACTGGTGCCGGGGGTGGATTTCTTCGACGAGCTGGAGCGCGCCATTCGCGGCTCGATTCCCAAGCCGAAAATGATGATCCTGGGCTTTCCGTCCAACCCTACCGCGCAATGCGTGGAGCTGGATTTCTTCGAACGGGTCATCGCCTTGGCCAAACAGTACGACGTGCTGGTGATCCACGACCTGGCCTACGCCGATATCGTCTACGACGGCTGGAAAGCCCCGTCGATCATGCAGGTGCCGGGTGCAAAAGACATTGCCGTGGAATTCTTCACCCTGTCCAAAAGCTACAACATGGCCGGCTGGCGTATCGGCTTCATGGTGGGCAACCCGGAACTGGTCAACGCCCTGGCGCGGATCAAGAGCTACCACGACTACGGCACCTTCACACCGCTGCAAGTGGCGGCCATCGCCGCGCTTGAAGGCGATCAGCAGTGCGTGCGGGATATCGCCGAACAGTACCGCCAGCGCCGCAATGTGCTGGTCAAGGGCCTGCATGAACTGGGCTGGATGGTGGAAAACCCCAAGGCGTCGATGTACGTCTGGGCCAAGATCCCCGAGGCTTATGCACACTTGGGTTCGCTGGAGTTTGCCAAGAAACTGTTGGCCGAAGCCAAGGTCTGCGTCTCGCCGGGGGTGGGGTTCGGTGAATATGGCGATGATCACGTGCGCTTTGCACTGATCGAAAACCAGGACCGGATTCGCCAGGCCGTTCGCGGCATTCGCGGGATGTTCCGGGCGGATGGGTTGGTCAGCAAACCGAACGCCTGATACCAAAATCAATGTGGGAGTTTGCTCCCACTCTGGATCTTCAGATCACCAGAAGCCAATGTGGGAGCGAGCCTGCTCGCGATAGCGGCATGTCGTTGCTGACGGTCAGTGCGCTATCGCGAGCAGGCTCGCTCCCACAATGGGTGATGCGTCGTCGCTTAGATCACCAGCGACAGCAACAGGATGAAGATCAGCGCTACCACGGACAGGATGGTTTCCATCGCGGTCCAGGTCTTGAAGGTTTCGGCCACGGTCATGTTGAAGTACTGCTTGACCAGCCAGAAGCCGGCATCGTTGACGTGAGACAGGATCAGCGAACCGGCACCGGTCGCCAGCACCAGCAGCTCACGGTTCACACCCGGAATCATCCCGACCACCGGTACCACGATCCCGGCACCCGTAATGGTTGCCACGGTCGCCGAGCCTGTGGCGATGCGAATCACCGCCGCCACCAGCCAGGCCAACAGGATCGGTGAAATCTGCGCACTCACCGCCATGTGACCGATCACATCACCCACACCGCTGGTGACCAGCATCTGCTTGAAGCCACCGCCTGCACCGATGATCAGAATGATCGCCGCAGTCGGTGCCAGACTCGCGTCCAGCCACTTGAGTATCTGGCTCGAACCGATGCCCTGCTTGTAGCCGAAGGTGTACAGCGACAGCAGTAATGCCAACAGAAGTGCAGAAATCGGATGCCCGATCAGGTCCATGAACGTGCGGAAGAAATTGCCTTCAGGCAACACCACATCGGCAAAGGTCTTGAGCAGCATCAGGAACACCGGCGACAGCACGGTGATCAGCGTGATGTTGAAGCTCGGCAGATCGGCAGAATCGGTCTCACGTGCCAGTTGGTCCACCAGCTCCTGATTCGGATGGCCGGGGATATGCTTGGCAATGAATGTACCGAAAATCGGCCCGGCAATAATGGCCGTCGGCAGCGCCACGATCAGGCCATAGAGAATGGTTTTACCGATGTCGGCACCGAATACGCCAATCGCCAGCAGCGGGCCCGGGTGCGGTGGCACCAGGCCGTGGACCGCGGAAAGACCGGCCAGCAGCGGGATACCGATCTTGATGATCGAGACACCGGTGCGACGCGCCACGATGAACACCAGCGGGATCAGCAGCACGAAACCGATTTCGAAGAACAGCGGAATGCCCACCAGGAAGGCGGCGAACATCATGGCCCACTGCACTTTATCCTTGCCGAAGGCGCGGATCAGGGTTTGGGCGATCTGATCGGCCCCGCCCGATTCGGCCATCATTTTACCGAGCATCGTACCCAACGCCAGAATGATGCCGACAAAGCCCAGCACGCCACCGAAGCCGTCCTGGAACGCCTTGATGATGGTGCCGATCGGCATGCCCGAGGTCAGGCCCAGAAAAGCGGCCGCGATGGTCAGTGCAATGAACGGGTGGAGTTTGAACTTGGTGATAAGGACGATAAGTCCGATCACCGTAACCACTGCATCAAGCAGCAGAAACGTCTCGTGGGACATGCCGAACATGGGAGGTGTCTCCTGATTTGTTGTTGTTATTGAAGCGGTTATTTGTAAGCCGTCGGGACAGCGCTATCTTTCTGACGCAAAATTTTTGCAACTCAACTGGCCAGCTTCAAACCGTGATCCACCCACCAGACGTAAGCCTGATGAGCCAGTTCATCGACGCTGTGGCTGGATGCGTCCAGAGCCAGGGTCAGGGGCTCGCCAACAGGGGATTGAAGGGTGGCAAACTGGCTGTCGATCAGGGTCGACGGCATGAAATGCCCCGGACGATGGGACACGCGGTCGGCGGCCACTTCAGGGGTCAACTCAAGAAATACGAAGCCAAGGCCTGGCAAGGCACTGCGCAGACGCTCGCGATAACTGTGCTTGAGGGCCGAACAGGTCAGCACCGGACGCTCGCCCATCGCATCGACACGGCGCAACTCGTCGCACAGGCTGTCAAGCCAGCCGGCACGGTCGTCGTCGTTCAAGGGGATACCGGCGCTCATCTTCTGGATGTTGGCCGCAGGGTGGAAAGTGTCGCCTTCAATGGCGGTGGCGCCGCTCAACTGGCACAGGGCCTGGCTGACGCAAGTCTTGCCGCAACCGGCAACGCCCATGATGACCAGGGCGGTGATGGGATTATTCATGTAACACCTCAGCGCGCAGACAGCGCTACCTTTGCAAGTTGTGACACCAGAGCAAAAGCAGAAGTTGCCGACGCCTTCTTGTCATTTTTGTGGTTGCAGCATGTTCGTTCACAACGCTAACGGTCAGGGCTCAGGCAAACCCCGCTCACGCATTTGCAGCCGCGTCGAGACAGCGCTACCTTAGTGCCTTGATTTTTGTTTGGCAAGCCGCCCTGATGACCGTCACTAAAAACGATAAGAATACCCGCACCACCGGTCGCCCTACGCTCAACGAAGTCGCACGCCTGGCCGGTGTCAGTCCTATCACCGCCTCCCGTGCCCTGCGCGGCGTCAGCACCGTTGCCGAAAGCCTGGTGGAAAAAGTCCGCCAGGCCGCCCGCGACCTGAACTACGTGGTCAACCCCGCCGCCCGCGCCCTGGCTTCGGCCCAGAGCCATTCGGTGGTGGTGCTGGTGCCGTCGTTGTCCAACCTGTTGTTCATCGACACCCTGGAAGCCATTCATCGTGTGCTCAGGCCCAAGGGCTTCGAAGTGGTCATCGGCAACTATCACTATTCCCGGGACGAAGAAGAAGACCTGCTGCGCAACTACATGGCCTATCAGCCACGCGGTCTGTTGCTGACCGGCTTCGACCGTACCGAAAGCGCCCGGCGCATGATCGAGGCCAGCAACATTCCCTGCGTGTACATGATGGAACTGGACCCCGGTGCGGGCCTTAACTGCGTCGGCTTTTCGCAACTCAAGGCCGGCGAGACGGCGGCCGAGCACTTGATCTCCCGGGGTCGCAAGCGCCTGGCCTATGTCGGCGCGCAACTGGACCAGCGCACGTTGCTGCGTGGCGAAGGTTTTCGCCGTGCTTTGCAGAAAGCCGGCCTGTACGACCCGGATCTGGAACTGCTGACCCCACGGCCATCCTCGGTGGGCCTGGGCGGCGAACTGTTCCTGCAGTTACTCGCCAGCCATCCGGACGTCGATGCAATCTTCTTCGGCAACGACGACCTGGCCCACGGCGCGCTGTTCGAAGCCCTGCGCTGTGGCATCAAGATTCCCGAACAGGTTGCAGTCCTGGGCTTCAACGATTTGCCCGCCTCGGCCCACATGGTGCCGCGCCTGAGCAGCATCAGCACGCCACGGGAAGCCATCGGCCAGCGCGCCGCCGAACAGATACTCACGTTGATGGCCGGCAACCGCATCGCTCAGCCGGTGGTGGACATGGGATTTGAACTCAAGGTTCGCGAAAGTACCTGAGCCCGACGGTCACGTGCGGTCGATCCATGCCGTCCGACGGCAAGGATTGGCCGCCATGATCGCCGGCAGATGCTACACAGGCCTTTGGATCCAGGGCTCGCGACGGCGGCATGGGATTTGCTCCTGCACATGGCTCAGCCATAACCGCAGGTATCCATCATGTTGGTCAGTGCACAACAGCAAGCGATGATTTTGCTGCCCAAGCGTCCGGGCGAGGATCCCACCGCAGAAGCCGCCAGCGGCCTGCAAAGCGCCGCGCTGCAGGCATTGCGCGATAACGTCCAGGCTCAGGCCAGCCAGGGCAGCACGCAGGTGCAGGCTTCGATCGCGCGACAAGCCACACAGCAGGTCAATGCCGCCACCGCCATCAGCGACAAGGTTGATGAAGCGTTTGCCAAGACCCGGGTTCAGTTGCAGACCGTTGCTTCATCAGCCTCCGATGAGGCCAAGGCACAGGGCAGCTCTGCTCTGGACGCATTCAAGGACTACATGAGCAAGACGCCTGAAGAGCGTCTGCGCGACAGCATTCTTGAAGAGATGGGCATCACCCAGGAAGAGTTCGAGGCGATGCCGCCCGAGAAGCAATTGGCGGTCAGTCAGGAGATTGCCCAGCGCATGCAGGACAAGACGGCGATGGCGCAGGTCGAGAAGGACCAGGAAAGTCGCACTTCCGGCAAAGACCCGGCTACGGACATGTTCCTCGCCTCGCTTTGATAGGCTGCTGGGGTCAGCGGGCCGATGGCCGGGATGCATCCCTGGCCCATCGCCCGCTGGCGTCGATTCAATGACCGAACAGATTCACCTTCTTGGCCTTTTTGTCGGCGCGCTTTTCATCGGCGGTCTTCGCCGGTTTTTTCTTTGCCGCTTTTTTTGAATCCATGCCTTTGGCCATGATACGTACTCCACTCATACGGGATGTGAAGTCAGGTATACACCTATCGCCGCAGACATGTTCTTTTATAATCACCCTCCCCTTCACCGCCCCTGACTTTGCCATGTCCCAGATCCACTACACGCGGCTCGATGAACCCTTGTGGCCGCTGATGAACAAGTTTTATCGCGCCCACCAATCTTCAATGAAAGCGGTGCGTGAAGCGCAGTTGTGGGTGGCGCGGCAGGATGAAATCATCGCGGCCCTGTGCTTGCGAGCGGTATCGGGTGGGCATTGGCTGACGGGGTTGTTTGTCGACCCGACGTATCGCATGCAGGGGATCGCGGCGCGCTTGATCGACGAAGCGGTGAAAGGCGTGGAAGGACCGGTCTGGTTGTTCTGCCACCCGGATTTGCGCGGTTTCTATGAGCGGCAGGGGTTCAGCTTCGACCCCGTGCTGCCTTATGCGATGGCCGAGCGCCTGAGTCGTTATGCACGCAGCAAGCCGATGATTGCGATGGGGATGGAACCTAAAACACAATCCTGAAGCGCATCACAATCCAATGTGGGAGCGAGCCTACTCGCGATAGCGGCGTGTCAGTCAACAGCTTCATAGCTGACTCACCGCTATCGCGAGCAGGCTCGCTCCCACAGAGGGTTTGCGTAGGCTAGTCGTCCACCGCAGGGTCCAGGTCCGGAAACATGACCTCGGTAAAGCCGAACTTACTGAAATCGGTGATGCGCGAGGGGTACAGCCGCCCGATCAGGTGGTCGCACTCATGCTGCACCACCCGCGCATGAAAGCCCGAGGCCGTGCGCACAATGGCTTCGCCTTTGGGGTCAAAGCCTTCGTAGCGAATGTGTTGATAGCGATCGACCGCACCGCGCAGGCCCGGCACCGACAAGCAGCCCTCGAACCCCTCCTCCATCAGTGGGCCCAACGGCG
Source organism: Pseudomonas sp. JL2 (assembly GCF_031570495.1). Lineage (NCBI taxonomy): Bacteria > Pseudomonadati > Pseudomonadota > Gammaproteobacteria > Pseudomonadales > Pseudomonadaceae > Pseudomonas > Pseudomonas sp. JL2. Next base: position 38,178 of record NZ_JAKUDH010000022.1, read on the forward strand.
TAATCAGCGGGTTGATCAGGATCGTCTGGGGCACCGCCTCGGCGTCCGGGTAACGCTCGCTGTGCTCGAAGCCAAAGATCACCAGTTGCAGGTCGACACCGATCTGCGGCGCGGCCAGGCCGACGCCGCCCACACTTTCCATGGTCTGGAACATGTCGTCGATCAACTGCCACAACTCTGGGCTGTCGAACATTTCCGGCGGCACCGGCGGGGCAATACGCAGTAGGCGCTCGTCGCCCATTTTCAGGATTTCACGAATCATGGTCAGGTTTCGTCAGTGTGGGGGTGAGGAATGGAATGGTCACGGCCCAGGCCCGACACATGCTGTTTTTCGTGCTCGCCCGGGCTCTTTTCACCACGGTCCTTGCCCTCGGCGGACATGTGCTCGATCACCGCGTTCATCTCCGCACCGAGCAACAGCACCGCCGAAGAAATGTAGAAGTACAGCAACAGCACGATGATCGCGCCGATACTGCCATACATGGCGTTGTAGTTGGCGAAGGTCTTGACGTAAAACGCAAAGCCCAGGGACGCGATGATCCACACCACCACCGCCAGCACCGACCCCGGTGTAATAAAGCGAAACTCCTGTTTGACGTCAGGCATCACGTAATAGATCAACGCCACGGCCACCATCAGCAAAAACACGATCACCGGCCAGCGCACGATGGTCCAGAGTGTGACGATGAACTCCTCCAGCCCGACCTGGGCCGCGATCCAGCCCATCACCTGCGGCCCGAGCACCATCAGCGCCGCGGCGGCCAACAACATGCCGGCGATGCCGATGGTGTAGAAAATCGACAGCGGAAAGCGCTTCCAGATCGGACGGCCCTCTACCACATCGTAGGCGGCGTTCATCGCGCTCATCATCAATCGGACACCGGCCGAGGCAGTCCACAACGCAATGACGATACCCACTGACAACAACCCCCCCTTGGATTGCTGAAGCTGGTCGATCACCGGGTTGACCTGCTCCAGGGCCTGGGGCGGCAACACCAGTTCCGATTGCAGGCGCAGCCAGGAGAAGAAGTCCGGCAAATGCAGGAAACCGATCAGTGCGATCAGGAACAGAATGAAGGGGAACAGCGAAAACAGCATCTGGTAGGCCAATGCCGAGGCGTAGGTCGACATCTCGTCGTCGAGAAACTCAGTCACGGTACGCATCATCACACGATGCAAGGGTAAGCCTTTCAAGGCCGGGAACATCATGTGCGTCTCCTTTCGCCGCAAAAAAGGAAGGTCGCCTGGCGACTCTCGGGGTTGCTATCCAAGACAAAAGTAACCTGTTTGGCGACTTTGGAACAATTTCCCCGGTGCAAGTTCGAGCAGACATGACAACGGCCACCCGCGGATGGCCGTTCCAATCGGTTATTCAGCAGGCCGGTTATGCCTCGTCAACGCCTTTCTTGACTGCGTCCTTGGCCTTGCCCACGTTTTGCTGAACCTCACCTTTTTTCTCCTGGACCACGCCCTCAGCGCGCATGCGGTCATTGTCGGTGGCCTTGCCGACGCCTTGCTTGATGTTGCCGACGGCTTCGTTGGCAACGCCCTTCACTTTATCGCTCGTGCTACCCATGATGTCTCTCCTGTGAACAACTGTACGAAAAGTCATTACATAAGGGTTGACCGAGGCCGTTTGCGGGGAGTTTCATTTTTTCAGCAGCGCATTTCATCGTCAGATGCAGGTTGCGCTTTATGTTTGCCGATCCACCCCCGAGAATGCCCCACGTATTCAGGCTGCGACCTGAAGCTCCAATCTCGTAGGAACGTTATGAAACTCGATAAAAAGCAGGCCATCGCCCGCAGAAACCAGGAACTGGGCGGCGCCGTACTGGGCGTCAATAACTGCCACTTCAGCGAATTGAACCGCAACCGCAACATCTTCTGGTTCGATATCCCGGTGGCACGCCTGGCCATCGGTCAGTACGAATGGATTCACCTGCTGCTGCACACGCCGGCCACCGATGAGCTGCTGCACCTGAAGGTGCCGACCGTGTTCCTGCGCGAAAAAATGGAAGGCCTGGAAGTGCGCAACCAGGGCAAGCGCAAGGCGGCCCTGAGCCTGGAGCTGAGCGCCGACAAGGATTCGTACCTGCAGGACATGCGCCCGGGTGGCACTAACCTGGATTTTGCGCAGTTTCGGTTGTAACGCTCTACACAGGTGGGTGGCGCAGAGGCGCTATTGTGGCGAGGGAGCTTGCTCCCGCTGGACGCGTAGCGGCCCCTTGCAGTGGATCAGTTGGATCGGAGGGGCTGCTGCGCAGCCCAGCGGGAGCAAGCTCCCTCGCCACAACAGCTGCCACGCCCCAGAATTGCCGCGTAATAAAAAGCCCCGCACTGGCGGGGCTTTTTATTGGCAGCGGTTTTACTTCTTCAGACCCAACTTCTTCAGTTCTTCATCACGCAACTCGCGTCGCAGGATCTTGCCCACGTTGGTGGTCGGCAGCGCGTCGCGGAATTCCACCGCCTTGGGCACTTTGTAGCCCGTGACGTTGGCGCGCATGTGTTCCATCACCTGCTCTTTGGTCAGCGTGACACCCGGGCGGGGCACAATGAAAATCTTGATTGCCTCGCCGGATTTTTCGTCCGGTACACCGATGGCCGCGCACTGCAGGACGCCCGGCAGGGTCGCCAGCACGTCTTCCAGCTCGTTGGGGTATACGTTGAAACCGGAGATCAGGATCATGTCTTTCTTGCGATCGACGATGCGCATGTAGCCGTCCGGCTGGATCAGCGCGATATCGCCGGTCTTGAGCCAGCCTTCGCTGTCGAGGATCTCGTCGGTGGCGTCCTGGCGCTGCCAGTAGCCCTTCATGACCTGTGGACCTTTCACACACAGTTCACCGATTTCGCCCAATGGCAGTTCTTCGCCGGCGTCATTGATAATCTTGCACAGCGTCGACGGCACCGGAATGCCGATGGTGCCAATCTGGATTTTCTGGATCGGATTGACCGTGGCGACCGGACTGGTTTCGGTCATGCCGTAACCTTCGCAGATCGGGCAGCCGGTAACCTCTTTCCAGCGCTCGGCCGCCGCCAGTTGCAGGGCCATGCCACCGGACAACGTCACCTTCATTGCCGAGAAATCCAGGTTGCGGAAGGCTTCGTTGTTGCACAGGGCCACGAACAACGTGTTGAGGCCGACAAAACCGCTGAACTTCCACTTCGACAGTTCCTTGACCATCGCCGGGAGGTCGCGCGGGTTGCTGATCAGGATATTGTGGTTGCCGATCAGCATCATCGCCATGCAATGGAAGGTGAAAGCGTAGATGTGATACAGCGGCAGAGGCGTGATCAGGACCTCGCAACCTTCGTTGAGGTTGGACCCCATCAGCGCCTTGCACTGCAACATGTTCGCCACCAGGTTGCGATGGGTCAGCATCGCGCCCTTGGCCACGCCAGTGGTGCCGCCGGTGTACTGCAACACGGCCACGTCGTCACTGGTGGGGTTGGCTTCGGTCACTGGCTGGCCGTGGCCCTTGCTCAGCACATCGTTGAACTTGATGGCCTTGGGCAAGTGATAAGCGGGGACCATCTTCTTGACGTACTTGATCACGCTGTTGATCAGCAGACGCTTGAGTGGCGGCAGCAGATCGGCAACTTCGGTGACGATCACATGCTTGACGCCCGTCTTGGGCACCACAGCCTCGGCCAGGTGCGCCATGTTCGCCAGGCACACCAGCGCCTTGGCGCCGGAGTCGTTGAACTGGTGTTCCATTTCCCGCGCGGTGTACAGCGGGTTGGTGTTGACCACGATCAGGCCGGCGCGAATCGCACCGAACACGGCAACCGGGTACTGGAGAACGTTGGGCAGTTGCACGGCGATTCGATCGCCAGGCTGCAAGTCGGTATGCTGTTGCAGATACGCAGCAAAGGCACCGGACAATTCATACAGTTCCCCGTAGGTAATTGTCTTGCCCAGGTTGCTGAATGCCGGCTTGTCGGCGAAGCGTTGGCAGGACTGCTTCAACACCGCCTGAATATTCGGATACTCGTCTGGATTGATGTCGGCAGCAATCCCAGCTGGGTACTTATCCTTCCAAAAGTCTTCGATCATGGAAGCCCACTCCTCAGCAACGCGAATTCTCACCGCATTTGATGCGATTATTATTGGTGTGTGTTTATTGGTGAATCTGGCCTAATTCAACGCCGAGAAGTCACAAAAGCGCGCCGAGAGTAGCAGCTTTGCCAAGGGTCGCCTAGAGCCAAAAGTGGCCCCTACAGTCATAAATATGACTCAAGAATATTCAGTGGTCATTTTTAGAGTAAAAATACTAGGCACTGGTTAATCACTGCGAATACATAAAAACCGTGGGAGCGAGCCTGCTCGCGATGGCGGCGCCTCAGTCGACATCTCTGTCACTGATACACCGCCATCGCGAGCAGGCTCGCTCCCACAGGGTTTATTCCAAAGGATGGCTGGCCTCAGGCGATATCCCGCAACTCCCGCCGCAATATCTTGCCCACTGGCGTCATCGGCAACGACTCTCGCAGCACGATGTGCTTGGGTATCTTGTAGCCGGTGAAGTTCTCCTTGCAGTAAGCCTTGAGCTCTTCAAGGCTGACGCCCGTCTCGCGTGGCACCACGAACAGTTTCACCGCCTCCCCCGAACGTTCGTCCGGCACACCGATCACCGCGCAGTTGGCAACTTTCGGATGGGCCATCACCACGTCTTCGATTTCGTTGGGGTATACGTTGAAACCCGAGACGATGATCATGTCTTTCTTGCGATCGACGATGCGCACGAAACCGTCCGGGTCGATCACCGCGATGTCACCGGATTTGAACCAGCCTTCGCTGTCCAGCACCTCGGCGGTGGCTTCGGGTTTGTTCCAGTAGCCTTTCATGATTTGCGGGCCCTTGATGCACAACTCACCGCGCTCACCCAATGGCTGTTCGGCGCCGTCGTCGCTGACCACTTTCATGAGCGTGCCCGGCACCGGCAGCCCCACCGTGCCCAGCCGGGACTTGGTGCCGTAGGGGTTGGTGCAGGCCACCGGCGAGGTTTCGGTCAGGCCATAGCCTTCGGTGATCCGGCAGCCGGTGAGCTGTTCCCAACGCTCGGCGGTGGCCTTGACCAGCGCAGTGCCACCGGAGTTGGTGAGCTTGAGGCTGGAGAAATCCAGGGTCTTGAAATCCGGATGGTCCATCAGCGCCACGAACAGCGTGTTGAGCCCCAGCAGCGCCGAAAAACGCCAATTCTTCAGCTCCTTGATAAAGCCACCGATGTCCCGCGGGTTGGTGATCAGCACGTTGTGGTTGCCGGTGACCATCATGCACATGCAATTCGCCGTGAAGGCATAGATGTGGTACAGCGGCAGCGGCGCGATCATCACCTCCTGGCCTTCGCGCAGCAACGGCTGGCCGTCGTCGCCGAACTGGCCCAGGCATGCCCGGGCCTGCTGCATGTTCGCTACCAGGTTGCCATGGGTCAGCATCGCTCCCTTGGCAAGGCCGGTGGTGCCGCCGGTGTATTGCAGCACCGCGATGTCCTCGAGGCTGACTTTCAGCGGTTTGATGCCATGGCCCCGCCCCAGGCGCAACGTGCTCTTGAAGGAAACGGCCTGGGGCAGCGAATAGTCAGGGACCATCTTCTTGACCTTGCTCACCAGCGTATTGACCAGCCAGCCCTTGGCAGTGGGCATCAGGTCGCCCATCTTCGCCTCGATGAGATACTGCAGATCGGTGTCAGGCAGCACCTCCTGGACTTTCTGTCCGAACAGGTTCATGTACACCAGTGCCCGGGCGCCGGAGTCCTTGAACTGGTGGCGCATTTCCCGCGGGGTATACAACGGGTTGGTGTTGACCACGATCAGCCCGGCGCGCAAGGCACCGAACACGGCGATGGGGTATTGCAGGACATTGGGCATCTGCACCGCGATACGATCGCCAGGCGCCAGGTCGGTATGGGCTTGCAGGTAGCCGGCGAAGGCAGCGCTGTAGCGCTCGAGTTCGGCATAGGTCAGGGTAACCCCCATGTTGCTGAACGCCGGACGGTCGGCGAATTTCTTGCAGGAACGCTCGAACACCTCGATCACCGATTTGTAGGCCCCCACGTCAATGTCCAGGGGCACGCCGGCCGGGCGTTTGTCATTCCAGAAATCAGGCTGCATTGTTTTTATCCTCTTTACCTGAACGTGTCCGGGCCGCTTCTGTGGCTCTTGCACAGGCGGTGCTCTTGGGACACTAGCAGCTATGGCCAATCAGGCAAATATGGCAACCTGCTTCATAGATTGTGTGAATCTACCTGCCACGACGTAACGTAACGTGACTTGATCAGGCGAGACGCAACGGATGCGCTATACAATGCAGCGACGCTGTGTTTGCCCTTGTGTATGCCCGTGAGTAAAGGAATGACCATGATCCACCAAACGTTCATGCTCACCGCCACCGACCACACCCGCCTGTTCGTCAATCAGTGGCTGCCTGAAACCGCCCCTGAAGCGGTGATCATGCTGGCCCACGGCATGGCCGAACACAGCGGCCGCTACGCGCGTCTGGCCCGGGCGCTGTGCGATGCAGGCTACGGTGTCTACGCGCCGGACCTGCGCGGCCATGGCAAAACCGGCGAAGCAGCGATGCTCGGCCATTTTGCCGACGAGGATGGCTGGGCCAAGGTGGTCGGCGACCTGGCCAGCCTCAATCAACACATCGGCCAGCAACACCCCGATGTTCCCATTGTGTTGCTGGGTCACAGCATGGGCAGCTACATCGCCCAGGGTTACCTGTTACATCACAGCGCCAGTCTGCACGGGGCGATTCTCAGCGGTTCGAATTTCCAGCCCGTGGCGCTCTATCGTGCCGCGCGCCTGATCGCCTGTTTCGAGCGCATGCGCCAGGGCCCAAAGGGCCGCAGCGCCCTGATCGAGTGGCTGTCCTTCGGCAGTTTCAATAAGAAATTCAAACCCACGCGTACCCCCTTCGATTGGCTCAGCCGCGACCCGGCCGAGGTCGACAAGTACCGCCTCGACCCGCTGTGCGGCTTTCGTTGCACCAATCAGTTGTGGGTCGACCTGCTCGGCGGGTTGCAGCAGATCAGCAAAGCGTCCAATCTCGCCCAGATCGATCCGGGCCTGCCCCTGCTGGTGATCGGCGGTGAATGTGATCCGGTGAGTGAAGGCAAACGTCTCAAGGATCTGGCCGACGCCCTGCGCGGCGCCGGCAGCCAGCACTTGCAATTGACGATTTACCCGCAAGCCCGGCACGAACTGTTCAATGAAACCAACCGCGATGAAGTGACGGCCGACGTGCTGGCCTGGATTGCCCAGGCCCTGAGTCACAAGCGACCGCCACGCAGCGAATAGGTTTGCAGCGTTTTCCTTTACTCGTCACAGGATTTGATAGATGACCCAGGTTACCAACATCCCCTACGAAGCCCTCGAAGTCGGTCAGACCGCCAGCTACAGCAAGACCGTCGAAGAGCGCGACATTCAGCTGTTCGCCGCCATGTCGGGCGATCACAACCCGGTGCACCTGGATGCCGAATTCGCTGCGGCGAGCATGTTCAAGGAGCGCATCGCCCATGGCATGTTCAGCGGTGCGCTGATCAGCGCGGCGGTGGCCTGCGAGCTGCCTGGGCCGGGCACCATCTATATCGGCCAGCAGATGAGCTTCCAGAAGCCGGTGAAGATTGGCGACACCCTGACCGTGCGCTTGGAGATCCTTGAGAAACTGCCGAAATTTCGCGTACGCATTGCCACTCGCGTGTTCAATCAGCGCGACGAGCTGGTGGTGGACGGCGAAGCGGAAATCCTCGCGCCACGCAAGCAGCAGACCGTGACCTTGCCGACGCTGCCGGCGATCACCGTCGGCTGATTACCACTATCTAAAGTGAATGACCTGTGGCGAGGGGATTTATCCCCGCTGGGCTGCGAAGCAGCCCCCTGCACTCGGGCAGACACACCTCAGAGGTCTTGAGATATTGGGGCCGCTTCGCGCCCCAGCGGGGCGGTGCGACGTTTCGATAAATCCCCTCGCCACAAAGTTATTGCAAGTCTTCACGCACCTGCACGCTCGCCGTCATCCCCGCGCTCAGGTTTACCCCTTCAGGCACCTTGTCCAGCTTGATCCGCACCGGAATCCGCTGGGCCAGGCGCACCCAATTGAAGGTCGGCTCGACCTCCGCCAGCAACTGCGCGTCGGGATTGGTATTGCGGTCGGTAATGCCGCGGCTGATGCTTTCGACGTGGCCTTGCAGGGCATGACCGGCGCTCATCAACCAGACCTTGACCGGATCGCCCACGCGGATCCTGGGCAGTTTGGTTTCTTCGAAATAGGCCTGCACATAAAACGTTGAATCGTCGATCAGCGCCATGACCGGTTGCCCGGCATTCACGTAGTTGCCCTCGGCCAGGCGCAGGTTGGTGATATGGCCACCCCGTGGGGCCAGGACCTGGCTGCGGGCCAGGTTGAGTTCGGCGACCTTGGCCTCGGCCTGGGCCTCGCGCAGTTCGCCCCGGGCGATGCCGGCGTTGATCTGGGCGTTTTCCCGCAACTCGGCGCTGATAGCCTGGGGCCCCAGAGCGGCGCGTCGACTGGCTTCGTGTTCACGCAAACTCAGTTGCTGCTGCCGGGTCTGGACCACCGCCCGAGCTTTCTCCAGCGCGGCCTCGAAACGTTCGCGGTCGATGCTCAGCAATACATCGCCGGCCTTGACCTGCTGGTTATCCACCGCCTTGAGCTCGCGCACCCAACCTGACACGTCGGGGGCGATCACCACCACATCGGCGCGAATCCGCGCATCCCGGGTCCAGGGCGTGAGCATGTAGTACTGCCACAGATGAAACCCGGCGAAGATCGCCACGGCCACCACGCTCAGCGTGACGGCAACACGTACGGAAGTACGCATGTTCAACTCCTTATAGCGGTCCGAGGACCACGGTAATAACAGTCAGGACACAGACATACAGGGCGCAGTCGAACAAGGCTTCATGCCAGATCCAGCGCCCGGCCGGCACGAGGCTGAGCAACAGGCGAAGCCCACCGGTCACCAGCAAGGCCAGCACCACATAAATCAAGAACGGGCTGAGCAATACCCCGCCTATCGACCACTCACGCAAGCCCATGGCTCTGCTCCCGTTGTTCAGGTTCGTGCTGACGGCACCAGGCGCGCCAGCTGTTCTGCAATTGCACCACCGCACCCTGGGCCAGTTTCAGCGCATCGCCGGGCGGTTGCGTCGACAACACCTTCAGGAACTCGTCGCTCGCCGGGGCCAGTGCTTCGGCCTGATCAACTGCCGGACCGCGCTCAAGCACCTGCTCCAGCGCATCGAAGTAACGGCGCTGGGCCCGGTTGTCGGGCATTTGGGCGACGGCCAGACTCAAACGCAGGTGCAGCAACTCGTCACCCATGTCCAGGCCAAGCAATCCGTCATCCCAACGGCTACGCGCCGGCACCGGCAGTTCGGGATAATGCCGCGCCAGTTGCAACAGCCGATCAGCCATGCGTCCGCCGAACCAGCTCTCGGCGCCCCGCAGGCTACGGCGCGTCAGGCGAACCAGATCATCCAGCGTGGCGGCCAGCAGGCGCCGGCTATGCCAGGCCGGATCGCGCAGAATCAGCAGGTTGAATGCCAACACCGCCGCACCCACACCGATCATCATCGCTTGAGCATTGTTGAAGAACGCCGCCACGTCATATTTCATGGCATTGAGCGGCGATATCAGCACCACGAAATGCAGACAGAACGAGGTGGCCGTGGCGAAAATCTGCGGCTTGGCCATACCCAGCGCTCCCAGGAACAGCGGCACGCCCATGGCCATGCACAACATCGCAAAACTGCTCCACTGCGGCAGCAAAATCTCACCGATGACAAACGCCGTCGGCACCGCCAACAGAATTCCCCGAAGAAAACTCATGCCGATCTGCGCGCCGTTTTCGCGACTGGCGAACAGACTGCACACCACGCAGGTGAGCACCAGCGCGCCTGAGGCGGCGGGCCAGGCAGTCGCCAGCCAGAAACAGGCGACCGCCAGAAACGCCAGGGCGCTACGCGCACCAAAGACCATGGCCAGGGGCAGGTCACGATGGGGCGCCAGGGTGCGCGGCGGATCCACCGCCTCCCTGCCCTCTTGCACCGCCTTCAAGGCTGCGCAGGCAGCCAGGGCGGTATCGAGCAACAAGGCGAAGCGGGCCAGGCAATAACTTTGCGCCGGGCTGATCAGTGGATCGTGGGATGCATCCAGCACCCGTGGTCGCAAGGCTTGCAGGGTCGCGCTGTCGGCGTCGAGGGCTTGTTGCACCTCGCTCATCCACGGCTTAAGGGCCTCGGCTTCCTCAGGATCGAGTTGTTTCCATTGCCGCCGAACCGAGCGGGAGATGCGCAGCAGCATCAACAGTTTCTGGCTCAGAGCGCTGATGGCCCGAGCCCGTTGCCGACCCAGGCTGCCTTCGAACCAGGCGTGTTCACGCTGGGCGTCCACGGCGACGATCTTGCCGAGGATTTCCAGCAGCCCTTTACGGGCCTGGGCATCGCCCGTCAGGGTGGCACGGGCCGCCTGCATGCCGCTCTGCCAGGCGACACGGGCCTGATCGGCCAATTGCCGCTCGACCCGCAACGGCCAGAGCAACGCGCTGGCCGCCGTGGCGCAGACAATGCCCAGACTGATCTCCGTACAGCGCGCCACGGCCTGATCGAACACCCCCAGCGGATGGGAGATAGCCGGCAAGGCAATGATTGCCACTGTGTACCCGGCCAGCACGAACGAATAGGACCAGGCGCTGCGCAGCAGTGTGGAGCAAGCCGTGCACAAGCCCAGCCACACGGCCAGCGCCAGTAGGAACAACCAGGGTGCCTGAGCAAACAGCCCCATGAACACCACCGACATGACGGTGCCCACCAGTGTGCCGACCAATCGCGCCAAGCCTTTCTGCACCACCATCCCGGACAGCGGTTGCGCCACGATGATCGCGGTCATCAACGCCCATGAAGGCTGCTCCAAGCCCCAGCGCAAGGCCAGCCAAAGCGCCAAGCCGCCACCAAGCACGGTCTTGATGGCGAATTGCACAGCGAGGCGGTCGGGAGCGAACAGGGCCTGGAAAGTAATGGGCACGCGAAAAACTCTTATGGGGACGCAGTAACGATAGATGCAATAAAGGGTGATGGAGGGTGCAATTATTAGCTGGCTATCTATTTGAGTCCAGAGCCACCGTTACATGATCGGCATAAAAAAACGCCAGACAGGCTGGCGTTTTTTTGTACAGCGCGCTTGTTTAGCTGGCGCGCGCCTGGTTACGCAGGGCTTTTACCTGGTCATGGTTGCGCTGCACGCCATGGTACTGACGCTCAACCAGATCGCGAATACCAACCAGGTTGTGCTTGCTGATTTTCTCCATGGCTTCTTTGTAAGCCTTAAGGGCATGGTCTTCACCGCGCTCGGCTTCGTTGAGCACTGCTTCTTCGTCCTTGCCAGTGAACATGGATTTCACGTCCACCCAACGGCGATGCATATCACCGGCAACGCTGGTGGAAGTTTCCGGATCGCCACCCAGGGCCCGTACGGCGGCTTGCAGCTCAGCCGCGGCGGCAGCGCAGTCTGCGGCGCGCTGGACGAACAAATCCTTGAGTTGTGGATGCTTGATGTCTTCAGCGCAAGTCTTGAAACCTTCCTGACCATCTTTGCTGGTCTCGATCAGGTCGTTCAGGACGGAGATGGATTCTTTGTTGATGTCGGTCATTTTTCAATTCCTTTGCTTGGTGAATAAAAAACCTACAAGGAATATTGCATCGGTCGTGCCAGCCGCAATCACAAATAAAAACATTAAAAATCAATAAGTTAATCAATCGCTCGATAACTGTATCCGTGTTCTTTGCATGATCTGTCATTTGGCCTGCATGCAGAATGCCTGTATTTTCCAGGCTGACTGAATCAAGACCCCTACCATGAACCCGGAAAAGCTCGAACTGCTGGTGACACGCCAGATGCCCTTCGGCAAATACAAAGGCCGAATCCTGGCCGACCTGCCCGGGCAATACCTGAACTGGTTCGCTCGCGAGGGTTTTCCTCACGGGGAACTGGGCGGTTTGCTGGCGCTGATGCAGGAGATCGACCACAACGGTCTGTCGGATCTGCTTGACCCCCTGCGTGCCAAACACGGCAAACCCAAGCCCCAACATTGATTGAGCCTCGCCATGCCCGAGAACACCCTGCGCGCCCACGATGAAGCTTTCTGGGAAACTTTTGTGGGTCGCTACGATGTCGACCCCAATGGGCCGCTCAATCTGGAAAACGGCTACTTCGGCCGCATGTCCCGGACCGTGGTCGAGGAGTACCAACGCAATATTGAGTTCGTCAATCGCGGTAACTCGGTGTACGTGCGCCAGCATTTCGACCGGGACCATGGCGAAGCGATTCGCCAGCAAGTGGCGCAACTGATCCACGCGTCCCCCGCTAGCGTAGCGCTGGCCAACAGTGCCGGAGACGCCCTGCAAACGCTGATTCGCAACTACAACGGTCTCAAGCCTGGCGATCAGGTGCTGATCTGTGATCTGGAATACGCGTCGGTCAAAAGCGCAATGCGCTGGCTGGCCCGGCAGCGTGGCGTAGAGGTGATTGAACTCGTCCACCCGCACCCCGCCAGTTTCGAAAGCCTGGTGGGCACTTATCGCCAAGCGTTCATTCGTTACCCGCGCCTCAAGCTGATGGCGCTGACCTACGTCAACCACCTCACTGGGCTGGTGATGCCGGTCCAGGCCATTGCCGAAACCGCCCGTGAGTTTGGCGTCGATATCATTCTCGACGGTGCCCACGCCCTGGGCCAGATCGATTTCGATCTGAAGAAGCTCGGTATCGAATTCGCCGGGTTCAACCTGCAGAAGTGGATCGGCGGGCCGCTGGCCCTGGGCTTTTTATACATCGCACCGCAACGGCTGGCCGACATCGACCCGGACATGGACGAAGATCATTACCCTGCCACTGACGTGCGCTCGCGAACGCCCCACAGCACGCCCAATATCCCGGCTTTGCTCACCCTGCCCTTGGTCCTGGAGGAGCACCGCTCATTGGGTGGCGCATCGGCCAAGGGCGTGCGGCTCAGTTATCTGCGCGACCTGTGGGTGAACGCCGTGCGTGATGTACCGGGGATCGAAATCATGACGCCGGACGATCCGCGCCTGTACTGTGGCATTACGTCGATGCGCTTCACCGCCCAGCCCGATCAACAGGCGATGGCCGATCGACTGCTCAATGACTACGGGATCTTCACCGTGGTGCGCAACACCAGTGTCGGGCCGTGTATTCGCATTACCCCAGGGTTGATCACCTTGGCGAAGGATATCGAGCGGTTGACTGCGGCGCTGATTAACCTGAGCCGAATGTAGTTGTGGCGAGGGGATTTATCCCCGCAGGGCGGCGCAGCAGCCCAGTAAGGAGGACTTAACCTATCTGACGCACCGAGATGTCAGGTTTCGGGGCCGCTGCGCGCCCCAGCGGGGATAATTCCCTCGCCACAAATCCAGCGTTCATCCAGCGCGGTACGATAAAACCCAGGCAAAAAAAACGGCGCGCCGACCAAGCGCACCGTAAAACCGTAGAACACCCAACGAAGGTTCGGTAAGACAATCAGTCCAGCAGCGCCAGCGCCTCGGCGGTGCACTCCTGGATGCGGGCCCAGTCGCCGTTCTTGATCCACTCGGGATCAAGCATCCAGCTGCCGCCCACGCACATCACGTTTTTCAACGCCATGTAGCTCTTGATATTGGCCGGGCTTACGCCGCCGGTCGGGCAGAATTTCACTTCGCCGAACGGGCCGCCCAGGGCCTTGATGGCCGCGACACCGCCGCTGACTTCCGCCGGGAACAGTTTGAAGCGGCGATAACCCAGGCCGTAGCCTTCCATGATGCCGGAGGCGTTGCTGATGCCCGGCAGCAACGGGATCGGGCTGTCGACGCTGGCTTCCAGCAGATCACGGGTGATGCCTGGGGTGACGATGAACTGCGAACCGGCAGCCTCGGCAGCGGCCAGCATATGGCGGTCCAGCACCGTACCGGCCCCGGTCACCAGTTCCGGACGTTGCTCGCGCAGCACCTGGATGGCCTTGAGGCCGTATTGGGAACGCAAGGTCACTTCCAGCGCCGTCAGGCCGCCGGCGGCCAGGGCATCGGCCAGCGGCAGGATGTCCTGCTCACGGGCGATGGTGATCACCGGCAGGATCCGCGCCTTGGCGCAGAGGCTGTCGATCAGGGTAACTTTGTCCGCCATGGAAACGGTCGGGGATGGGTTTGTCATAGCGGCTGATCCTTGGTTCATGGGCACCAGTAAATCTCTAACGTAGGTTGCAAAAACGCGCGGATCGGCATTTCGGCGACATTGTCACCGGCCACCGCAGCGTTCAGGGTGGTCAATTTCGACTGACCGGAAATCGACAGCACTTTGTGTTTCGCCGAGGCCAGCAAAGCGCGACTCATGGTCAGGCGCTGGTGCGGCACGGTGGGCGCCAGCATCGGCCAGCAGCGGCGAGCGCCATTGGCATCCAAGGCTTGAGCCAGGTTCGGACTGTCGGGGAACAGCGAGGCGGTGTGCCCGTCATCGCCCATGCCCAATATCAGTACGTCGATGGGCGGCAGCTCGGCCAGCAAACGATCGGCCTGCTCGGCTGCGGCTTCCAGGTCGGCGCTGGCGCTGTAGAGGCTCAGGAACTGGGCCTTGGCCGCCGCACCTTGGAGCAGGTAACGCTTGAGCAGACCGGCGTTGCTGTCAGCGTGCTCAACCGGCACCCAACGCTCGTCGGCCAGGCTCACCACCACGTTCGACCAGTCCAGCGCCTGTTTGGCCAGGCTCTGGAAAAACGCCACGGGGCTGCGACCGCCGGAGACCACCAGGGTCGCCGTGCCGCGCGCCTCGATGGCCTCGCGTAATTGCTCGGCCACCTTCAACGCCAAGCCCTCGGCCAGCAGCACCGGGGTTTTGAATTCGTGGGCGCTGACACCCTGCGGCAGTTTCACTTCAGATATCGCCATACCATGACCTCCCATCCCGCGTGATCAGTGCAATGGAGCTCATTGGCCCCCAGGACCCGGCCGCATACGGCTTGGGCGCATCGCCGGATTTCTTCCATCCGGCAATCAACTGGTCACACCACGTCCACGCGGCTTCAATTTCATCTTTACGGACAAACAGGTTCTGATTGCCGTTCATGACTTCCAGCAACAACCGCTCGTAGGCATCGGGAATCCGCGCGCTGCGATAGGTGTCGGAAAAGTTGAGTTGCAACGGACCGCTGCGCAATTGCATGCCCTTGTCCAGGCCTTGCTCCTTGGTCATCACTCGCAAGGAAATCCCTTCGTCCGGCTGCAGGCGGATGATCAGTTTGTTGCTGATCTGCAAGCGCTGCTCGGGGGCGAAGATGTAGTGGGACGGTTCCTTGAAGTGAATGACGATCTGCGACAGTTTCTGCGGCATACGCTTGCCGGTGCGCAGGTAAAACGGAACCCCGGCCCAGCGCCAGTTGCGAATGTCGGCGCGCAAGGCCACGAAGGTTTCGGTATCGCTCTGGGTGTTGGAGTTGGGCTCTTCCAGGTAACCCGGCACCGACTTGCCCTCGCTGTGGCCGGCGATGTACTGGCCGCGCACCACCTGGGTGGTCAGGCCTTCCGGGCTGATGGGCGCCAGGGCCTTGAGCACTTTGACCTTCTCGTCACGGATGCTGTCGGCGGACAGGTCGGCCGGCGGGTCCATGGCAATCAGGCAGAGCAACTGCAACAGGTGATTCTGGATCATGTCGCGCAGTTGGCCGGCCTTGTCGAAATAGCCCCAGCGGCCTTCGATGCCGACCTTCTCGGCGACGGTGATTTCCACATGGGAAATGTAATTCTGGTTCCACTGGGTTTCGAACAGGCTGTTGGCGAACCGCAGGGCGATCAGGTTCTGGACCGTCTCTTTACCCAGGTAGTGGTCGATGCGATAGGTGCGGTTTTCCGGGAAGAACTGCGCCACGGCGTCGTTGACCTTGCGCGACGATTCCAGGTCCGAGCCGATGGGTTTTTCCAGCACGACGCGGGTGTTTTCGCACAAACCGACCTTCGCCAGGTTCTCGCAGATCGCTCCATACACCGCCGCTGGGGTGGCAAAATAGGCAATGACCTGCTGGGCTGAACCGGCCTGCTCGGCCAGGGCGACATAGTCCTCGGCCTTGAGGAAATCCACGTGCAGATACGTCAGTCGCCCGAGGAAGCGTTCAACCACGGTCTCGTTCAGATCCTTGTCGCCCACGTAGCGGCGCAACTCCGCGGCGATGAACGCCAGGTGTTGCTGTTCGCTACCCGGCTCCCGGGCCAGGGCAATGATCCGCGTGTCCTCGTGCAACAGGTCCGCGCCATCGAGCTGATAAAGGGCAGGAAACAGCTTGCGCAAGGCCAGGTCGCCCAACGCGCCGAACAAGGCGAAGGTGCACGGTTCAACCGTAATCGAATGCATGATGTTTGTTCTTTTATCAAGTTAAGCTACAAATACCTTTTTTCAAGGCATCACTCAAGGAAAAATGTAGTAATAACCACAACATTTTTCGAAAATACCGATTCCGAGTGGTGGTACACCGGAGCCATCAGTAGGATAGGCCACCGCAAAGGGTCGTATCAAAGACCCGTCTTTCTAGGAATCTTGTATGGACCGCGTGCGAAATTTACTGGAACAGATCCAGAGTCGCCTTGAAGACCTGAACAAGGCAGAACGCAAAGTGGCCGAAGTGATCCTGCTCAACCCACAGCAGGCCACCCGCTTCAGCATCGCCGCCCTCGCCCAGGCCGCTTCGGTCAGCGAACCGACCGTCAACCGCTTCTGCCGCTCATTCGGCGTCAGCGGCTACCCGGAACTCAAGCTGCAACTGGCCCAAAGCCTGGCCAGCGGCGCCGCTTACGTCAGTCGCGCAGTGGAGGCCGATGACAACCCGGAAGCCTACACCCGGAAAATCTTTGGCAGTGCCATTGCCTCATTGGACAGCGCCTGCCAGGCCCTTGATCCCAATTTGATCAGTCGTGCCGTGGACCTGCTGATCCAGGCCCGGCAGATTCACTTCTTCGGCCTCGGCGCCTCGGCACCGGTGGCGCTGGATGCCCAGCACAAGTTCTTCCGCTTCAACCTGGCGGTGACCGCCCACGCCGATGTGCTGATGCAGCGGATGATCGCGTCAGTGGCCCACACGGGCGAGCTGTTCGTGATCATTTCCTACACCGGCCGTACCCGCGAGCTGGTGGAAGTCGCACGCATCGCCCGGGAGAACGGCGCGTCGGTACTGGGGCTGACCGCCGAAGGCTCGCCCCTGGCCAAGGCCAGCACCCTGAGCCTGAACATCCCGCTGCCCGAAGACACCGACATCTACATGCCGATGACCTCGCGGATCATCCAGCTCACTGTGCTGGACGTGCTCGCCACCGGCATGACCTTGCGCCGCGGTGTGGACTTCCAGCCGCATCTTCGCAAGATCAAGGAAAGCCTCAATGCCAGCCGGTATCCGGTGGGGGATGAGTTCAACTGATTCGACCTTGGGTATCTTGTCGCCTGATAAACCGCTATCGCGAGCAAGCTCGCTCCCACACTGGATCTTTGGCGTTCACAAGCCCCCTGTGGGAGCGAGCTTGCTCGCGATGGGGCCAGCAGCAACACTCCAGATCCCGAACTAAGCCCCCACCCGCGCCTGCAAACTCAAATGCGCCCGCTCCCCCGGTGCCAGGCACAGGCTGTCAGTGCCACCGCTGGCCGCTTCGACGCAGACGAACTCCGACACCTCATCCCAGCTCACCCCCAGCAAAGGCCGGGCACCGGGATGCCACACCACGGTATCGGCACTGGCGCCGGTGTCGATGCACAGCTCACGCTGCCAGGCGTGGTCTTTAAGCTGCAGTTCACCCTCGTGCTGGAACACCCGCTGACAACCGCCCTCGACCCGCAAATCGCCTTCCTGCTGGCAGGCTGCACGGTTCAACTGGTCGTAGCCCAGCGCGCCTTCAAGCCCAGACAGCGCTATCTCACCCACGTCACCAATACGCCAATAGGCGTGCAGAGCCTGGCTCAATTGGCACGGCAGGCTGTCTTGATGCTCGGTGCTCAAGCGTAATTCCATGCGTTCGCCCAGATCGGCGTACAGATCGACCTGCCAGTCGCACAACTGGAGCTGCCAGTGCAGGTGCACACCGTCTTCATCGCTGCGGCTGTCGAGCAGTTTCCAGTCGATCAACCGTGCCCAGCCATGGGACGGCCAGGCGTTTTCGCTGGGATGACGGCCATACCACGGCCAGCACACCGGCACCCCGCCGCGGATCGCACCGACTTGTGGCCACTTGGCCGCACACCACAACCAGGGTTTCTGCCCCCGCGGCTGAAAGTGCAACAGCTGCGCGCCCTGGCGACTGAACACCGCCTGGCACAGAGGATGATCGATCACCAACACATCACGTTGCTGATAGCGCTCCCACGCAAACACCGGGCGCTCGCGCAAGGATCTGAAAAAGCGTTGTAGCGGATGCTCATGCATGAGCTGCGGTCCTGGAAATCATTGAGTTACTCATCTGTTTGCAACGCATTTTTTGTGGCGAGGGAGCTTGCTCCCGCTCGGCTGCGAAGCAGTC
This sequence comes from Pseudomonas sp. JL2, assembly GCF_031570495.1. Classification (NCBI taxonomy): domain Bacteria; kingdom Pseudomonadati; phylum Pseudomonadota; class Gammaproteobacteria; order Pseudomonadales; family Pseudomonadaceae; genus Pseudomonas; species Pseudomonas sp. JL2. The sequence goes on from NZ_JAKUDH010000022.1 coordinate 56,739, forward strand.
GTAAACAAGGCAAATGCGGCCTGGCTGAGGCACCGCAGTGAATGGCTTTGGGGTCGCTTCGCAACCCAGCGGGAGCAAGCTCCCTCGCCACAAGCCCAGCGTCAACCAAGCACACTCCGCAAAAAAAAGCGGACAGCCTTGGCCATCCGCAAATATGCGCACATAGAGAGGAGCTTATCGCAACAGCGTTAGAACACCGACTGAATTTTCAGACCGGCGACCAGCGCGTCGTCGACTTCATTCACACCACCCGGATGAGTGATGTATTGCAGGTTAGGGCGTACGGTCAGCCAGTTGGTCACGTGGAAACCGTAGTTGATTTCGTAGTTGTATTCGGTGCCACGCAACGGCGAGAACAACGGATCGTCGTAGTCGCTGACACCATTGGCCGCGTTGACCAGCTCGGCGTTTTTCTTCACATCTTCGTTGACATGGATGCGGGAAAAACCAATCCCGACGTCATCTTTAGGACGCGCATTGAACGGCCCCTTGTACACGAACATCAGCGACTGGTAGTTGTCGACGACGTTGGTTTCCTTGTCATGGAAGGTGGCGTTGGCCGCAATGTTCAGACCGCGCGATGCATCACCGTTGTGGGTGGTGAGCTGTTGCTGCACCACGAACCAGTAGCCATCCTTGCTGCTGTGGCTGCGGTAGGCGTTACCGGTTGTCGCGGCATCCTGGCCATTGTCGTCTTCGCGCACGTCGTCAGCCTTGGCCGTACTTTTGTAGTAACCGACACGGTATTCGCCTGGCAGGCCATTGAGCTTGGGCGACCAGACCAACTCGACCGGAATGAGCGTGCCCTTGGTGCCACTGCCGCTGAGCTTGTAGCGGTTTCCGTTTTCCAGCTGCGAAGGGTTCTGGTTGTAAGCACCGATCTGCGCATAGAGTTCGGGCGTGAGGTTGTACTTGACGCGAATCGCCGCCTGCATGATCGGCCAGTTGTACCAGATGCCGGTTGCCCAGTTACCCGCTTGCGAACCGCAGAACGCCAGGTTCTGGAACTCGCACGGGAAACTGTTGAAATCTTCACCGACCCCGTAATAACCGGCTTTGACATCCAGCTTACTGTCGAAATACTGCTGCTTGATCCACAACTGCGTCAGACGGGTGGTTTGCCCACGGCCCCAGACTTCCTGGGAAGAGCTGAGGGTGCCGGCACGTGGATCACCGATACGGTCGTTGGAGATGTTGCGACCGTCACGGCGAGTGAATTGAATCTTGGCCGTGGTATCACCCCAACCTGCCAGTTTCTCCAGGTCGAGGGCTACACCCAAGCCAAACTGCTGGGACCAACGCGCAGTCTTGTCATCGTTGTAACCGCCGTCGAGATTGGCCCCCATCTCACCGACGAAATCAGCCTTGATATCGATACCTTGCTCGATCAGCCTGGTCCGCTCGCCACCCCAGTCGCCCGTCATCCACTGCGAATCGGCGCTGAAAGCCTCGGCCGCGTGCGCACTACCGGCCAGCATCATCGCCGCAACAGCGGACAATTGGCAGACACGCCGGGCGTTGTTGTTCTTCTTCATCCCTACATCCTCGTCTTTATTGTTATTAACTGTTTTTATCTAACGCGGTTTACAACGATTGCGGCGAATGGTCCCCCACTCACCGCATACTCCCTTGTGGGAGAGAGCTTGTTTGGGAGCAAAGCCCCCTCCCCCATTTGTTCTTCATCGGCCTTTGAACTGCGCTACGTTTGCGGTCCGGGCATCTGTCTGCACTTGGCCGGCCAGGCCCAGGCGTTCGCCGGACTTGGCGTCGAACAGCAGCACTTTCGAAGGATCGAATTGCAGCGTCAGGGTCTCCCCCACCAGCGGCGCCACGTCCGGCGCCAGGCGGCAGCAGACCTTGGTGTCGTTCAGGTTGACGAACACCAGCGTGTCCGGTCCGGTAGGTTCGGTGACCTGGACTTCGGCGCGAATGGTCGGCAAACCATTGGGCTCGTTGCCCGCCAGCATGATCTGTTCCGGGCGCAGGCCGAGGATCACTTCACGGTCTTCCAGACCCGCATCCTGCATGCCCATCGGCAGCTCACAACGAGCCTGGCCGCTGTCGAGCAAGGCCAGCAGACGGCCGTCCTTGCGTTGCAGGCGCAGGGGGATGAAGTTCATCGGTGGCGAACCGATGAAGCTCGCCACGAACAGGTTGGCCGGGTTGGTGTAGATGTCTTTCGGCGTGCCGAACTGCTGGATGATGCCGTCCTTCATCACCGCCACTTTGTCGCCCAGGGTCATGGCTTCGATCTGGTCGTGGGTGACGTAGACCGTGGTGGTCTTCAGGCGCTGGTGCATCAGTTTCATTTCAGTGCGCATCTCGACCCGCAGCTTGGCGTCGAGGTTGGACAGCGGTTCGTCGAACAGGTAGATCTTCGGCCGCCGCGCCAGCGCCCGGCCCATGGCCACGCGCTGTTGCTGGCCACCGGACAACTGGCCGGGCTTGCGGTTGAGCAGGTGTTCGATCTGCAACAGCTTGGCCACGCGGGTGACTTCTTCGTCGATGGCCGGCTGGCTCATCTTGCGAATCTTCAGACCGAACTCGATGTTCTCCCGCACGCTCATGGTCGGGTACAGCGCGTAGGACTGGAACACCATGGCGATGTCGCGATCCTTCGGACTCATGCCGCTGACATCCTGGTCACCGATCATGATCGCGCCGCCGGTAATGGTTTCAAGGCCGGCGATGCAGTTCATCAGCGTCGACTTGCCGCAGCCCGAAGGGCCGACGAGGATCAGGAACTCACCGTCCTTGATCGACAACTCGATGTTCTTCAGGGTGTCCGGCAGGCCGGCACCATAGGTCTTGTTTACATTGCGAAGTTCGAGCGTTGCCATGATTACCCCTTGACTGCGCCGGCCGTCAGACCGCGCACGAAATACTTGCCTGCCACCACATAGACCAGCAGGGTCGGCAGCCCGGCGATCATCGCCGCCGCCATATCAACGTTGTATTCCTTGGCCCCGGTACTGGTGTTGACCAAGTTGTTCAGCGCCACCGTGATGGGCTGCGAATCGCCGCTGGAGAACACCACGCCGAACAGGAAGTCGTTCCAGATCTGGGTGAACTGCCAGATCAGGCAGACCATGATGATCGGGGTGGACATCGGCAGGATGATCCGCCGGAAGATGGTGAAGAAACCCGCACCGTCCAGTCGCGCCGCTTTCACCAGCGCATCGGGAATGCTCACGTAGTAGTTACGGAAAAACAGCGTGGTGAACGCCAGGCCGTAGACCACATGTATGAACACCAGCCCCGTGGTGGTACTGGCCAGGCCCATCTTGCCGAGCGTGAACGAAGCCGGCAGCAGGACGGTCTGGAACGGCAGGAAGCAGCCGAACAGCAGCAGGCCGAAGAACAACTGCGAACCGCGAAAGCGCCACATCGACAACACGTAGCCGTTCAATGCACCGATCGCGGTGGAGATCAGCACCGCCGGGACGGTGATCTTGATCGAGTTCCAGAAATACCCGTCAACCGTGGCCCAGGCCTTGACCCAGCCGATGCCGGTGACCACGGTCGGCCAGCTCAGCAGGTTGCCGGTGCTGATGTCTTCCGGGGTCTTGAAGCTGGTCAACAGCATGACTACCAGCGGCACCAGGTAAAGCAATACGGCAAGGATCAGTACCGCGTAGATCGCGATGCGACTCAGGCTGATGGAAGGTTTGGCAGCGAGACTAGTCATGACGCTTGGTCCTCAGCTCGGAGTACAGGTAAGGCACGATGATTGCGAGAATCGCACCGAGCATCAGAATCGCACTGGCCGAGCCCATGCCCATCTGGCCGCGACTGAATGTGAAGGAGTACATGAACATGGCAGGCAGGTCAGAGGAGTAACCCGGGCCGCCGGCTGTCATCGCCGCCACCAGGTCAAAGCTCTTGATCGCGATGTGCGCCAGGATCATTACGGCGCTGAAGAACACCGGACGCAGGCTCGGCAGCACCACTTTCCAGTAGATGCGCGGCATGCTCGCGCCATCGATCTGCGCAGCCCGGATGATCGATTGATCCACCCCACGCAGGCCGGCCAGGAACATCGCCATGATGAAACCCGAGGCCTGCCACACTGCGGCGATCACCAGGCAATACACCACACGGTCCGGGTCGATCAGCCAGTCCAGGCGAAAACCTTCCCAGCCCCAGTCACGCAACAATTTGTCCAGGCCCATGCCTGGGTTGAGCAACCACTTCCAGGCCGTACCGGTGACGATCATCGAGAGCGCCATCGGATACAGGTAAATGGTGCGGATGAAACCTTCACGACGAATGCGCTGGTCAAGAAACACCGCCAGCAGCACGCCGATCACCAGGGTGATGCCGATGAACATGCCGCCAAAGAGCGCCAGGTTCTTGCTCGCCACCCACCAGCGGTCGTTGTCCCACAGCCGCGCGTATTGCGCCAGGCCCGCCCACTTGTAGTTCGGCAGAAAGGTCGAGGTGGTGAACGACAGAACAAACGTCCACAAGATATAACCGTAGAAGCCCACCAGAACGATGAACATGCTCGGCGCCAGCACCAGTTTTGGGAGCCAGCGCTGCAATGCATCGAACGGCGAGGCCTTGCTGAACACAGCAACAGAACTCATGGGAAGATCCAGTACAAGAGAAAGACTAGGGGCAGCTACAAGTGACAAGCTGCAGGCGGCAAGATAAGCAGTGCCCCCTTGCAGCTTGTAGCTTGTAGCTTGTAGCTTGTAGCTTGTAGCTTCTAACTGCTTTACTTGGCAGACTGAACCGCTGCGCCAAGCTTCTTGGCGGCGTCGGCTGGGTCGGCTTTCGGGTCGTTGATGAAGTTGGTCACCACGTCAAAGAACGCGCCCTGTACTGCCAACGTGGTCGCCATGTTGTGCGCCATGCTCGGCTGCAGGCCGCCGGACTTGGCGTCCGCCAGGAAGTCCTTGGCAGCGGTCTGGGCGCAGGAATCGAAACCGTACTTGGCCATGTCGGCCAGCATGTCGTTGCGCACCGGGATCGAACCCTTGTTGATGCTGAAGACTTTCTGGAAGTTCTCACCCAGCACGACCTTGGCGATGTCCTTCTGACCGGCCGCGGTGCCTTCGTCTTTCTGCTTGAACACCGCCAGGGAGTCGATGTTGTAGGTGAAGGCCTTGTCGGTCCCCGGGAAAGCTACACACTCGTAGTCCTTGCCGGCGACTTTCTTCGCGGCGGTCCATTCGCTCTTGGCCCAGTCACCCATGATCTGCATGCCGGCCTTGCCGTTGATGACCTTGGCCGCTTCCAGGTTCCAGTCCTGCCCCTTGCCGTCCACGTCCATGTAGGTCGCGACTTTCTTGAGCTCGGTCAACGCCTTGACCATGTCCGGACCGGTCAGGGCTTTGTTGTCCAGATCGACCAGGGCTTTCTTGTAGCCATCGACGCCCATGACCGAGAGCACCACGGCTTCGAACACCGTGCTGTCCTGCCAAGGCTGGCCGCCGTGGGCCAGCGCAATGAAGCCTGCTGCCTTGAGCTTGTCGCCGGCGGCGTAGAATTCTTCGAGGGTGGTGGGGTTTTTGGTGATGCCGGCTTTCTTGAAGACTTCCGGGTTGATCCACAGCCAGTTGACGCGGTGGATGTTCACCGGCACGGCAACGTAGTCACCTTCGTACTTCACGGTATCGGAGACTTTCTTGTCGAGCAGGCTGTCCCACTTCTCTTCTTTGGCAACGTCTTTCAGGACGTCGGTGTCGAGCAGTCCGGTAGACGCCCACTCCTGGATGTCCGGGCCTTTGATCTGGGCCACACCCGGTGGGTTACCGGCCACGGCACGACTCTTGAGCACGGTCATGGCAGTTGAGCCGCCACCACCGGCAACAGCGCCATCCTTCCAGGTAAAGCCGTCTTTCTCTACCTGGGCCTTGAGCACATCGACCGCGGCTTTTTCGCCACCGGACGTCCACCAGTGAACGACTTCCACGCTGCCTTTGGATTCGGCGGCAAGGGCGCTGACAGGGAATGCTGCGACGGGAAGCAGGGAAGCAAGAGAAATGACAGTAGCGAGGCGAGAAATCGCATTCATCTAGAAGTACCTTTCTTGTTGTTATGCATGCAAGTCTGGTGCTTGCGCTGCATGGATTCTAAACAGGGGAAATCCCTTCGCAGGTAACGAAGGGACGCGTAAATGTCACGGCATGGTTACACAGGCGCGGGACTGGAGAGTTTCGCCAACGCCGTCGCCATGCTGGGGGCGAGGGGCAAACGCGGGATCAGCACGGCCTGCCAGGCGTGATACAGGTCCGGCTTGCCCGGCCAGATGTCGGCGCTGGGGCGATTTTGCGGATCGAGCTCGTGGTGCCAACTGCCATTGCAACGGTCGATGAAATGTTTGTCACAGAACTCCCAGAACCGCCGGTACCAGGCTTCGTATTGCGCCTCGTCGGTGCGTTTGAGCAAGGCACTGGCGGCGGCGGCTGCTTCGGCATGCACCCAATGCAGGCGATGGCGAACTACCGCGCGATTGTCCCAGTCCAGGGTGTAGACAAGGCCTGGGGCGCCGTCGACCTCCCAACCGTGGCGGCAATTCTGGTCAAAAAGTTTTTGCGCATCCTGGGCCAGCCAGCCCGGGGTCAACATGCCAATCTGCACCCGTGCAGCCTCAAGGTGCAACAGCAGCCGCGCCCATTCGAAACCATGGCCGGGCGTGGTGCCGTAAGGGCGAAAACCGTCGGCGGGGTTGTCGTGGTTGTACTCGCGAAGCGGCTGCCAGTGACGATCGAAGTGTTCCACCACCAGGTAGTCATTGGCGGCGGCGTGGCCGTGGATTACCCGCTCAACGATACGCAGCGCGCGGACCAGCCAGCGGGGCTCGTCCGTGGCATCGGCCAGGGCCAGGAAGGCTTCGGTGGCGTGCATGTTGCTGTTGGCGCCGCGATAGGCTTCTTCGTCGCTCCAGTCGCGGTTGAAGGACTCGCGCAGGGCGCCCTCCTCTTCGCTCCAGAAGTGCGTATCGATCACCCGCACGGCTTCATCCAGCAACGCCTGGGCGCCAGGACGTTGGGCCACCACCGCGGAACTGGCCGCCAAGGCGACAAATGCGTGCAGGTAGGCGGCCTTGCCGGTGTCGTTCTCATGGGGTTGCGCCGTGGCGAACCAGCCGCCGTGCTCGGCGTCCCGCAGAGGGCCGCTGAGGGCCTGGACACCGTGGTCCACCAGCTCGGAGAACCCCGGCAGCCCCTGGATATGGGCCATGGCGAAGCTATGGGTCATGCGTGCGGTGTTCATGGTTTCAGCCCGGGCATCGTCCGGCAGGCGACCCTGCTCGTCCAGGTTGCCAAAGCCGTCCGGCAGCTTCGAGGCCTTGGCGAACGCCAGCAGACGCAAGCCTTCGGCGGCAAGCCATTGCTGGTGGGCAGGCGCATTCAGCCAACTGCTGAAGGCCGGTTGGAAGGTGTCCATGGGAGTACCTTTTTTTGTTGTTTTGACGCAGGGAGTCTAAACAAGGGATGGCGGGTGGCAGGTAACGAAAGGGGCGAGTTATGTCACCGACTTGTGACATTCACTTGAGCGATGTGCTGAAGCTGACGGCATCATCGCGAGCAGGCTCGCTCCCACATTGGCGCCAGGGAATAAACAATTTTTGTGGTCACCACCGAGCCCTGTGGGAGCGAGCCTGCTCGCGATCAACGAGAACGCGGTCCGACTAATCCACACTGCGAGGCAACTGCAATGTCACCCGCAACCCACCCTCGCGCAGGTTCTGCAGGCTGACTTCGCCGCCATGGCTATGGGCGATGTTGCGGGCGATGCCCAGGCCCAGGCCATAGCCCTGCTGCTGCCCGGCCAGGCGAAAGTGCGGTTCGAAGACTTGCTCCAGACGTTGCTCCGGCACACCTGGCCCCTCGTCGTCGACGTGCAGGATGAACGCGGTGTCATCGTCATCGATGTGCAAATGGGCGTTTTGCCCGTACTTCAGCGCATTGTCGATCAGGTTACCGATGCAGCGCTTGAGGGCCAGTGGCTTGCCAGGATACGGCGCCAACGCGCGGCCATCCTGGGTCACCCGACCATTGCCATTGGGCGCCAGGTACGGCTCGACCAGGCAATCGAGCACATGGTTGAGGTCCACCGGCTCGATGTTTTCGTGAATGTCGGTGTCCTTGACGCATTGCAACGCACCTTTGACCAATAACTCCAGCTCGTCCAGGTCGCGGCCGAACTTGGCCTGCAGGTTTTCGTCCTCCAGCAGTTCGACCCGCAAGCGCAGCCGCGTGATCGGCGTGCGCAAGTCATGGGAAATCGCGCTGAACAATTGGCTGCGTTCGGTCAGGTAACGGCTGATGCGTTCACGCATGGCATTGAATGCCCTGCCCACTTCCACCACTTCGCTGCCGCCGCCTTCAGCTACCGGTTCCACTTCGGCGCCCAGGGACATGTCGCGTGCCGCGCGGGCCAGGCGTTTGAGGGGCCGGCTCTGCCAATGCACCAGCAAACCGATGAACAGCAACAACAGGCTGCTGGTCAGCACGATGAAACCGACCTGCTGCGTCGGCAGGCTCTGCTCTTCAAGACTGGTGTAGGGCTCTGGGAGCAGCGAAGCGATGTACAGCCATTCGCCCGGCGCCATCTGGATTTGCGTGACCAGCACCGGCGGGTTCACCGGCTCCAGGGTCAAGGCGTAGTGGGCCCAGGAGCGCGGCAATTCATCAAGCTTCAGGCCGCCGTTGAAAATCCGCAGGTCTTCGGGGCTGACAAACTTCACCGAGATGTCGGCGCTGTTGCCCAGGGATTTTCGCAGTACGTCATCCACCGCCTTGAGCACCGCCAGCTTGCGCGGCGTAACCGGCAGCACGTCCATGCCCAGGGGTTTGTCGTTGAGCGTGACGACAAACCGCGTGCCGCCCATGCTGCGCAATTGATCCAGCACCAATGGCCGGTAAGCCACCGGCAACGAGCGCAGATAGCTGACACTGGCGGTCATCGAATGAGCCAGGCTACGGGCGCTGGTGACCAGGCCTTCGAGCTGGGTGGCGCGCAGTTGCGAGACCCAGATCAGACTGGACAGGGTCTGGGCGAACAGCACCACCAGCAGGGTCAGCAGCAGCATTCTTCCAAGCAACGAACGCGGCACCGGCACCCGTCGGGCTATTTTCTTGATCCAATCAATGACCATTGCTGGCAATCACACTGGCCGCCAGTTGATAACCACTGCCGCGCACCGTGCGGATCAACCGTGGTGGCTTGTCGGTGTCACGCAGGCGCTGGCGCAGACGACTGACCGCCATGTCGACGATTCGGTCCAGGGGCATCAACTCCCGACCGCGAGTGGCGTTGCCAATGGTGTCGCGGTCGAGGATTTCCTGGGGATGGTCAAGAAACAGCTTGAGCAAGGCGAAATCGGCGCCGGAGAGGATCACTTCTTCGCCGTCGGTGTGGAACAGTCGATGGCTGACCATGTCCAGCCGCCACTCGTCGAAGGCCAACACTTCGCCGCCGGAGCGTTCCTGGCCAAACTGCGCACGACGCAACAGCGCCTTGATGCGCGCCTGGAGTTCACGCGGACTGAAAGGTTTGCCCAGATAATCATCGGCCCCCAGCTCAAGGCCGATAACCCGGTCGGCCTCGTCGGAACTGGCCGTGAGCATGATGATTGGTACGTGGGCCTGGCGCGGGTGCTGGCGAACCCAGCGGCAAAGGCTGAAGCCGTCCTCGTCGGGCAGCATCACGTCGAGGATCACCAGATCGCTGGCTGCTTCGTTAAGTGCCTGGCGAAACCCGGCGCCATCAGGGGTAGTACGTACCTGAAAACCCGCGCGACTGAGGTAAGTGTCCAGCAGTTCGCGAATCTCCTGGTCGTCGTCGACCAACAAAATCGATTTGTTCACTGAACTCACAGGGCCTCGTCCTTGTTGTTTGGGTTGGGGCGATTATGCCTGATGGATGAGGACTACAAACACACTACAAAACCCCTGTGGGAGCGAGCTTGCTCGCGATAGCGGTGTATCAGTCAACATCAATGGCGACTGACACTCCGTCATCGCGAGCAAGCTCGCTCCCACAGGGGATCACATTTCAAACTGGAGTCGATTGCTCCAACGCCACACCCGCGCCCATCAGCCCGGAATACGGCGCCGTCACCAGCCAGACTGGAATGCCCTTGAAATAATCGCTCATGCAGCCCTTGTCGGCGAAGCAACGGGCGAAACCACTTTCAAGGAAAAAATCGGCGAATCGCGGGACCACCCCGCCGACGATGTATACACCGCCACGCCCACCCACCGTCAGCACATTGTTACCGGCCACTCGCCCCAGCCAGCGGCAGAATTGCTCGAGCACTTCCAGGGCAATGGGGTCTCCGGCCAGGCCGGCGGCGGTGATGGATTCGGGCGTGTCGAGCACCGGCGTATGGCCATCCACCGCGCAGATGGCGCGGTACACCCGAGGTAACCCGCTGCCGCTCAGGGCGGTTTCGGCACTGACATGACCGATCTCGTTGTAGATGTGCTGCCACAGCTGGGTTTCCCGCGGGCTGCTCATGGGCAGGTCGACATGGCCACCCTCCCCCGGCAATGCCGCAAAACGACCGCCGCCCAAATCCAGCAACGTGCCCACACCCAGCCCGGTGCCAGGACCGATCACCACCGCCGGACGCAACGGCTCCGGCGTGCCCTCGCAGACAACCCGGTATTCATCGGGACGCAAGCACGTCATGCCCAGGGCCATGGCCGAAAAGTCATTGACCAGCAGCAGCTTCTCGACCTCAAGGGTCTTGCAAAAGGCCAGATTGCTCAGGCGCCAGTGATTGTTGGTGAAGCGAAACTCATCGCCGCTGACCGGCCCCGCCACGGACAGGCAAACCGAACCGATCGAACCCGGCTTCAGGCCCACGCCGCTCAGGTAAACCTTGATGGCATCTTCGGGGCAGGCGTAATCCGCAGTCGCCAGCACCTGGATATTCTCCAGGTTGTGGTTCTTCCACAAGGCGAACCGCGCGTTGGTCCCACCGATGTCACCGACCAAAGCCAGTTTCAATTAAGCGTCTCCAGGGCAGAAGTGAAGGCGCTGGCGCCCTGCTCTGCCGAGCTGAAGGCCATGCGCATGAAACCAAACAGCTCGCGACCGGTGCCAATGTTGTTGCCCAACAAACCCTTGGCCGGTGTGCGTGCGGCGAATTCCTCGGCGTCCACCTTCAACTCCAAGGTGCCTTTGACGCCATCGACGCGGATGATATCGCCCTCCTGCACGCGGGCCAATGCGCCGCCAACGTAGGCTTCGGGGCTGACGTGGATAGCCGCCGGAATTTTCCCCGACGCGCCGGACATGCGTCCGTCCGTCACCAACGCCACTTTGAAACCGCGATCCTGCAATACACCGAGGAACGGTGTCATCTTGTGCAGCTCCGGCATGCCATTGGAGCGCGGGCCCTGGAAGCGCATCACCGCGACAAAATCTTTTTCCAGCAGGCCGGCCTTGAACGCATCGGCCAGGTCCTGTTGATCCTGAAAGACCATGGCCGGGGCTTCGACGACCTGGTTTTCCAGGGCCACCGCCGAGACTTTCATCACGCCGCGCCCCAGGTTGCCTTCCATCACCCGCAACCCGCCCTCGGCCGAGAACGCGCGGGCCACCGGGCGCAGGATGTTTTCATCGAGGCTTTCGATCGGGCCTTCGCGCCATACCAGCTCGCCGTCTTCGAGAAACGGTTCCTGGGTGTAGCGGCTCAGGCCGTGACCCAGCACGGTGTTGACGTTTTCGTGGAGCAAGCCGGCTTCCAGCAGTTCACGGATCAGGAACGACATGCCGCCCGCCGCCTGGAAGTGGTTGATGTCGGCCTTGCCGTTCGGATAGACGTGACTCAGGGTCGGCACCACCTCGGAGAGGTCGGCCATGTCCTGCCAGGTCAGCTGGATGCCTGCGGCCATGGCAATGGCCGGCATGTGCAAGGTGTGATTGGTGGAACCGCCGGTGGCGTGCAGCGCGACAACGGAATTGACCAGCGACCGCTCGTCGACGATTTCGCCGATGGGCATGAAGTTGCCGCTCTGCTTGGTCAGGCGCGTGACCTGGAACGCCGCTTCGCGAGTCAGCGCATCCCGTAGCGGAGTGTTCGGGTTGACGAACGAGGCACCCGGCAAGTGCAGGCCCATCACTTCCATCAACAACTGGTTGGTGTTGGCCGTGCCGTAGAAGGTGCAGGTGCCGGGGCTGTGGTAGGACTTCATCTCCGACTCCAGCAGCTCTTCGCGGGTGGCCTTGCCCTCGGCATAGCGCTGACGCACATCGGCTTTCTGCTTGTTGGAAATGCCTGAGACCATGGGCCCGCCTGGCACGAAAATCGTCGGCAAATGACCGAAACGCAGCGCGCCCATCATCAGGCCTGGCACGATCTTGTCGCAGATGCCGAGCATCAGTGCGCCGTCGAACATGTTGTGGGACAACGCCACCGCCGTCGACAGTGCGATCACTTCGCGGCTCGGCAGGCTCAGTTCCATCCCCGCCTCACCTTGGGTCACGCCATCGCACATGGCCGGCGTGCCACCGGCGAACTGGCCGACCGAGCCGATCTCGCGCAAGGCTTTCTTGATCTGTTCCGGGAAGGTTTCGTAGGGCTGGTGGGCCGAGAGCATGTCGTTGTAGGAAGACACGATGGCGATGTTGGCGGCGTTCATCATCCGCAGGTGATGCTTGTCTTCGGTGCCGCAACCGGCCACGCCGTGGGCGAAGTTGGCGCATTGCAACTTACCGCGCATCGGACCGTCGCTGGCTGCACCGCGGATCAATGCAAGGTAAGCCTGACGCGTGGCGCGGCTGCGGGCGATAAGCCGTTCGGTGACCTCAAGTACGCGGGGATGCATGTGTAGAACTCCAGGCTAACGGGTGTGGCGACCTGATTGTCTATGCTGGTCAAAACCCCGCCACGCATTGGGCGACAGCGGATTTCTTGACCATTCGGACCAGTTGATTCAGGTCACTCGTTGTAGATAAAACAAAATATTGCCACTAAAAAGGCTTGTTTTCTATTTTTATGCGAATAATCTTGTAATTCCAACAACAAATCGACGGCGGCGCAGTTAATGACTCTTCGAATCGCAATCAATGGTTTTGGCCGCATCGGCCGCAACGTCCTCCGTGCACTGTATACCCAAGGTTATCGTCGCGACTTGCAGATCGTCGCCATCAACGACCTGGGCGACAGCGCAATCAATGCTCATCTGCTCAAGTTCGACACGGTTCACGGCACCTTCGATGCCGAGGTGCAGCACGATCACGAAAGCCTGACGGTCAATGGTGACCGTATCTCGGTCAGCGCCATCCGCAACCCGGCCGAACTGCCCTGGGCCGCCGAAAAAATCGACGTCGTGTTCGAATGCACCGGTTTGTTCACCGACCGCGCCAAGGCCGCCGCCCATATCAGCGCCGGCGCCCGCAAGGTGATCATTTCGGCCCCGGCCAAGGGTGCCGACGCCACCGTGGTGTACGGCGTGAACCACGATATTTTGCGCCAGTCCCACCAGATCATCTCCAACGCTTCGTGCACCACCAACTGCCTGGCCCCGGTGGCCCAGGTGCTGCACCGCGAACTGGGCATCGAAAGCGGCCTGATGACCACGATCCATGCCTACACCAATGACCAGAACCTGACCGACGTCTACCACAGCGACCCATACCGCGCCCGTTCGGCCACACAGAATATGATCCCGAGCAAGACCGGCGCCGCCGAGGCGGTGGGCCTGGTGCTGCCGGAACTGGCGGGCAAGCTGACCGGTATGGCCGTGCGCGTGCCGGTGATCAACGTGTCGCTGGTGGATTTGACCGTGCAGCTCAAGCGTGAAGCGTCGGCCGAAGAAGTCAACGAACTGCTGCGCCAGGCCAGCCAGCATTCGAAGATTCTCGGCTACAACACCCTGCCGCTGGTCTCCAGCGATTTCAACCACAACCCGCTGTCGTCGATCTTCGACGCCAACCACACCAAGGCCAGCGGCAAGCTGCTCAAGGTACTGGCCTGGTATGACAACGAATGGGGCTTCTCCAACCGCATGCTGGATAACTGCCTGGCGTTGTGTAACGCCGAGTAACTCACTGCGCAGCCGGTAATGTGGGAGCAAGCTTTGCTCCCACAGGCCTGCTTCCAAGGCTTGCTCCCCACATGGAATCGGGGTGGTGAAATGAGGGCTTGACCCATCAACTAGATGATAAGCATTATCATCTAGTCAAATCGAATCGGGCCCTACCGTGAGTCAATCGCGCTTTCATCACGTCTTCCTTGCCCAGCGCACGCCACTGCTGCGCACCCTCCAGCGCATGGTCAACAACCCCAGCACCGCCGAAGACCTGCTTCAGGAAACCTACCTGCGTGTCACTCGCGCCTTGGGCGAGCGCACGGTCGAGCACCTCGAACCCTTCGTTTTCCAGACCGCCCGCAACCTGGCGCTGGACCACTTGCGTGCGCGGCGTATTCAGTCCCGGACCCTGCTGGACGACGTGCCGCAGGAAGTTGTCCACAACGTGGCCGCCCCCCAAAGCAGCGCCGAAGACGCGGCCCATGCCGAGCAGATGCTCGAACGCCTCAATCTCCGCCTGCAAGCGCTGAGCCCGCGACAGCAGCAGATTTTTATCCTCAGCCGGTTGCACGGTCACAGTTACCAGGACATCGCTAAACGGCTGGACGTGTCGCTGAGCACCGTGCAGAAGGAACTGAAGCTGATCATGGCGATCTGTGTGGGCGTGGCCGAACGCCTTGGTGGCGACTGAACCTGTAAGGATTTTCTCTAAGAGGCCGTCGCCGATTGCGCTGGCCTGCGACCCTGCTAGGCTTGGTCGCTGACGCTAAATAGCCGTGCAAAAGACACTGCGAGGAACCACCGTGACAGACAAACAACGTGCCCCTGAGCACGCTGCGGCGCAGGACACCGCCCATGCCATGGAACAGGCGCTGGACTGGCTCATTCTGCTGGACAACCCCAGCGAGGAGCAGACCCGGCAGTTCCAGGCCTGGCTGGCGGCCGATCCGCGCCATGGTCAGGCATTCAAGCGGGCCCAGGCGATCTGGAACGGCCCGCAAGTGATGCAAAGCGCCCGGCAACTCAAAGGCCGCCCCCAAGCCAGTGCACTGTCACGCTTGCGCGCCCATTGGAAACCCTTGGCCACCGCTGCCGTGCTGTTTCTGGGCCTGTTCAACTTCAGCGACCTGCCCCTGCGTCTGCAGGCCGATCACCTGACCGTGGTCGGTGAACGCCAGCGCCTGCAACTGGAGGATGGCTCCAAGGTCCTGCTCAACACCGACTCGGCCTTTTCCAGCACGTTCAACGACCAACGGCACATAGCTCGGTTGTACAAAGGCGAGGCGTTTTTCGAAGTCCCGGACACACGCACCCTGCCTCTGCAAATCGACGCCGGGCCGGTCATCGCCAGCGTCAGCAACACCACCTTCGCGGTGCGCTACCTCGATGGCGTGACGCAAGTGCAGGTGCAGCGCGGTGATGTGGATTTGCGGGCCACGCGTTATGACGCCCATGTCAGGCTGTCGGCCGGGGAAAGCATCCGCATCGGCCCCAACGGCTTCGACCGCCCTGCACGGATGGATGCCAGCACCGATCTGGCGTGGGTCCAGGGACGACTGGTGTTCGAGAATCGACCGCTGAACCAGGTACTGGCCGAGCTGCGACGCTACTACCCTGGCTGGATCATCAACAACAATGAACAGTTGGCCCAGGTTGCAGTGACCGGCAATTATCGCCTCGATCAGCCGCTGGACGTGGTCCGTTCTCTGGCCCACATCACCTCTGCGCGCCTCCAGGAATTCCCGGCGCTGGTGATCCTGAACTAAATGAGAATTATTTTTACTCGATAGGCTTCGCTGGTTCGTCTCGTTATAGCCAATGCAATTGATTCGCATCCAGCGACATCATCTGCACCTATAACAGATGCGACACGGAGCGCTATCGATGTCCTCTCGCCTTACCCGCCGGTCCCTTGCCCCTGCGTGCACACTGTCATTGCTGACCGCCGCCATCCTGATCGCCGGCACCGCGCCGACCGCCCTCGCCGCCACCACCGTGCAGCCGCCTGCGCGCAATATCGGTGATTACACCTTTACCATTGCCCAGCAACCGCTGGTCTCGGCACTGAATGCGTTCACCGCGGTCACGGGCTGGCAGGTCGGCTTGCCCGCAGAACTGGCCGAAGGCGTCGCGTCGCCTGGCGTCAACGGCTCGCTGCCAGCGGAAAAAGCCCTGGAGCGCCTGTTGGTGGGGACCAACCTGAGCTACCGCAAACTGGGCAACACCAGCATTGTTCTGCAAAAGCACAGCACCAGCAGCGTACTGAACCTGCAACAGGTGACGATCAGCGCCACACGCCAGGAACAGGACATCGTCAGCGTACCCAGCAGCGTCAGCGTCCACGACCGGCAGGAACTGGACCGCAACAACGTCAACACCCTCAAGGATCTGGTGCGCTATGAACCCGGCGTTTCAGTGGGTGGGGCAGGCCAGCGCGGCGGCATCAGCGGCTACAACATTCGCGGAATCGACGGCAACCGGGTGCTGACGCAGGTCGACGGTGTGGAAATTCCCGGGGGTTTCTTCAACGGCCCGTACGCCAAGACCCAGCGCAATTACGTGGACCCGGAAATCGTCAAGCGCGTGGAGATCCTCCGCGGCCCGGCCTCGGTGCTGTACGGCAGCAATGCCATCGGCGGCGCCGTCAGCTATTTCACCCTTGATCCGGACGACATCATCAAACCGGGTAACGACGTCGGCGCCCGCCTGAAGACCGGCTACAGCTCCGCCGACGAAAGCTGGCTCAAATCCGCCACCCTCGCAGGTCGCAGTGGGCCGTTCGACGGCCTGTTGCATTACAGCCAGCGCGACGGTCATGAAACCCAATCCTATGGCAATAACAACGGCACCGGCCTGGACCGCACCGCGGCCAACCCTGAAGACGTGCGCACCCACAATGTGCTGGCCAAGCTCGGCTGGAACTACAACGATGATTCGCGCCTGGGCCTGGTCTACGAGAAGTACAAGGATGGCCGGGACACCGATCTGAAAAGTGCCTATGGCGGCCCCTACTCCGACGGCCAGCCGGCAATTCCTGACTTTGTATTGCCCGGCGGCATGTATCAGTGGCGCACCGGTAACGACACCATCAGCCGCGAACGCTTCGGCCTGGAGCACAGCTTCGCCCTCGACAGCCTGCTGGCCGACCACGTGAAGTGGAGCCTGAACCATCAGATCGCCAAGACCGACCAGAGCACCGCCGAGTTTTACTTCCCCATCACCCGCCAGGTGCTACGCACACGAGAGACCCTCTACGAAGAAAAACAGTGGGTTCTCGACGCCCAGTTGGACAAGGCCTTCAGCCTCGCCGACACCGATCACGCGCTGACCTACGGCACCACGATCAAGCAGCAGAAAGTCACCGGTTCGCGCAGTGGCAATGGCGTCTGTCTGGCCGTCGGCGTGGGTTGCTCAGCCGTCGGTGCCATCAGCACCCGGGACGTGCTGGAAAAAGCCAGCGACTTCCCGGACCCGACCATCAACACCTACAGCCTGTTCGCCCAGGATCAGATCCGTTGGAACCGATGGACTTTCACGCCGGCCCTGCGTTACGACTACACGCGGCTCAAGCCGCACCTGACCGAGGCATTCCTCAACACCGTGGACCCCACCAGCGGCGGTCAAGTCAGCGACAAGAACAAGACCTGGCATCGCGTCTCGCCCAAATTCGGCCTGACCTACGCCCTGAGCGACCAGTACACCTGGTACGGCCAGTACGCCGAAGGCTTCCGCACGCCAACCGCCAAGGCGCTGTATGGTCGCTTTGACAATCCCGGCGCCGGCTACAGCGTGGAACCCAACCCCGATCTGGAACCGGAAAAAAGCAAAAGCTATGAGACTGGCCTGCGGGGCCGTTTCGACTCCGGTTCGTTCGATGTGGCGGTGTTCTACAACAAGTATCGCGACTTCATCAACGAAGATGCGATCACGCCCGGGGCCGATGCGCTGACCTTCCAGAGCAACAACATCAAGCACGCCACCATCAAGGGCGCCGAGGTCAAGGGACGCCTGAACCTGGATCTGTTCGGCGCACCGCAAGGCCTGTACACCCAAGGTTCGGTGGCCTATGCCTACGGTCGCAATAACGACACAGGCGAGCCGATCAACAGCGTCAACCCGCTCACCGGCGTGTTCGGCCTGGGTTACGAGCAGGACCGGTTCGGCACGTTGCTCAGCTGGACCCTGGTCAAGAAAAAAGACCGCGTCGACGACAGCAACTTCAACTCGCCCGATGGCGTCAGCAGCCAGTTCAAGACCCCGGGCTTCGGCATCCTCGACCTGACCGGTTTCTACAAGGTGACCCACGACGTCACCGTCAGCGGTGGTCTCTACAACCTCACCGACAAGAAGTACTGGCTGTGGGATGACGTGCGTGGCTACGACAGCGTTGGCGAAGCAGCGGTGCTGAGCCCCGCCAACCTCGACCGTCTGACCCAGCCCGGGCGTAATTTCGCGGTCAATCTGATCTGGGATATCTGACTCGGTTGCCAGGCAAAACAAATACCTGTGGCGAGGAGCGTCATGTGGGAGCAAGGCTTGCCCGCGATGAAGGTGATGCGGTCTTCCAGGAATCGAGGCGCCTGTTCGCGAGCAAGCTTTGCTCCCACAGCCCCTCGCCACAATGTGCTCATTCGAAGGAGTTTTTCATGACTACCCAACACCCCGTTTTACGCTCCCAACGCTTGAACCAGATCACCCACGAGCCCCACAGCAGGCTCGATGCACTGGTCAAGGCCCACGCCCCGTTCGAAACCAAGGCCAACTTCGCCCGCTTCGTCGTGGCCCAGTACCTGTTCCAATCGGAACTGGTGGCGCTGTACAACGACGCCGAACTGTCCAGCCTGATCCCCGACCTGCCGGCCCGTTGCCGGGCAGAAGCGGCCAAGGCAGATCTTGCGGACCTGGACACCGACGTCCCCGCGCCAGTAGCCGGCGCGGTAAAAAATCCGACCCAGGCCGAGGCCCTGGGTTGGCTGTTTGTCTCCGAAGGCTCCAAGCTCGGTGCTGCATTTTTGATCAAGCGCGCCGTCGGCCTGGGCCTGAGCGAAACCTTCGGCGCTCGGCACCTGGCAGAACCTGCCGGCGGTCGTGCTGAAGGCTGGAAAACCTTCATCCGCACCCTCGACGGCCTGGCCTTCACTGAACAGCAGGAAGCCGAAGCGGACAAAGGCGCGCTGGATGCCTTCAATCGGTTTACGGTGTTGCTCGAGCACGCCTATGAAGCTGAACTGGCCTGAAATTCACCACCACTGCCTGTGGGAGCGAGCCTGCTCGCGATTGCGGTGTGTCAGCCTCCAATGATGGCGCCTGGCACACAGCTATCGCGAGCAGGCTCGCTCCCACAAGGAAATGCGTAGGCCTGAAAGAAGTTCATGAACTGTCCAGCCTCGAAAACCGCCCAACTACTCTTCGCCCTGCTCGCCTACACCAGCCTGGCCATCGGCCTGGTCGCCATCGTCGTGCCCGGCCTGCCGACCACCGAGTTCATCCTGTTGGCAGCCTGGGCCGCCACCCGCAGTTCGCCGCGACTGAGCGCCTGGCTGGAAAATCACCGGCTGTTCGGGCCGATGCTGCACAACTGGCGCAACGGCAAGGTCATCCCGCGCCGGACCAAGGTCGGTGCCACCGCCAGCATGCTGTTCTGCGCCGGGCTGATGCTGGTGATGCTCGACCACGGCTGGCCGGTGTATCTGGCCTTGGCCGGCATGGTCCTGGGTAACCTGTGGATCTGGTTCCGCCCGGAACAAGTGCGGGAGCTTGCTCCCGCTGGGCCGCAAAGCGGCCCCCAAACGCGATTTTGAACTATGATCGCCCTCTCGTTCCGGAGGGCTTTCGATGTCAGATCTGCTCACGTCCATGCAAGCCGCGCTTGGTTTGCCCACGACCCCGATCACCTTCACCGGCGTCGGCGCCCTGCCGTCGGCGTTCGCCGTCACGGAGCTGGCCTGCGCCAGTATCGCCGCAGCCGGCCAAGCCGCCGCCGAGCTCATCCACCAGCAAACCGGCCGTCTGCCGGCCCTGGAGGTCGACCGACGGCTGGCGTCGTTCTGGTTCTCCACCTCCTTGCGCCCCATCGGCTGGAGCGTACCGCCGATGTGGGATCCGGTAGCCGGCGACTACCCAACCACCGACGGCTGGATTCGCCTGCACACCAATGCGCCGCATCATCGCCTTGCTGCGGAAAAAGTCCTCGGCACCTGCACCGACCGCGCCGACATGGCGGCCAGGGTGGCCCGCTGGAACAAGGCCGAGCTGGAGCAGTCGGTGGTCGAGGCGGGCGGTTGCGCCGCCGAGATGCGTTCATGGCAAGCGTGGCAAACCCACCCTCAAGGCCTGGCAGTCAATGCCGAGCCGCTGGTGCAACTGAGTGAAACGACTGGAGAGCAGCGCAAGCCCTGGCTCGGCTCCGTGACCCAGCCACTGGCGGGCCTCAAGGTACTGGATCTGACCCGCGTACTGGCAGGCCCCATCGCCAGCCGGTTCCTCGCAGGCCTGGGAGCCGACGTGCTGCGCATCGACCCGCCGAGCTGGAACGAGCCCGGCGTGGTGCCGGAGGTCACCCTCGGCAAACGCTGCGCGCGCCTGGATTTGCACCGAGCTGAAGATCGCGTGGCCTTCGAGGCTCTGCTCAAGGACACCGACATCCTCCTGCATGGCTACCGCGCCGACGCCCTGGAACGTTTGGGCTACGGTGCCGAACAACGCCAGCGAATCGCCCCTGGTCTGATCGATGTCAGCCTCAACGCCTACGGCTGGAGCGGCCCCTGGCAGAACCGGCGCGGCTTCGACAGCCTGGTGCAAATGAGCAGCGGCATCGCCGAAGCCGGGATGGGCTGGAAACACACAGACAAGCCAACCCCGCTGCCGGTGCAGGCCCTGGACCACGGCACCGGATACCTGATGGCCGCCAGCGCGATTGTGTTGCTGTCCCGACGATTGATGAGCGGCCAGGGCGGCTCGGCACGCTTGTCACTGGCGCGCACGGCGAAGCTCTTGATCGAGCGTGGCGCGGGGGATCCGACCTCATTGCGGGCCGAGGCCGAGGATGATCAGGGACTGGTGGTCGAACAGACGCCGTGGGGACCGGCCCATCGCCTGCAGGTGCCCTTGAAAATCACCGGAACACCCCTGCAATGGACCTTGCCGGCGGCGGAGTTGGGCGCGCATCGGGCCCGGTGGTGACGACCGTCCGTGTGGCGAGGGGATTTATGTGGGAGCAAGGCTCGCTCCCATAGCCCCCCTCAACTCCCCCAAAACAGTGACCTTCGCCTCAAAGCGCCAAAAACCCACTGTACAACCCATAAGCCGCCATGCCCGCCCCGGCCATCACGCACGCAAAGACCCCCTTCTCAACGTGGGTGAACAAGGGCTGCCCCTGTTCGCGCTTGGCCTGGGCAAACAGAATCACCCCCGGCGCATACAACAGCGCCGACAACAGCAGGTATTTCACGCCACCGGCATACAACAGCCACACCGCGTAACACAGGGCAACGCCACCGATGCACAGGTCTTTCATGCGCCGGGCCGAGGCCTGTTCATAGGTTTCCCCACGGGCGCATAGCAGCACCGCATAGGCCGCCGACCACAGATACGGCACCAGAATCATCGACGAGGCGAGATAGATCAGGCTGGTGTAGGTACCGGCGGAAAACAGCGTGATCAACAAAAACAGCTGGATCATGCCATTGGTCAGCCACAGCGCATTGACCGGCGCATGGTTGGCGTTTTCCCTGGTCAGGAATGCCGGCATGGTCTTGTCCCGGGCGGTGGCGTAAAGAATTTCCGCGCACAACAACGCCCAGGACAGCAGCGCGCCGAGCAGTGACACCGCCAGTCCCACACTGATCAGCAACGCGCCCCACGGCCCGACGATATGCTCCAGGACGCCGGCCAAGGATGGGTTCTGCAACTGCGCCAGTTCAGGCTGGCTCATGACCCCCAGGGACAGCACATTCACCAGCACCAGCAACGCCAACACCCCGAGGAATCCGATCACTGTCGCACGCCCTACGTCCGCGCGTTTTTCTGCCCGCGCCGAATACACACTGGCGCCTTCGATACCGATGAACACGAACACCGTGACCAGCATCATGTGCCGCACCTGGTCCATCACACTGCCCAGGTCCGGGCTCAGTGTGCCCCAGATATCGCGGGTGAAAATCTCGGCCTCGAAGGCCACCCCGGCCATTACAACGAACATCAACAGCGGCACGATCTTGGCCACGGTGGTCACCAGGTTGATGAACGCCGCTTCTCTGATGCCCCGCAGCACCAGGAAATGCACCGCCCACAGCAGCAACGATGCACAGCCGATGGCCACCGGCGTATTGCCTTGGCCGAACACCGGGAAGAAATAGCCCAAGGTACTGAACAGCAGCACGAAGTAACCGACGTTGCCCATCCAGGCGCTGATCCAGTACCCCCAGGCGGACGAAAAACCCATGTAGTCACCGAACCCGGCCTTGGCATAGGCATACACGCCCGAGTCCAGTTCCGGCTTGCGATTGGCCAGGGTCTGGAACACAAAGGCCAGGGTCAGCATGCCGACGGCGGTAATGGCCCAGCCAATGAGCACCGCTCCGACATCCGCCCGAGCCGCCATGTTTTGCGGCAGGGAAAAGATCCCTCCACCGATCATCGACCCCACCACCAATGCGATCAGGGCGCCGAGGGGTAACTTTTCGATGGGCTGCGGCATGTTCTCTCACTATTTAAATAAGTAAATAAAGCGACATAACGTTTTTGAATAACGCCATCCACGAAAAGTCCAAATACTTATGGACCGACCATTGTCCAATGGCATCAATTAAAAAGTCCATGTGGCAAGATTATTTTTGTCATGTCAGCAGCCTACAAAATAGTTGCGACTCATTGAAAATCAACTAGCGTGAATAATCCCGAGGGAAGGAAACTTTATATTCCCCTGCCGAACGGCCCATAGAGTGGGCCTTTCGCACAACTACAGACGCCTACGGACGCCGTTAACGCCTTCATTAACAATGGAATGTTGTCATGCACTGATCCAGATCAGCTATTCAACTTTCAAATCGACTTAGTCTGTTGATTCTCTTCTCCTGCGCTGGAGTCTCGCAAATGTCTGATACCCCCGCAAAACTTCGATTGGGTGCACTGGTCGCCCTGGTCGTCGGTTCGATGATCGGCGGCGGAATCTTTTCCTTGCCGCAAAATATGGCGGCCAGTGCCGATGTCGGCGCCGTGCTCATCGGCTGGGCCATTACCGCCGTCGGCATGCTGACCCTGGCTTTCGTATTCCAGACCCTGGCCAACCGTAAACCCGATCTGGACGGGGGTGTATATGCCTATGCCAAGGCCGGGTTCGGTGACTACATGGGCTTCTCGTCGGCCTGGGGTTACTGGATCAGCGCTTGGCTGGGCAACGTCGGTTACTTCGTGCTGTTGTTCAGCACCCTGGGCTACTTCTTCCCGGTGTTTGGCGAGGGTAATACCGTCGCGGCGGTGATCGGTGCATCAGTGCTGCTCTGGGCGGTGCATTGGCTGGTCCTGCGGGGCATCAGAGAAGCGGCGTTCATCAACCTGGTGACCACCATCGCCAAGGTGGTGCCGCTGTTGCTGTTCGTGCTGATCGCGGTGTTCGCCTTCAGGCTCGATATCTTCACCGCCGATATCTGGGGCTTGAAGAACCCGGACCTGGGCAGCGTGATGAATCAGGTGCGCAACATGATGCTGGTCACCGTGTGGGTGTTCATCGGCATTGAAGGGGCGAGCATATTTTCCGCCCGCGCCGAGAAACGCACAGACGTAGGCAAGGCGACCGTGATCGGTTTCATCACCGTGCTGCTGTTTCTGGTGCTGGTGAACGTGCTGTCCCTGGGGATCATGACCCAACCTGAACTTGCAAAGTTGCAGAACCCGTCCATGGCCGCCGTGCTGGAGCACGTCGTCGGCCATTGGGGCGCGGTACTGATCAGCGTCGGCCTGATCATCTCGCTGCTCGGTGCCCTGCTGTCCTGGGTGCTGCTGTGCGCCGAGATCATGTTCGCCGCGGCCAAGGACCACACCATGCCCGAGTTCCTGCGCCGGGAGAACGCCAACCACGTACCGGCCAACGCCCTGTGGCTGACCAATGCGATGGTCCAGCTGTTCCTGATCATCACTTTGTTCTCGGCCAGCACTTACCTGTCACTGATCTACCTCGCCACCTCGATGATCCTGGTGCCCTACCTGTGGTCGGCGGCTTACGCCGTGCTGTTGGCGGTACGCGGCGAGACCTACGAAAACGCCCTGGCCGACCGCCGCAAGGATCTGACCGTGGCGGCTATCGCCCTGATCTACGCGGTGTGGCTGCTGTATGCCGGCGGGATCAAATACCTGCTGCTCTCCGCCCTGCTCTACGCCCCCGGCGCGATCCTGTTCGCCAAGGCCAAGCGCGAGCTGGGCAAACCGATTTTCACCTCTGTCGAGAAGCTGATTTTCGCCGCAGTGATCGCAGGCGCCCTGGTGGCCGCCTATGGGCTCTACGACGGCTTCCTGACCTTGTAGCTGGCTGATTGTCTTAACTGGAGGATTTGTAATGACCACGGAAAAAGTGAAATACGGCGTTCATTCCGAAGCCGGTAAATTACGTAAAGTCATGGTGTGTTCCCCAGGCCTGGCCCATCAGCGGCTGACCCCGAACAACTGCGACGAGCTGCTTTTCGACGACGTAATCTGGGTCAACCAGGCCAAGCGCGATCATTTCGATTTCGTCACCAAGATGCGCGAGCGTGACATCGACGTGCTGGAAATGCACAACCTGCTGACCGACATCGTCGCCATCCCCGAGGCCCTCGACTGGATCCTGCAGCGCAAGATCACCGCCAACTCGGTGGGCCTGGGCCTGGTGAATGAAGTCGGTTCCTGGCTGCGCAGCCTGGAGCCACGCCATATCGCCGAATTCCTGATCGGCGGCGTCTCGGCCGATGACCTGCCGGACAGCTTCGGCGGGAAAACCATCCAGATGTTCCGCGACTTTCTCGGGCACTCAAGTTTCATCCTGCCGCCGCTGCCCAACACCCAGTTCACCCGCGACACCACTTGCTGGATCTATGGCGGCGTGACGCTGAACCCGATGTACTGGCCGGCACGCCGCCAGGAAACCCTGCTGGCCAGCGCCATCTACAAGTTCCACCCCGAGTTCACCCAGGCCGACTTCCAGATCTGGTACGGCGACCCGGACCAGGATCACGGCAACGCGACCCTCGAAGGCGGCGACGTGATGCCCATTGGCAACGGGGTCGTGCTGATTGGCATGGGCGAACGCTCATCGCGCCAGGCCATCGGTCAACTGGCGCTGAACCTGTTCAAGCACAAGGCCGTGGAACGGGTGATCGTCGCCGGCTTGCCGAAATCCCGCGCCGCCATGCACCTGGACACCGTGTTCAGCTTCTGCGATCGCGACCTGGTGACGGTTTTCCCGGAAGTGGTGAGCCAGATCGTCGCCTTCTCCCTGCGCCCAGACGAGAGCAAGCCCGGCGGCATCGATGTGCGTCGCGAAGAAGGCAGCTTCCTCGATACCGTCGCTGCGGCCCTCAAGCTGCCGGCGCTGCGCGTGGTGGAAACCGGCGGCAACAGCTTTGCCGCCGAACGCGAACAATGGGATGACGGCAATAACGTGGTGGCCCTGGAACCGGGCGTGGTGATCGGCTACGACCGCAACACCTACACCAACACCCTGCTGCGCAAGGCCGGGGTGGAAGTCATCACCATCAGCGCCAGCGAACTGGGCCGCGGCCGGGGCGGTGGTCACTGCATGACCTGCCCGATCATTCGCGACCCGATCGACTACTGACCTTTGAGCCTGGGCCGGTATTCACCCAATACCGGCCCAGGGGATAACCGAAACCCAAGGAGATCCAAATCATGGCTTTCAACATGCGCAACCGCAGCCTGCTGAGCTTGATGCACCACACCAACCGCGAACTGCACTATCTGCTGGACCTGTCCCGCGACCTCAAGCGTGCCAAGTACACCGGCACCGAGCAGCCACACCTCAAGGGCAAGAACATCGCGCTGATCTTCGAGAAAACCTCGACCCGCACCCGCTGCGCCTTCGAAGTCGCGGCCCATGACCAGGGCGCCCACGTCACCTACATCGACCCGGTGTCGTCGCAGATCGGCCACAAGGAAAGCATGAAAGACACCGCCCGGGTGCTGGGACGGATGTTCGACGCCATCGAGTATCGCGGCTTCGAGCAGGAGATCGTCGAGGAGCTGGCCAAATTCGCCGGCGTGCCGGTGTTCAACGGCCTGACCGCTGAATTCCACCCCACTCAAATGATCGCCGACACCCTGACCATGCGCGAGCACAGCGACAAGCCGCTGCACGACATCAGCTACGCCTACTTGGGCGATGCCCGCTATAACATGGGCAATTCGCTGCTGATGATCGGCGCCAAACTGGGCATGGACGTACGCATCGGTGCGCCAAAGGCCCTGTGGCCGCACCAGGATTTCATCGACCAGTGCCAGACCTTCGCCGCCGAAAGCGGCGCACGCATCACCATCACCGAGGACCCGAAGGAAGCCGTCAAGGGTGTGGACTTCATCCACACTGACATCTGGGTCTCCATGGGCGAGCCGGTGGAAGCCTGGGACGAGCGCATCGAGCAACTGCTGCCCTACCAGGTCAACGCGCAAATGATGAAGGCCTCGGGCAACCCGCGGGTGAAATTCATGCACTGCCTGCCGGCGTTCCATAACAGCGAAACCAAGGTCGGCAAGGACATCGCCGCGCGCTATCCGAACCTGGCCAACGGCGTGGAAGTGACTGAGGAGGTGTTCGAATCCCCGGCCAACATCGCCTTCGAGCAAGCGGAAAACCGCATGCATACCATCAAGGCGATCCTGGTGTCGGCGCTGGCGGATATCTAGAACCTCAGGCAACTCGCGCGTTCTGGAGCAGAACTGTGGGAGCAAGGCTTGCCCGCGATGCAGACACCTGGGTGTAGCTGATGGACCAGGCGATGCCATCGCGGGCAAGCCATGCTCCCACAGGCCAGCTCCCACAAGGGGGCCGAGTCGTCCATTATTTCTCTGTCAGAGGACAGCATTATGCGCATCGTCGTAGCCCTGGGCGGCAACGCCCTTCTGCGTCGGGGTGAACCCATGACCGCCGACAACCAACGCAGCAACATCCGCACGGCGACCGAACAGATCGCCAAAATCCACCCTGGCAACGAGCTGGTCATCGCCCACGGCAATGGCCCCCAGGTCGGCCTGCTGTCGCTGCAGGCCGCGGCCTACACCTCGGTCTCGCCGTATCCGCTGGACGTGCTCGGCGCCGAGACCGAGGGCATGATCGGTTACATCATCGAACAGGAACTGGGCAACCTGCTGGACTTCGAAGTGCCGTTCGCCACGTTGTTGACCCAGGTCGAAGTGGACGCCAACGACCCAGGTTTCCAGAACCCCACCAAGCCCATTGGCCCGGTCTACACAAAGGCTGAGGCGGAAAAACTCGCGGCCGAAAAAGGCTGGTCCATCGCCCCGGATGGTGACAAGTTCCGCCGCGTGGTCGCCAGCCCTCGCCCCAAGCGCATCTTCGAAATCCGCCCGATCAAGTGGCTGCTGGAAAAAGGCAGCATCGTGATCTGCG
Source organism: Pseudomonas sp. JL2 (assembly GCF_031570495.1). NCBI lineage: Bacteria > Pseudomonadati > Pseudomonadota > Gammaproteobacteria > Pseudomonadales > Pseudomonadaceae > Pseudomonas > Pseudomonas sp. JL2. The sequence goes on from NZ_JAKUDH010000022.1 coordinate 84,354, forward strand.
CTGGCGGGGGTGGTATCCCGACGATGTACGACGCCGACGGCAAGCTACGGGGCGTGGAAGCGGTGATCGACAAAGACTTGTGCTCGGCGCTGCTGGCTGAACAACTGGAAAGCGATCTGTTGGTGATTGCCACCGATGTCAACGCCGCGTTTGTCGATTTCGGCAAGCCGACCCAGAAAGCCATTGCCCAGGCCCACCCCGATGAAATGGACAAGCTGGGGTTCGCCGCCGGTTCCATGGGGCCGAAAGTCCAGGCCGCCTGCGAATTTGCCCGCAACACTGGCAAGGTCGCGGTGATCGGCTCACTCTCGGACATCGAAGCGATCGTCCAAGGCACCGCCGGCACCCGCATCAGCACGGCCCAACCTGGCATCGCTTATCGATAACAGGAAACTTGCGGGGCAGATTCACGGTCTGCCCTACACCCACGCCTTCGAAGGAGAGTCGTTTATGGCCATGTTCGAACCCGGTCACCTGCACATGGAACGCCATGCACTGAACAAGGATGATTTCAGCTATAACCTGTGCATCGACTATAAGGTCGACCAGAACAAAAAAGAGGGCACGGGCATGTCGTTCCGGGTGCATGGCACCGTTGAAGACAAGCCCGTGGACGAAGAATTTTTCCTGGCCAAGGACCAAGCCTTCGACTTCGCCCGCCATGCCACGCGCATCGCCCAGAAATACGGCCTGCCCAAGACCGCCAGCATCGGCTCGATGCACAAGTACTACGACGAGATGTTCGAAGACGTGCGCAAGCAACTGGACGTCAAGCCGGGCGACCCGATGAAGCCTGAACACCTGGAGTAATCTGGTTCAAAGCCCCAATTCCCTGTGGGAGCGAGCCTGCTCGCGATAGCGGTGCAACAGTCAACATCAATGGGGGCTGACCCACCGCATTCGCGAGCAAGCCCGCTCCCACAAAGGGTTATCAGCGTCCTGAATATCGGTTCCATCAAACCACTGACTGGCTGGCAACCCGCTACGGCTGACCTATGCTGAAAGTAGTACCCACGGGTATTCGTTCAGAGGTCATCGCCATGAACATCAAAACAAAAAGACGCCTCGCCATTTTTGTCACCTGCACCGCCACGCTTGCGCTGTATGGCACGGCGGCCTATCGGGTCGAACAGACCAGGCAACTGCCGCGTGAATACGCCAGTTGCAACTTCGAACGCTGCATTCCTCACACCGCGACCCTGAACGCCTTGCGCTGAGGCGTGTTCAGTCGTCCGGTTGATCGGTCTTGAGCCGGTCCCGGAATGCCTTGGGAGAGATGCCAACCCGCCGGCGAAACAACCGGGTGAAATTGGTCGGGTCGGAAAAGCCGAGCATTTCAGAGATCTCGTAGATCGTCATGCCGGTGTACGTCAGCAGCCGTTTGGCCTCCAGCAGCTGGCGCTCATGCATGATCTGCAGGGCCGGCTGCCCCGCCAGTTCCCGACAGGTGCCGTTGAGGTGCGACACGGAGATGCCCAGACGATGGGCCAGGTCTTCGACCTTGACATGCTGGCGATAGGTTTCTTCCACCAACTGAATGAACCCGTTGAGGTACTCCCGCGCGCGTTGTGGGCGCTGGGCCTGCGTGCGCCGCTGCATCACCTGACGACTGACCCAGACCATGATCACGCTGACCAAGGCATGCATCAGCATTTCCCGGGCCGGCTGATGCCCACCGTATTCAGCCTGCAGGGCGCTGAACAGGCTATTGAGGTACTCGGCATCTTCCAGGGCCGGGTAGCTTTCGGCCTGGGCCAGCACGTTGACCGAATGACCCAGCTGCGATTGCAGGTGCGCCACCAGCGGTGCGGCCAGGGTCACCACGTAACCCTGCACATCCTCGGAAAAACGGAAGCCATGCACCGACAACGGCGGCAGGATCTGCACCGCCGGCTCGTCGAGCTGTGTGCGCTGGCCTTCGATTTCCAACTCCGCCTGGCCCTTGAAGACAAACAACAACTGACAGAGATCGGCGTGCCGATGGGGTTTGATCTCCCATTGGTGCTCTCGGCTGCGCTTGGAAATGGTTTCACAGTGCAGCAGGTCCGGGGTCGGCCAATCCTGGCTCTCGCCGTAGAGCTTGAATACCGGGATTGAAGGCAGGTCTGTTTTTTTCATCACGAGGATCGGCCTGGGTTGCGGGCGATAATCGCACCGATTGGTAGAAAGTACAGGTATCGGCTCAGTTTTCCCCTTCAATTGACAGGTCCGCAAGCGAAAAATGCAAGCACCCCAATCAACACCGACCCTGGTCAGGTGCTTCGTGCGAGTCATAACAACAATGAAAACCCTCAAGACCCAAGTTGCCATTATCGGTGCCGGCCCTTCTGGGCTGCTGCTCGGCCAGTTGTTGCACAACGCTGGAATTGACACGGTGATCCTCGAACGCCAGACCCCGGACTATGTGCTGAGCCGCATCCGCGCCGGTGTGCTGGAGCAAGGCATGGCCCAACTGCTGCGCCAGGCCGGCGTCGGCCAGCGCATGGACGCCGAGGGACTGCCCCATGACGGCTTTGAGTTGGCGCTCAACGGTCGTCGGGTGCACATCGATCTGAAGGGGCTGACTGGCGGTAAAAACGTCATGATCTACGGCCAGACCGAAGTCACCCGCGACTTGATGGCCGCCCGAGAAGCCGCCGGCGCCCGCACGCTTTATCAGGTCGGCGATGCCCAGCCCCACGACATGCAGACCGACAGCCCCTTCGTGACCTTCGAGCACCAAGGGCAAACCTGGCGCCTGGACTGCGATTACATTGCCGGTTGTGACGGTTTCCATGGTGTGGCGCGCCAGTCGATCCCCGCGGAAAAACTCAAGGTCTTCGAGCGGGTCTACCCGTTTGGCTGGCTCGGCATCCTGGCCGACACCCCACCGGTTCACGAGGAGTTGGTCTACGCCCGTCACGAACGTGGTTTTGCCCTGTGCAGCATGCGTTCCAAGACTCGCACCCGTTATTACCTGCAAGTGCCCGCCGAGGAGCAAGTGGCCGATTGGCCGGACGAGCGCTTCTGGTCTGAACTGAAAAACCGCCTGCCAGCCGACCTGGCCCAAGCCCTGGTGACAGGTCCCTCCATCGAGAAAAGCATCGCGCCGCTGCGCAGCTTCGTGGTCGAGCCGATGCAGTATGGACGGATGTTCCTGGTGGGGGACGCGGCCCACATCGTTCCGCCCACCGGCGCCAAGGGGCTGAACCTGGCGGCCAGCGACGTCAGCACGCTGTTCAACATTCTGCTCAAGGTCTATCGCGACGGCCGTACGGACTTGCTGGAAAAGTATTCCGCCATTTGCCTGCGACGGGTGTGGAAAGCCGAGCGTTTCTCCTGGTGGATGACGTCCATGCTGCACCGCTTCGACGACGACGCCTTCAACCAGCGCATCAGCGAAGCGGAGCTGGAATATTTCGTCGACTCCGAGGCGGGTCGAAAAACCATCGCGGAAAACTACGTCGGACTTCCTTACGAGGCTATCGAATAGCCGGCTATCGACTTAAACTGCGGGCTCAGTCCTATTCGCCCCCCAGGCGTGATGCCCGCAGGTTCTGCCTTGACTCAACTCCATACCTCCCAAGCCCCACAGCCTGCCATCCGTAGTGTGCTGGTGGCCCTGATGCTGGCGATTTTTCTCGGCGCATTGGACCAGACCATCGTCGCCGTCTCGATGCCGGCCATTTCCGCCCAATTGGGTGATGTCGGCCTGCTGGCCTGGGTGATTTCCGGCTACATGGTCGCCATGACCGTGGCGGTGCCGATCTACGGCAAGCTCGGTGACCTCTACGGTCGGCGGCCGTTGATGCTGTTCGGCATGGGGCTGTTCACCCTGGCCTCACTGTTCTGTGGGCTGGCGCAAAACATGGAGCAACTGGTGCTGGCGCGCATTTTCCAAGGCATCGGTGCCGGCGGGATGATCTCGGTGAGCCAGGCGATCATCGGCGACATCGTGCCGCCCCGCGAACGTGGCCGTTATCAGGGCTATTTCAGCAGCATGTATGCGCTGGCCAGTGTGGCGGGGCCGGTATTGGGCGGCTACATGACCGAGTACCTGTCGTGGCGCTGGGTGTTCCTGATCAACCTGCCCTTGGGCCTGGGGGCCTGGCTGATTGCCCGGCGCACCCTCGTCGGGTTGCCGGTGCCGCACCGTAAGCCAATCATCGATTACCTGGGCACCGTGCTGTTGATCATCGGCCTGACCGCGCTGCTGCTGGGCATCACCGAGGTTGGCCAGGGCCACGCCTGGCACAGCAGAGAGGTACTGGGGCTGCTGGGTTGCGCCGTGGTGGCATTGTCAGTGTTCATCTGGCAGGAGCGCCGGGCTCGGGAACCGTTGTTACCGATGCACCTGTTCGTCAACCGCAACGCCGTGTTGTGCTGGTGCACGGTGTTTTTCACAAGTTTCCAGGCGATTTCCCTGACCGTGCTGGTGCCGTTGCGCTATCAGAGCGTGACCGGGGCTGGCGCCGACAGCGCAGCGTTGCACTTGTTGCCGCTAGCGATGGGGTTGCCCATAGGTGCTTATTTCGCCGGACGCCGTACCTCGATCACTGGCCACTACCAACCGATGATCCTCAGCGGCGCCCTGCTCTTCCCGTTTGCGATCCTCGGCATGGCCTTCACCCCGCCCGACGCGTTCTGGCTCAGCAGCCTGTTCATGCTGCTCAGCGGTATCGCTTCCGGCATGCAGTTCCCGACTTCGCTGGTGGGGTCGCAAAATTCGGTGCAACAACAGGACATCGGGGTCGCCACCAGCACCACCAACCTGTTCCGCTCCCTCGGCGGCGCCGTGGGTGTAGCGCTGATGTCGGCGTTGCTGCTGGCCTTGCTGCAGGACTCAAGCGTTGCCCAATTCGCCGGTTCGTCGCCGTTGGGTGAAGGGCATTCCGGCAATGTTTTGCTGGATGGATTGAACGCTGCCCCCGGCGAAGCACAACACGCCTTGCGTCAGCAATTGCAGACGACGTTCCGGCATTTGTTGCTGATCAGCGCCGCGGTGTCGTTGTTGGGGCTGGCGGCGGCAGTGGCGATGCCCAATCGCGTGTTGCGTGGGCGGGATGACAAGGCTCAATAACCTGTAACACACGATCTCTGTGGCGAGGGAGCTTGCTCCCGCTCGGTTGCGCAGCGACCGCAACATTTTTGGGGCCGCTTCGCAGCCCAGCGGGAGCAAGCTCCCTCGCCACAAAAGCATCATTGCCACAAAATCTCTTCAAGCCGGCGCCACCACTCCCTCCAGCGGCGCCACCCCACTCATCCCATCCTTCATCCGCTTGGCATCGCGCACGAAACAGCGCGACGCCAGGAACAGGAACACCATGGTCAGGAACAGCGCCACCGGAATCAGGAACATCGCGTCATGCAAACCAATGGCCTTGAACGCCTCGGTCATCTGCGAGGCGCCGGTCGCGGCCATGGCCGCATGGGCAAAGTAGTCAGACAAGCCACCCACCACCACCGGCCCCATGCCTCCGCCCAACAGATACAACCCGGCAAAGAACAACGCCATCGCCGTGGCCCGCAGACGCGGTTCGACTACGTCCTGGATCGCCGTGTACACGCACGTATAAAAGGTATAGGCAAACAACCAGCCGACACTGAACACCGCAACGAACACACCAATTTCAATCCGTCCGGCATACAACGCCCAAGCGGTGGTGGCCGTGGAGATCACCAGGCTGAACGCGGCGAATAGCAGGCGTCCGTTGGGCACCCGTTGATGAATCTTGTCGGCAATCCAGCCGCCCAGGGTCAACCCGAACAGCCCGGTCACGCCCACCATGATCCCGGTGGCAACCGCCGCGTCGTGCAGCGGCATCAGGAAATAGCGCTGTAACATGGGTACCAGGAACGAGTTGCAGGCATAGGTGGCGAAGTTGAAACACAGCCCCGCCAACACCAGCCACAGAAAAGTAGGAATCGCCAGCACCCGACGGATTGGCTTGTCGATTTTTTCCTGGGAGATCTGCACCGCTTCCGCCGCGCCGCGCTTGGGCTCCTTGATGAAAAACATAAACACCGCCAGCACCAGCCCCGGCACCGCCGCGATAAAGAACGGCGCGCGCCAGCTGTCGAAGGCCTTGACCATCGCCCCGATGGTGAAGAACGCCAGCAGCAGACCGATCGGCAGGCCGAGCATGAAGATGCCCATGGCCCGCGCCCGACGGTGGGCCGGAAACAGGTCGCCGATCAGCGAGTTGGCCGCTGGCGCGTAACTGGCTTCACCGATTCCCACGCCCATGCGTACCACCAGAAACGCCCAGAAACTGCCCACCAAGCCATTGACCGCCGTCAGCCCGCTCCAGGTCGCCAGGCCCCAGCCCATCAACTTGCTGCGCGAACCGGTATCGGCCATGCGCCCCAGCGGCAGCCCGGCGATGGCGTAAACGATGGTGAAGGCGGTGCCGATGATGCCGATCTGGAAGTCGCTGAGGCTCCACTCCATACGGATCGGCTCGATGATGATCGCCGGGATGGTGCGGTCAAAGAAGTTGAACAGGTTGGCCAGGAACAGCAGGAACAGAATGCGCCAGGCATTCGCCGCTTGGGTCGAGTTCTGCATGGGTCCGTCTCTTTATTGTTATGGGGCACGGCGAGGCATCCGAACCCGGAGTCTGCAATCTAGACAGCGGCGCGCAGGCTGTCTCCAATCATTCGCATGACTGATACCCGGCCATGGCGGGCGGCGTGTTTAGTGACTATGGTCAATTCCCTGAAGCAATTGACATCATTTTGCCTTATTTCGACTAAAGATCGCCTTCCGATGGCCGATTCAACCTATCAGGAAAGATTTTCCCGAGCGCTGCTCAGGCTGCCCCCCCTGAACGCTTGGGCCGACCTTCGCGCCGTCAAGGACGCGAGCTCCCATCCGCGATGGTTTGATGACAGTGGTCATCGAACCGACCAGTTCAGGCATATGGCGCACAATGACCTCTAAAAAAACAGCCACTGCAGTATCCGATCTTACGTTGAGCCCGGCCGCCAACGGTCCTGAAACCCCGAAGCCGCCGAGGCGCTCACGTTCCCTGTCGACTCAGCAGTATCTGTATTTCACCGAAACCAACACCGACCGCATCCTCGACAACCTCGACGGCCTGCGTGACAGCGTGTTCCCGCGCCCGCCGCACCTGGTGGACGACGAAAGCGAACGCGATCAGCAGGAGTTCCCGTCCGTATGCCTGATCGGCCTGGGTCGCTGTGGCTCCAACATCGCCCTGGACGTAGCCGAGCTGGTGTACAACGCCCGCAAGTTCTACCTCAACGAGTTCAATGCCGAAGACAAGGGCTACAGCGACAAGGGTTACAGCCCGGCGCAGTGGATCCGCAACAATTTGCGCCTGGGCACCAGCAAGGTGAGCAAGCCGGTGTTTTTGGTCGAGCCGTTGGTGATGCTCGGCGACCTGGACAAGGACATCGCCGGACGCATCCGTTTTTCGCGCAAAGGCGAAAAAAGCGGCTTTTTGCGCGACTACAGCAAAATGAAAATCATGGACCTGTCGGAAGTCCATGCCGGGGGCGCCGGTAACGCGCCGATCCTGGGCCAGTACCTGGCCAAGATCATCCTGAACAAGGACACCCAGCGTTTCTCCAGCCCCGACTGGAAAATGATCCACTCGTACCTGATCGACAGCTGCGGCATCAAGGCCAACCAGTCGCGCCTGTACTTCTCGATCTTCAGTGCCGGTGGCGGTACCGGTTCGGGCATGGCCTCGGAGTTCGGCCTGGCTCAGCAGTACTCGTACATGAACAAGACGTTCGACACCAAGCCGATGGACGAACACGACAGCAAGAGCGGTCATTCCTTCGTCTTCGAGCCGATCTTCACCAGCGGCATTTGCGTACTGCCGAATATTTCCGATCACCGCAGCGAAATGTCCGAGGCGCTGCACATCAACGCCGGACGTCTGCTGTGCAAGTACCTGTCGGAAGAATGGGATTTCTCGTACAACTTCGCCAACGAAGACAGCAGCGAAGCCAGCGTGATGGGCCGCATCCGCCCCTGGAACGCGATGATGCTGATCTCCAACGACATCATGCGCTACGCCGAAGAGAGCGATGACGGCAACATCCAGAACATTGATGTCAATGCCATGGAGAAGCACGCCAACCAGTACATCTCCCAGCAGATCTTCAACATCCTGACCGCCCAGGCGGTGACCACCGACTACGACCAGAACTATTTCCGTCGTGCCGGCATCGACATTGGCGAAACCATTCGCCTGGACGCCAACGACCTGTTCATGAGCCTGGCCGGCCCGGTGGCGATTGCCTACGCCGAGTCCGTCGTTCCGGAAACCCCAGCGCCCAGCGGCGACAAGTTCAAGGTGTTCGAGAAGGAGCCGCCGCGCCTGAACATCGACGACTTGTTCTTCCGCTCCATCGACCTGCCGCACTTCAACAAAGTCACCCAGGCCATTGAAGGCATCAGCCTGTTGCCGATCGAATCCAAGCGCTACCGCGCCTCGCTGGAGCAGTACAAGAATTCCGGCTACGACGCCGCGGCCCTGCATGACCTGCACTTCTTCAAGAACTGCTCGTCGGTGGTGTCGATCGTCTCGTTGCCCAAGGACTACAAGCTGTCCTACATGGACCTGAACCGGCTCAAGACCCACCTCAACAGCCTGTTCCCCAACACCACCCTCAAGCGTTACGCGCTGGTGATCGGTGCCTCGGCCAACCTGTCGCTGACCACCCTGATCGCCAAGAGCCCCTGCCTGTCGGATGACTTCCTGACCCTGATCGTGGCGTTCATCAAGCGCTGTTTTGCCCGCACCCCGTATCGCTTCGATGACACCCTGGACAACTCGATCCTGGACTTCATCATCAACGAAGACTTCGACGAAGAGCGCATCGACGATCTGCTCAACGAGTTCGAAAACCCGGCGAAGATCCTCGACACCAACTGGTACGCGATCAAGCCGATGTACGAGAAGAAATACCGCGAGCTGATCAGCGACAAAGACAAGTTTGTCTCGATCAACGACATCCGCCTGTCCCGCGACTGCGTGAAAAAGGCGATCAAGTATTTGCGTGAGATCTACCGTCACCGCATCGGCAAGACCAAGGTTATTTCCCTGAATAACCATACGGGCAAGACTTATTGAGGCAGGCGCAGGACCGCGTCGCGCCAATCGCGAGCAGGCTCGCTCCCACATTAATCGCGTTCTTTCTGAGAACCGCGGCTCACTGTGGGAGCGAGCCTGCTCGCGATTGGCGGCCTTGACCAAAACACAAAATCAACATTCAGAAACAATTAAGCAGCCCAACGGCTGCCCAATAAACTGTTCCCGTTACGTATACGTCACCCTCCGCTGTGGCGTTTCACCACGGCAGGATGCCATCACGCTACTCACCTACACACTTTTACTCCGCAGAAAATACGAACCAACTTGGTGCAGACATCAAACCGATGCCCTTTCCTGGACCATAATCCACGGTGAAACCACCACCGCCCATAGCTGCGGATCGCGTTCGAAAAAGTCCAGCGCCCGCGTTTCAGACAGCTTGGCCACCTGGTCGGCAGCCAGCCAGGCGGCGACTTTGGTACCTTCGTCCTGGGCAACGGCCTCGGCCGCGGCGATCAGATCCAGGGCCGGGTCGACCCACAATAGGGCACCCTTGGCAAAGAACGGCTCCAGCTCCTTCCAGGTGATGGATGCGGTTTCACCAAGCAGTTTGGCATAGAGGGTGCTAGGTTCTTGATTCATGGGAGCTGTCCGGAAAAGAAATCGGCGCGAATGATAACGTCGGTGGTCTGGCAGAAAAACCCGGTAGCAATTGGAGTACCGATTGGAAAGCGCAGGAAAGCCAGGGATTGCCGATTTGTCCGGACGAACCCCGCCGCCATTCTGTCTTTTTCTTTCAATTAAGCGACACCCTCAGGTTTTGCCCCCAAGCGCCAGCTTCCCTTGCCAACAATCGGCGCTCTACACTGTACCGGTACAGTTGCCGGGGGCATTTTCCGCGAGGATATCCAAGATATCTGACCCGGTTCTGCTGCTTCGGCGCCAGGACTATAAAAACTACAACAGCATGAGTGGAGCACTATGACTAAGGCTACTAAGCAGATTTCCAAACTGTTTGCCGCTATGGTTCTGGCCGGGGTTGCCAGCCATTCGTTCGCCGCCGACACCATCAAGATCGGCATCGCCGGCCCAAAGACCGGCCCCGTAGCCCAATACGGCGACATGCAATTCAGTGGCTCCAAAATGGCCATCGAGCAGATCAACGCCAAGGGCGGCGTCAACGGCAAGCAACTGGTCGCCGTTGAATACGATGACGCCTGTGATCCAAAACAAGCGGTCGCGGTGGCGAACAAAGTCGTCAACGACGGCGTCAAGTTCGTGGTCGGCCACCTGTGCTCCAGCTCCACCCAACCGGCTTCGGACATCTATGAAGACGAAGGCGTGATCATGATCACGCCAGCCGCTACCAGCCCGGACATCACCGCTCGCGGCTACAAGATGATCTTCCGCACCATCGGCCTGGACAGCGCCCAGGGCCCTGCCGCCGGTAACTACATTGCCGACCACGTCAAGCCGAAAGTCGTTGCGGTCCTGCACGACAAGCAGCAATACGGCGAAGGTATCGCCAGTGCCGTGAAAACGACCCTTGAGAAGAAAGGCGTGAAAGTCGCCGTGTTCGAAGGCGTGAACGCCGGCGACAAAGACTTCTCCTCGATGATCGCCAAGCTCAAGCAAGCCAACGTCGACTTCGTCTACTACGGCGGCTACCACCCGGAGCTGGGCCTGATCCTGCGTCAATCCCAGGAAAAAGGCCTGAACGCCAAGTTCATGGGTCCGGAAGGCGTGGGTAACGACTCGATCTCGCAGATCGCCAAGGAAGCTTCCGAAGGTTTGCTGGTGACCCTGCCGAAATCCTTCGACCAGGATCCGGCCAACATCGCCCTGGCTGACGCGTTCAAAGCCAAGAAGGAAGACCCGAGCGGTCCGTTCGTGTTCCCGTCCTACTCGGCCGTTCAAGTGATTGCCCAGGCCATCACCGAAACCAAGAGCGAAGACCCGGAAAAAGTGGCTGAAGCCATCCACGCCGGTACTTTCAAGACCCCGACCGGTGACCTGAGCTTCGACGACAAGGGCGACCTGAAGGACTTCAAGTTTGTGGTTTACCAGTGGCATTTCGGCAAACCTAAAACCGAAGCTTCGCCTCAGTAAGGCCTGGCCTGACTGACTGCCAATAAAGCCCACGGCGTGCCGTGGGCTTTGTTTTAAATGTATTGGGCCGCGCTGGCGTGATCCGCCAGTCTCCCCACCTGAAAATCTCAAAACCGTCATCAGCGGTTCGCTGGCAAACCTCGTGCTCGAAGTGGATGCAGATCCACGGGGCCGGGCGGGAAAATGACTCCACCAGTGAAATGCGTATCAGGTTTTTAGGAGCGCTGTAATGCCTGACATCTATCACTTCTTCCAACAGCTGGTTAACGGCCTGACCGTTGGCAGCACGTATGCCCTGATCGCCATCGGCTATACGATGGTTTACGGCATCATTGGAATGATCAACTTCGCCCACGGCGAGGTGTACATGATCGGCTCCTACGTGGCGTTCATCGCCATCGCCGGGCTGGCCATGATGGGACTCGACAGTGTCCCGCTGTTAATGACCGCGGCGTTCATCGCGAGCATCGTGGTGACCAGTTCCTATGGCTACAGCATCGAACGGATCGCCTACCGCCCCTTGCGCGGCAGCAACCGTCTGATCCCGCTGATTTCGGCCATCGGCATGTCGATCTTCCTGCAGAACACCGTTCTGCTGTCGCAAGACTCCAAGGACAAATCCATTCCCAACCTGATTCCGGGTAACTTTACCTTCGGGCCAGGGGGGGCACAGGAAGTGCTGATTTCCTACATGCAAATCGTGGTGTTCGTGGTGACCCTGGTCGCCATGCTCGGCCTGACGCTGTTCATCTCCCGTTCCCGCCTGGGCCGCGCCTGCCGTGCCTGCGCCGAGGACATCAAGATGGCCAACCTGCTGGGCATCAACACCAACAACATCATTGCCCTGACCTTCGTCATCGGCGCGGCCCTGGCGGCCATCGCCGCCGTGCTGTTGAGCATGCAATACGGTGTGATCAACCCCAACGCCGGATTCCTCGTGGGCCTGAAGGCCTTCACCGCCGCGGTACTGGGCGGCATCGGCAGCATCCCCGGAGCCATGCTCGGCGGGCTGGTGCTGGGCGTGGCGGAAGCCTTTGGTGCCGACATCTTCGGCGATCAATACAAGGACGTCGTGGCGTTCGGCTTGTTGGTTCTGGTGCTGCTGTTCCGGCCGACCGGCATCCTGGGCCGTCCGGAGGTTGAGAAGGTATGACTAAACATCTTAAATCGGCGCTCTTCAGCGCGCTGTTGGTCTGGGCGGTCGCGTACCCGGTACTCGGCCTGAAACTGACCATCGTGGGCATCGATCTTGAAGTGCACGGCACCAGCCCCGCCATCCTGGCGACCATCGCTGCGTGTTCGGTGCTGATGTTCCTGCGGGTGCTGTTCAGCACGCAGATCAGCGCCGCCTGGAAGGCCTCGCCCGGCCTGCCGATAGTCCCGGCCAAGGCCAGCAACTTCCTGACCCTGCCGACTACCCAGCGCTGGATCATCCTGGCCCTGATCGTCATCGCGTTGGTCTGGCCGTTTTTCGGCTCTCGCGGTGCGGTGGACATCGCCACCCTGATCCTGATCTACGTGATGCTGGGCCTGGGCCTGAACATCGTGGTAGGGCTGGCCGGTCTGCTGGACCTGGGTTACGTCGGCTTCTATGCCGTCGGCGCCTACAGCTACGCGCTGCTGTCCCATTACTTCGGCTTGAGCTTCTGGATCTGCCTGCCAATTGCCGGGATGATGGCCGCCACCTTCGGTTTCCTGCTGGGTTTCCCGGTGCTGCGCTTGCGCGGTGACTACCTGGCAATCGTGACCCTGGGTTTCGGCGAGATCATCCGTCTGTTCCTGCGCAACCTGACCGACATCACCGGCGGCCCGAACGGCATCAGCAATATCGAGAAGCCGACGTTCTTCGGCCTGACCTTCGAACGCAAAGCCGCCGAAGGTCTGCAGACCTTCCACGAGTACTTCGGACTGCCCTACAACTCGATCAACAAGGTGATTTTCCTCTACCTGGTTGCGCTGTTGCTGGCCCTGGCTGCGCTGTTCGTCATCAACCGCCTGCTGCGCATGCCTATCGGCCGTGCGTGGGAAGCGCTGCGTGAAGACGAGATCGCCTGCCGTGCCCTGGGTCTGAACCCGACCGTGATCAAGCTTTCGGCTTTCACCCTCGGTGCCGCCTTCGCCGGTTTCGCCGGTAGCTTCTTTGCTGCCCGTCAGGGCCTGGTGACGCCGGAATCCTTCACCTTCATCGAGTCGGCGATCATCCTCGCCATCGTGGTGCTGGGTGGGATGGGCTCGCAGCTGGGTGTGATCCTGGCGGCAATCGTGATGATCCTGTTGCCTGAAATGATGCGTGAATTCAGCGAATACCGCATGTTGATGTTCGGCGCCTTGATGGTGCTGATGATGATCTGGCGTCCTCAAGGTCTGCTGCCTATGCAACGCCCGCACATGGAGCTGCGCAAATGAGCCGCGAGATCCTGAAAGTCGAAAACTTGAGCATGCGCTTCGGCGGCTTGCTGGCGGTCAATGGCGTGGCCCTGACCGTGAAAGAGAAACAGGTCGTTGCATTGATCGGGCCGAACGGCGCGGGCAAGACCACCGTGTTCAACTGCCTGACCGGCTTCTATCAGCCTACCGGCGGCACGATCCTGCTGGACGGCGAGCCGATCCAGGGCCTGCCTGGTCACCACATCGCCCGCAAGGGTGTGGTGCGCACCTTCCAGAACGTGCGGCTGTTCAAGGACATGACGGCGGTCGAGAACCTGTTGATCGCCCAGCATCGTCACCTGAACACCAACTTCTTTGCCGGTCTGTTCAAGACCCCGGCGTTCCGCAAGAGCGAACGCGAGGCCATGGAGTTCGCCGAGTACTGGCTGGAGAAGGTCAATCTCAAGGAGTTCGCCAACCGTACCGCCGGCACCCTGGCCTACGGTCAGCAACGGCGTCTGGAAATCGCCCGCTGCATGATGACCCGTCCGCGGATCCTCATGCTCGACGAACCGGCCGCCGGCCTGAACCCGAAAGAAACCGAAGACCTCAAAGCGCTGATCGGCGTGCTGCGCGAGGAGCACGATGTCACCGTGTTGCTGATCGAGCACGACATGAAGCTGGTCATGAGCATTTCCGACCATATCGTCGTGATCAACCAGGGCACGCCGCTGGCCGACGGTTCGCCGGAACAGATCCGCGACAATCCTGAAGTGATCAAAGCCTACCTGGGGGAAGCGTAAATGCTGCAGTTCGAAAACGTTTCCACCTTCTATGGCAAGATCCAGGCCCTGCACAGCGTCAACGTCGAAGTCCGCCAGGGCGAAATCGTGACGCTGATCGGTGCCAACGGTGCCGGCAAATCCACCCTGCTGATGACGCTCTGCGGTTCGCCCCAAGCCCACAGTGGCAGCATCCGCTACATGGGTGAGGAACTGGTGGGCCAGGACTCTTCGCAAATCATGCGCAAGAGCATCGCCGTGGTGCCGGAAGGCCGTCGGGTATTTGCCCGACTGACCGTGGAAGAAAACCTCGCCATGGGCGGTTTTTTCACCGAAAAGGGTGATTTTCAGGAGCAAATGGACAAGGTGCTGCACCTTTTCCCCCGCCTGAAAGAACGCTTTAGCCAGCGCGGCGGCACCATGTCCGGCGGCGAACAGCAAATGCTCGCCATCGGCCGTGCGCTGATGAGCAAGCCCAAGTTGTTGCTGCTCGACGAACCGTCCCTGGGCCTGGCGCCGATCATCATCCAGCAGATCTTCGACATCATCGAACAACTGCGCAAGGATGGCGTGACGGTATTCCTGGTGGAGCAGAACGCCAACCAGGCGCTGAAAATCGCTGACCGGGCGTACGTGCTGGAGAACGGCCGCGTGGTGATGCAAGGCACGGGTGAGGCGCTGCTGACCGACCCGAAAGTACGCGAGGCGTATCTGGGCGGTTGAGTCTGTTGCTGCATGAGAAAACGGCCTTCGGGCCGTTTTTTTTTGCCCAGTTCTCAAGTGAATGCTGTTGTGGCGAGGGGATTTAGCGAAACGTCGCACCGCCCCGTTGGGCTGCGAAGCAGCCCCTAAGGCAGGCAACTCAATCTTCCTGACTCACTGTGGAGCTGGTTTTAGGACTGCTTCGCAGCCCAACGGGGCGGTGCGACGTTTCGCTAAATCCCCTCGCCACAATGGATTTCGAAACAAACAAAAAAAAAGAGAACCTGCTGTAACGCATTCCCCCACCCCCTCTCTAGTTCAGCAGACCGGCGCTAACGCCGGTTCATTTCCTGAAACTGGAGAATCATCATGACTGCTTCGACCCGCACCCTGTCCGCCGCCGCCCTGGCCCTGGCACTTGGCTCTGCCTTGAGCATGACAGGCGTCTCGACTGTCCATGCCGCCGACGACACCATGGAAAAATGCTTCGGTGTCGCTCTCAAAGGCAAGAACGACTGCGCCGCCGGCGCTGGCACCACCTGTGCCGGCACCGCGAAAATGGACTATCAGGCCAACGCCTGGAAATCGGTCCCCAAGGGCACCTGCACCACCCTCAAAAGCGAAACCTCGCCCACCGGCTTCGGCCAGCTTGAAGCCTATAAAGCCAAGTCCTGATCGCATCGCCTGAGGCCTGCCGCCATGTCGAACACCGCTTCCCTCGCCTTCGATACCCGGCTACCGCCGCGGGCGGGGCTGGGGCTCAAGACCGAGCATTTTCGTGAAGTGCTCCAGACCCGACCGGATCTGGGTTTCTTCGAAGTGCACGCGGAAAACTACATGGTGGCCGGCGGGCCGTTTCATTACTTTCTGGGGCGGATACGCGAACAGTATCCGCTGTCATTGCACGGCGTCGGTTTGTCGATCGGTGGAGAGGGGCCGCTGGATGTTGCGCATTTGCAGCGCCTGGCCACACTGATCGAACGCTATCAGCCCCAGTCTTTTTCCGAACACCTGGCCTGGTCCAGCCATGGCCCGGTGTTTCTCAACGATCTGCTGCCCCTGGCCTACGATGAAACGACGCTCAGGCGCGTCTGCGAACACGTCGATCAGGTCCAGTCCAGCCTCAAATGCACACTGCTGCTGGAAAACCCGGCCACTTATCTGGCGTTCGAGGACTCGACCCTCGACGAGCCTGACTTCATCAGTGAAGTCATCCGTCGCACCGGCTGCGGACTGCTGCTGGATGTGAACAACGTCTACGTTTCGTGCATCAACCATTGCCGTGATCCCCAGGCTTACCTCGACGCACTGCCCCTGCAGGCCACCGGCGAAATTCATCTGGCCGGGTTTGCCGAAGACTCCGACAGCCTGGGCGAGCGTTTGCTGATCGATGACCACGGTGCGCCAATCGACAACGAGGTCTGGCGCTTGTATCGCACGGTACTGGCGCGGACCGGGCCAGTCGCCACGCTGATCGAGCGCGACAACCGCATCCCGGCGTTGGCAGTGCTGTTGGCCGAAGCCGGTCAGGCCGACCAACTATTAAACGCCGCCAGGGTCCAGCCATGAGCCGCTACAGCGAATTCGCCGCCGCCCTGCTCGACCCGCGCAAAGCTTGTCCGCAGGGTTTGACCTGCGCCACCGGCGCCGATCCAGAGAGCCGGTTCGCGGTGTATCGCAACAACGTGCTCAGCTCATTGATCAACGCCCTGGCCGACAACTATCCGGTGGTGGCACAACTGGTGGGCGAGGAGTTCTTCGGCGCGATGGCCGGAATGTACGCCCAGTGCGCCGCACCGCGAAGCCCAGTCATGAGTGACTACGGTGCCGACTTTGCCGGGTTCATCGAACATTTCGAACCCGCCGCCAGCGTGCCGTATCTGGCGGATGTCGCCCGACTGGAGCGCCTGCAGGTGCAAGCCTGGCACGCCGCCGACGCCCGGCCCATGGATGCACAACAGGTCATGCAAGTGCTGTCATCGCCGGCATCCCATGATCATCTGAGGGTCGGTCTTCACCCGTCACTGCACCTGTTGCA
Organism: Pseudomonas sp. JL2; assembly: GCF_031570495.1. Taxonomy (NCBI): domain Bacteria; kingdom Pseudomonadati; phylum Pseudomonadota; class Gammaproteobacteria; order Pseudomonadales; family Pseudomonadaceae; genus Pseudomonas; species Pseudomonas sp. JL2. Next base: position 101,402 of record NZ_JAKUDH010000022.1, read on the forward strand.
ATCGCCCTTCGCCGTGGTGGCGATCTGGGCCGCCCATCAGCAAGAGCCCGTCATGCCGGTCGACCCCTTCACGCCGCAATGCGCCCTGGTGCTGCGCAACAACCTGGACGTGGAGGTGTTTGCGATCAGTCCCGGCGCCTATGATTTCCTCAAGGACCTGCTGCAAGGTTGTTTCCTGGGCGCGGCCATTGATGCTGCAACCAGGCGCGACAGCGATCTGGAACTGGAGCACACCCTGGCGCAGCTCATCAGCCATCAAGCCGTCACCCATCTGTTAGCCGAGCAGGTATTGCCATGAACGCCCTGATCACTCGCTCCATTGAATGGCTGGATAAAATCCCTCACAGCCTGATCGCCTTCGTTGGGCGCTTTTGCATCGCGGCGGTGTTCTGGAAATCCGGCCAGACCAAAATCGAAGGCCTGGCCATCGACCTGATCGACGGCACCTTCCAGCTCGGCCTGCCGCGATTGGCCGATTCAACCATTCCCCTGTTCAAAAGCGAATACGCCTTGCCGCTGTTGTCGCCAGAACTGGCAGCGCATCTGGCGGCAGCGGCCGAGCATGTGTTCCCGATCCTGATCCTGTTTGGCCTGGCGACACGCTTCTCGGCCCTGGCCCTGCTGGGCATGACCTTGACCATTCAACTGTTCGTCTACCCCGACGCCTATCCGACCCATGGCACCTGGGCGGCGGTACTGCTTTATCTGATGGCGCGCGGGCCGGGCAAGCTGTCGCTCGACCACCTGATCGCCAGGCACTACGCTCGCTGATCAAGATCGGGACTCCTGTGGGAGCGAGCCTGCTCGCGATAGCAGTGTCAGCTTCAGCACAATTGTTGCCTGACCCACCGCTATCGCGAGCAGGCTCGCTCCCACAAGGTTCGTGTGATGCCTTGCTATCGCTGAAGCCGATCCAGCGCCTCGCCACTGCGCTTGAACCAGTCGATCAGATAATCGGCCAGCACCTGGGTGCGCTTGGGCAAACCGCCCTGGTACGNCGTGTGATGCCTTGCTATCGCTGAAGCCGATCCAGCGCCTCGCCACTGCGCTTGAACCAGTCGATCAGATAATCGGCCAGCACCTGGGTGCGCTTGGGCAAACCGCCCTGGTACGGGTGCACGAGGTACATCGGCATGCGACGGGTCTGAAAATCCCTGAGTAACCAGCGCAAACGTCCGTCAGCCAATTCTTCATGCAATAGATAGGACGGCAACCGGGCGATCCCGGCGTTGGCCAGGGCGGCTTTTTTCAGCAGGCTGTAGTGATTGCTGGCGAACGGTCCCGATACCCGCACCCGCAACAATTCGTGTTGCTGGTGATAGAGCCATTCTTCGCGGCCGCTGTAATGACTGTTGAGCAGGCAACGATGTTCGACCAGGCCCTGGGGCGTCAGGGGTTCGCCGTAGTGTTCGAGGTAGGCCGGGCTGGCGCAGGTCAGCTCATGCCAGGCCAGCAGCGGACGCGCCACCAGGCGCTCATCGAGGGTAGCGTCGGAGCGGATCGCCAGGTCGAAACCATCACGGGACAGATCCCGGTAGCCATTGTTGAGTTCCAGTTCAATCTGTACGTCGGGGTAGCGCTGGGCGAACTCCGTCAGCAAACCCTCAAAGAAGGTTTCGCCCAACGACACCGGAACCGTCATACGCACCGGCCCGGAAATTTCATCCTTCAGGCGAGCCAGGGCCTGACGCGCCCTTTGCACCTGCACCAATAACGCCTGGGCCTGGGGCAATAACGCCGCCCCCGCTGCCGTGAGACTCAAGCGCCGCGTGGTGCGCTGTAGCAACACCACCGAAAACCGACTCTCCAGCAGGCTGATGCGCTTGGACAACTGGCCCTTGCTGCAGCCCAATTGCTGGGCCGCCAGGGTGAAACTACCGGCCTCGATCAACACGGCGAACGCCGCCAGGTCGTCCATTTCGCTCATCGGATTGTTTCCAATTGAAAACCAAAGGTTGCCTATTACCACGATTATCAAGAGAAAGAACCTCTCTAGACTGCAATCTCATCCAGCCCATTGAGGAACAGCTAATGAAAATCCTGTTGATCGGCGCCAGCGGCACCATCGGTTCGGCCATTGATAAAGAACTGTCGCCGCGTCACGAGATTGTCCGCATCGGCCGTCACAGCGGCGACCTGCACGTGGATATCAGTGACAACTCTTCGATCCGTGCCCTGTTCGAGAAAACCGGTCGCTTCGATGCACTGGTCTGCGCCGCGGGCAACGTCACCTTTGCGCCCTTGGACGAGATGACGCAGGACAGCTTCGCCCTGGGTTTGAAAGACAAACTGATGGGCCAGGTCAACCTGCTGCTGATCGGCCGCGAATTCGCCAATGACGGTGCGTCCTTCACCTTCACCACTGGCGTGCTCAGCCACGATCCGATCAGAAGCGGTGCGTCGGCGGCGCTGGTCAACGGTGCCCTGGACAGTTTCGTGCGTGCCGCGGCAATCGAATTGCCCCGGGGCTTGCGGGTCAACTCGGTCAGTCCGAACGTGCTGCTCGAAGCCATGGACAACTATGCCCCGTACTTCCGTGGCTATAAGCCGGTACCAGCCGCCGATGTCGCATTGGCCTACGCCAAGAGTGTCGAAGGCCTGCAGACTGGCCAGACCTTTCACGTCGGTTGACCTCTTGTGATGCAGGATCAGTCTGCGTAACGTGGCGGCACTTGTCTGGAGACTCAATGATGCGTGCCGCCCGTTCCCTGCTGTTTGTCGCCCTCCTGCCGCTTTTCGCCGGCTGCCAGTTGCTCGACGCTCCACCCCAGAGCGTTTCCCATGCCGGCCAGATGCGCATGCAGGGCGAACTTACGGCGGCCGATGGCAAGCTGGTGTTCCAGCCCTGCCAGGAGCAGCGTCGCTACATCGTCAACGACAGCGGCGGCACCAGCGTACTGCAACAGGCCGCCAGCCTGGCCGATGATCAGGGCAAACTGTTTGCCGATGTGCGCGGCCATATCGTCACCAGCGCAGCGGCCGGTACCGACAGCCAGTTGAATCTTGAGCAGCTGTATCGCCTGGAGCGTTCGGGCAGCGCTTGCGACGACGCCGACTTCAAGCGGCTGCTCCTGCGCGCCACCGGCCATGGCCCCGAGTGGAATCTGAACGCCAGCGGCAAAGGCCTGGTGCTCGAACGTGAGGGCCAGCCGCCTCTGGCAGTGCCTTTCGTTGAGGAACAACTGGGCGATGGCCGCTTCAATCTCGGCACCGAAGCCAACGGCCAGAAGGTCGAGCTTTGGGTCACTCCCCAGCGCTGCGTCGACAGCGTGACCGGCAGCGTGCAGCACATGAGTGCCGAGCTGCGGGTCAACGGTCAGGTCCAGCGCGGATGCGCTTACTTCGGCGGTGCGCGTAACGACTGATTCGAAGTTTTTTGGCTTATAATCGCCGGCTCACGCCCTGGCGCAGTTGTGCGTCCCGCGAACCGGATCCTGTCATGTTACGAATCACCGAACTCAAGCTGCCGATCGACCATCCCGAAGAAGACCTGCGCCCAGCCATCGTGCAGCGCCTGGGCATCGCCAGCGATGACCTGCTCGACTTCACCCTGTTCAAACGCAGCTACGACGCGCGTAAGAAGTCCTCCGAACTGTGCTTCATCTACACCATCGACCTGACGGTGCGCGATGAAGCCGGCTTGCTGCGCAAGTTCGCCGATGACCGTAACGTCAACCAGGCGCCGGATGTCAGTTATAAAGTGGTGGGCCAGGCACCGGCTGACCTGAGCGAACGGCCGATCGTGGTCGGCTTCGGCCCGTGCGGGATCTTCGCCGCCATGTTGCTGGCACAGATGGGCTTCAAACCGATCATCCTCGAGCGCGGCCCCGAAGTGCGCCAGCGCACCAAGGACACCTGGGGCCTGTGGCGCAAAAGCGTGCTCAACCCCGAATCCAACGTGCAGTTCGGCGAAGGCGGTGCGGGGACGTTCTCCGACGGCAAGCTCTACAGCCAGATCAAGGATCCCAAGTTCCTGGGTCGCAAAGTCCTGCACGAATTCGTCAAGGCCGGCGCGCCGGAAGAAATCCTCTACGTCAGCAAGCCGCACATCGGTACGTTCCGTCTGACAGGCGTCGTGGAAAACATGCGTGAGCAGATTCGCGCCCTGGGCGGCGAAGTTCGCTTCCAGCAGCGGGTCACGGATGTGTTGATCGAGGACGGCCAGTTGGTCGGTGTTGAACTGGCCAGCGGCGAACGTATTCATTCAAAACATGTGATTCTGGCTCTGGGCCACAGCGCCCGGGACACGTTCCGCATGCTCCACGGCCGCGGCGTGTACATGGAAGCCAAGCCGTTCTCGGTGGGTTTCCGCATCGAACACCCGCAATCGCTGATCGACAGCGCGCGCCTGGGCAAATATGCCGGCCACCCGAAGCTTGGCGCCGCCGATTACAAACTGGTGCACCACGCCAAGAACGGTCGCTCGGTGTACAGCTTCTGCATGTGCCCGGGCGGCACCGTAGTGGCGGCCACCTCCGAGCCGAATCGCGTCGTGACCAACGGCATGAGCCAGTACTCACGCAACGAGCGCAACGCCAACTCCGGCATCGTGGTGGGCATTACGCCTGAAGTGGATTACCCGGGCGGCCCCTTGGCGGGCATCGAATTGCAGGAGCGTCTGGAATCCCACGCTTTCGTGCTCGGTGGCAGCAACTACGAAGCCCCGGCACAACTGGTGGGCGACTTCATTGCCGGCAAACCGTCTACGGCGCTGGGCAGCGTCGAGCCGTCCTACAAACCGGGAGTGTCTTTGGGCGACCTGGCCTTGGCCCTGCCCGACTTCGCCATCGAAGCCATCCGTGAAGCCCTGCCGGCGTTCGAAAAGCAGATTCGCGGCTACTCGCTGCATGACGCCGTGCTGACCGGCATTGAAACCCGCACCTCGTCGCCGCTGCGCATCACCCGCGACGAAACGTTGCAAAGCCTGAACGTCAAGGGCTTGTTCCCGGCTGGCGAAGGCGCCGGCTACGCGGGCGGGATTCTCTCGGCGGGCGTGGACGGAATCCGGATTGCCGAGGCGGTGGCGCGGGATATCCTGGGCCTCAAGGCCTGACCCCTACCCACTGCGGGAGAAGCTTTGTGGGAGCTGGGCTTGCCCGCGATGCAGGCAGCTCGGTCTATCAGGTGAACCGAGGTGATGCTATCGCGGGCAAGCCCAGCTCCCACACAAGCTCGCTGCCACAAGGAAATTCAGTGTTTTCCAGTGTTCAGATATTGGCTCGGAGCACACTTTCCGGCAGCGCCTCACCCCGCTCCACACTCGCCGCCACGGCGTCCATCAATCCACTCAGCTCGTAGCCCTGGGCCTTGAGCCACGCCGGATCGTAATAGGTCGTGGCATAGCGCTCACCGCCGTCACACAAGATTGCCACGATCGAGCCCATCTCACCTGCTTGCACCATCTGCCTGGCGGCGATCAGCGCGCCGATCAGGTTGGTGCCGCTGGATCCGCCGACCCGTCGGCCCAATCGCTGGGCCAGGTAGTGCATGGCCGCCAGCGACAGGGCATCCGGCACTTTGACCATCGCATCGATCACCTTGGGCAAAAACGACGCTTCGACCCTTGGCCGGCCGATACCTTCGATCCGCGAACCACAATCCAGGCGCAGGCTCGCATCGCCGCTGCGGTAATAGTCGAAAAACACCGAACGCTCGGCGTCGGCACACAGCACACGGGTACAGTGCTGGCGGTAGCGTACGTAACGACCCAGGGTCGCGGTGGTGCCGCCGGTGCCGGGGCTGGAAATCAGCCAGCTCGGCTCCGGATGCCGCTCGAAACGCATCTGCTGGAAGATCGATTCGGCAATGTTGTTATTGGCGCGCCAGTCCGTGGCGCGCTCGGCGTAGGTGAACTGGTCGATGAAGTGGCCGTCATGCTCACGGGCCAAACGCTCGGACTCGGCGTAGATCTGCGTAGGATCGTCCACCAGGTGACTCTGGCCACCATAGAAGGCGATCTGTGCGATTTTTTCCCGGGAGGTGGTCGCCGGCATCACCGCAATAAAGGGCAAGCCCAAAAGCCTCGCGAAGTAAGCCTCGGAAATAGCCGTCGATCCGCTTGAAGCCTCGATCACCGGGGCGCCAGGCTTGAGCCAGCCATTACACAGCGCGTAGAGAAACAGCGAGCGGGCGAGTCGATGCTTGAGGCTGCCGGTGGGGTGGCTGGACTCATCCTTGAAGTACAACTCGATACCCGGCAGCCCTGGCAGCGCCAGTGGAATCAGATGGGTGTCGGCGCTGCGCTGGAAGTCAGCCTCGATGATACGGATCGCTTCACGCGCCCACTGGCGGTGGTCATTCATGATGTCTTCTCACTGGATCAATGCGACGCGAGGAACCTGACGTACAGGCAGGCACGACTTGTCTCGGAAAAACCAGTCGCAAGCTTAGGAAAAAACCGACATCGCGCACAGGTACAGCTAAGGTCCAATATGGCCTGTCACTGCCTGACCACGCGTTGCATGCGTTGTAACGACATATAACAAAAAAGAATATAACTTTTGTTTTAACAACTAACAGTACCGGTTAGGGTGGACCATCTTTTTGATTTGATCCATGGAGAGCAACCGTGCCTCTACGTAATACTTTGACCCGTTTCCTTCAGTTGGAAGCTGCCAGCGGCCTGCTATTGATCGCCGCCGCCGTGTTGGCCCTGATACTCAATAACTCACCGCTGTCGTGGCTCTATACGGACTTTCTGGACACCCCTGTGGTGGCCCAGATCGGGGCGCTGAAAATCGCCAAACCGGCGTTGTTGTGGATCAACGACGGCCTGATGGCCATGTTCTTTCTGCTCATCGGCCTCGAAGTCAAACGTGAGGTTCTCGACGGGCAGCTGTCGAAACCCTCGCAGATCGTCTTGCCGGGTGCGGCAGCGATCGGTGGCATGGTCGTCCCCGCCCTGATCTACTGGTTCCTCAACCGCGACAATCCGGCCGCCCTCGCAGGCTGGGCGATTCCAACGGCCACCGACATCGCCTTCGCCCTTGGCGTGCTGGCCCTACTGGGCAAACGGGTACCCGTGTCGCTCAAGCTGTTTTTGATGACCCTGGCGATCATCGACGACCTGGGCGCCATTATCATCATTGCCATCTTCTACTCGGGCGCCCTGTCGACCTTGTCACTGGTATTGGCAGCCGCCTGCATCGCCGCGCTGGTGGCGATGAACCGCGCGGGAGTGGTCAAGCTCGGCCCCTACATGGTTGTCGGCCTGATTCTCTGGGTCTGCGTACTCAAGAGCGGCGTCCATGCCACCCTGGCCGGGGTGACCCTGGCATTCTGCATTCCGCTGCGCACAAAAAATGCCGAGACCTCACCGCTGCTGACCCTGGAGCATGCCCTGCACCCCTGGGTGGCCTATGGCATCCTGCCGCTCTTCGCCTTCGCCAACGCCGGCTTGTCCCTGAGCGGCGTCACCGTCGAGAGCTTCACCCATCACGTGCCGATGGGCATCGCCATCGGCCTGTTGCTGGGCAAGACCGTCGGCGTTTTCGGCCTGACCTGGCTGGCGGTCAAGATCGGTATCGCCAGCCTGCCCGCCGGCGCCAACTGGGGGCAGATACTGGGCGTGGCAATCCTGTGCGGCATCGGCTTCACCATGAGCCTGTTCGTCGGCTCCCTGGCGTTCGCGCCCGGCACCAGCGAGTATGCCGGTATGGACCGGATGGGTATTCTCACTGGCTCGATCCTGGCGGCGTTGCTGGGTTATGCGGTGACAGCGGCGGCTAGTCGTAAGCAGACAGCATTTAAAGCCAACTAAAATTACCTGATCGGGGTGATGTTTGTTGTGTGTTTATTGGTGTGTTTATTGGTGTGTATATCCGTTTCTTCGATGACGGCCACTTATGGTTCCGCTCTTACAGCGGGTCACTTTTGGAAGAGCGCCAA
>NZ_JAKUDH010000023.1:0-105896 GCF_031570495.1 Pseudomonas sp. JL2
CCACCGCCATCGCGAGCAGGCTCGCTCCCACAGTTGTTTTAGGATGGCCTCGGGATTTGCATATGCCACCGCTCCCACAGTTGTTTTGGGGGGATCTCAACATTTGCATACACCACCGATCCCCTTGTGGGAGCGAGCCTGCTCGCGATGGCGTCGCAACAGTTTGCCTCGCCTCCACATGGGTTCGGTGCTCTTCTTTTAATTTCGCAACAGGAGAATCACGTTGTCCTCTCCCATCCCGGTCACCATCCTCAGCGGCTTCCTCGGCGCCGGCAAGACCACGCTTTTGCGTCATTTGCTCAAGGCCGAGCACGGCCTGAAAATCGCCGTGATCGAGAATGAATTCAGCGATGCCGGCATCGACACCCAGCTGTTGGGCGATGAGCCGGTGCAAGTCATGACCCTGGCCAATGGCTGCGTGTGTTGCACCATTCACACTGACCTGACCAAAGCCCTGTACCTGCTACTCGAACGGCTGGACAGCGGCGAAATTGCCTTTGATCGCCTGGTGATCGAATGCACCGGTCTGGCCGATCCGGCCCCTGTGGCCCAGACATTTTTTATCGATGAGGACCTGCGCGAGCGCTACATCCTCGACGGTATCCTGACCCTGGTGGACGCCGCTCACGCCGAGATCCACCTGACCCAGGCCATTGCCCAGGCCCAGGTCGGATTTGCCGACCGTCTGCTGCTGAGCAAGACCGATCTGGTGGACGCAGCCCATGTCCAAGCCCTTGGCGAACGACTGACGCGGATCAACCGACGGGCGCCGATCAGGGTGGTGGAACACGGCAAGATCGATCTGGCCGAATTGCTCGACATCCGCGGCTTCAATCTCAACGCAGACCTGGGGGCGGGGTTCAGCCTGCGACCGGTGGGCAAGGCAAGCACCGGGGACCGCATCAGCAGCCTCGTGCTTCGCACCGATAAACCGCTGGATATCGACAAGCTCAGCGAGTTCATGAACCAGTTGCTGGAAGAGCACGGCAAGCAGTTGCTGCGCTACAAGGGGGTACTGAGCATCGCTGGCGAATCCCGTCGACTGGTGTTCCAGGGCGTACTCAAACTGTACGGTTTTGACTGGGACACCGAATGGGCGCCAGGCGAAGCACGGGAGAGCGTCATTGTGTTCATCGCCGACGAGTTGCCCGAAGAGAAGATCCGCGCAGGCTTCGAAGCCGCGCTACTTTGACGTCCCGGTGCCTGCGGCCATCAGCAGCTTTTGCTCAAGATGGTCCAGGTGCTCGCTCATCAGTTGCAACGCTTGATCAGCGTTGCCACGTTCTATCGCGTCTACGATCGCCAAATGCTCCTGCCAGGCGCAATGCCTGCGGGACTTGATCTCATGCCGCGCCAGGGCCAGCGAGGTTAATGGCACAAGGCTGCCGAGAAACTGCGCCAACGGCGCATTCCCGGCCATGGTCGCCAATTGCAGGTGAAACTCGCCGGACAGGCGAATCGCCGGGCCGCGTTCGCCGCGATCCAGGCACTGGCGCTCGCGCTCTATCAGATCGCGTAGGCGCTGCAGGTCCTTGGGCTGCGGCGCCTTGCAGGCCAGGCGCACCAGGGTCTGTTCGGCCAGGCGCCGGGCATGCAGGATTTGCCGGGTCTGTTCCAGGTCCGGTGCCGCCACCTGGGGCCGATGGTTGGGCCGCAGGATCACCACTTGCTGGTGGGACAGGCGCGCCAGGACACGGCGAATGATGCTGCGACTGACACCGAACACATCCCCCAGGCTTTCCTCGGTGAAACGGCTGGCCGGAGCAATGCGTTGTTCGAGGATGGCGTCGAAGATCCGCGGGTAGATATCGTCCACCGACGGTTTGCCGACCCGACCGGGCAGCGACAGGGACGCGAGCACGTTGCGCTCAGGCTGATCCGGGTGGGGCATGAGGTTGTTCATGGCGGTCTCCGCAGGGTGTGGCTCAAGTGCCGAGGTTGTCGTCCGGAATGTTCAGTTCGATGCCCATGCGCTGGCCTTCCCTGAGGATATGCCGGCGCATTTCGGTACTGGCCTGGGCGCTGTTCTTGGCGCGGATGGCGCGCACCACGGCTTCGTTTTCCTCCAGGCGTTCGGCCAGATGCTGGGGTGAATTGCGCAACACATCGGCGCTTTGCTTGAGCGCGTTGCTGGTCTGCTGGACCACGTTTTGAAAAATCGGGTTGGACGTCAAGGCAAACAGCTCTTCATGGAAGGCAATGTAGGCGTTGGCGCAAGCGTCGCTGTCGTTGGCCTCCAACGCTTCGCGCATGTCCATGAGGGTCAGGCGCAACTGGCCGACCTCCTTGCTGCTGATGGATTGCGCCACAAGACCGACGATGAAAGGCTCCAGGGTGTAGCGCAGTTGCAGCACGTCCTCCAGGCTGGCGCCGGCCATGGCGCTGCCTTCATTGGCGGTGTCGGTGAAGTTGGCCTCCAGCACCACGACGCCCTTGCCGGGCATCGAACGCACCAGCCCCAGGGTTTCCAGGACAATCACCGCTTCGCGCAGGCTTGGTCGGCTGATGCCCAATTGCTCGGCCAGCTCGCGTTGGCCGGGCAGCATGTCGCCCGAGCGCCATTGGCCCCGAGCGAGGGCGGCACGTAGTTTCTCCACCACGGAATTGACGACGGTTGATGAACTGATCACTGGTGACTCCTCGAAAATCAATCAGGCGGTACCGGTTCGCGGGCCGGCACCGCAGTCTTTCAGAATTGCTGCTGATGGGCAGTGCCCACCGGTTTCCTGGATTGGAAGGTATAACCGTGTTGGCCGGACAGTACCTTGCGCGCCCGAGGGACATCGATGTCTTTTTCCCAGCGGGCAATCGCCACGGTGGCCACGCAGTTGCCAATCAGGTTGGTCAGGGCCCGGCCGATGCCCATGAACCAATCCACCGCCAGTACCAGCACCAGGCCAACCACCGGGATCGCCGGGACGGCCGTCAACGTGGCAGCCAGGATCACCAGCGCCGAGCCGGGAATCCCGTGGGCGCCCTTGGAGGTGATCAGTGACACCAGCAGGATGGTCAGCAAATCACTCATGGCCAGAGGTGTGCCGGTGGCGTTGGCAATGAACACAATCGCCAGGGTCAGATAGATCGAAAAACCGTCCAGATTGAACGAGTAGCCGGTCGGAATCACCAGGCCGACGGTGGAACTGCCGATCCCCAGGTGCTCAAGCTTGCGCATGATCTGTGGCAGCACGGCGTCGGAAGAGGCCGTACCGAGCACGATAAGCAGCTCTTCACGCAGGTATTTGAGAAACGGCAACATCGGCAGGCCCGAGACACGCATCACCAAGCCGAGGATCAGTGCAACGAAGGCGATGCAGGTCAGGTAGAACAGGCCCACCAGGCTGCCCAGGTGTTGCAGCGAGTCCAGGCCATATTTGCTGGTAGTGAAGGCGATGGCCCCGAAGACCCCAATGGGGGCCAGACGCACGATCATACCCATGATGCGGAAGATCACGTGGCTCAGTTCGTTGATCAACCGCGAGATGCCGGACGCTGCATCGCCCACCAGGTTCAGGGCGCTGCCAAACAGCACGGAGAACAACAGCACTTGCAGAATGTTGTTTTCAGCGAAGGCCCCGAGCACCGAGGTTGGGATCAGGTTCATGAGGAACTGGGTGGTGGTGACCAGGTGCTCGCCACGCTGGGCGATATCCCCCATGTCCGCGCTGGAGAGTTGTTCCAGGTGGATGTTCGCACCACTGCCGATACCGGTGCTGAAGGCAAGCACCAGACCGATGACCAAGGCGATGGTGGTCAATACTTCGAAGTAGATGACCGACTTGAGGCCAATGCGCCCGACCTTCTTGAGGTCTCCGGCACCCGAGATGCCGCTGACTACCACACAGAACACGATCAGGCCGATGAGCATCTTGATCAGCTTGATAAAGCCGTCGCCGAGGGGTTTGAGCTGTGCGGAGTATTCGGGAAGGGTCAGTCCACAGACGATGCCGAGCACCAATCCGAGGACAACTTGAAGGAAGATCGAACGCGAGCACCATTTGAGCATGGGAGGGATTCCTGGTTCGGTGTCCTTTTCGCCGTCAATAGAGCTGTTGGCGTCAGGACTTCATTATTGTGGTCTTACCGGTTTGTCCAGTGCAGGCGCAGTCTAGGCCCTGTTTTCGCTGCTGCGCAAGCTGATCTGTAGAGATTTGGCATGACCGGTCTTACCAGTTAGGCCGGAACCCTTGTGCTTGAGCCGTTTGTTGCAGTGAAAAAAATGTGGGTGGCAAGCAGTGCGCCACAGCTCCCTGTGGCGAGGGATCAGCCCACTCGCCACAAAGATATCGACATGTTCTTTAAAGAACACTCAGGATGAATGTCACTTTCGATTTTTCTTCTGTCTCGGCGAGATAAATATAAGGCGAGCCTCGAACTTTCAATCCGCCGATATATTTTTTATTTTTTGTCATGAACGAGACAGGTAAATGCGGCGTGGAAATATTCTGCCGGGTGATGGCGTTGTTCTGATGATCAACGAGGGTAAAGAGCATCGGATCATCCGTGCCGGAGTCCTGTGCGCCGAGAACCTCAAGCCAGCGTTTACCGATAAGTTTGTTTTCATGTTCCCCCGTGTTTTTAATGACCAGGTTGTAGCCGTTCGGGGTGTGTCGTAAATGCAATTTCAATGGGTTGCTGAATTGACCCTGATTTTTGGGGCGCATGCCGAGCAGGCTGGAGTGGTCGTGGGTTTGCGGGCGGCCGGTAAAGAAGCCGCCGCTGAATAAACTCACGGTGGCCATCGCGGGTTTGCCATGAAGTATTTCAAGCAGGTTGACGTGGTTGTCAAACATTCGAAGTGTGGCGTTAAAAGATTGATCACGGTCCATGTGATTCGACTCCTCGTTGGGTTTATGAAGTGTGCAGTTATGGAGCGATATTATTGATTTATTAGCTGTCGGTGGTGGTGTGTGTATTGCAAGACATTAGATAAGCGTGGGGGTTAATTATTTGGGGTAATTGTTTGCGCCCATGAAAAAGGCCCCCATCTTTCAATGGAGGCCTTTCTTACTGAGGTGTAACGGGCTGATTAAGCGCCGTATACCGGCAGCTTTTTGCAGATCGCCTTGACCTTCTCGCGAACGGCGTCGATCACCGCTTCGTTGTTCAGGTCCGCCAGGATGTCGCAGATCCAGCCAGCCAGCTCCTTGCACTCGGCTTCTTTGAAACCACGAGTGGTCACGGCCGGGGTGCCAAAGCGCAGGCCGGAGGTGACGAACGGGGAGCGTGGGTCATTGGGCACCGAGTTCTTGTTCACGGTGATGAACGCCTTGCCCAGCGCTGCGTCGGCGTCTTTGCCGGAGATGTCCTGCTTGATCAGCGACAGCAGGAACAGGTGGTTCTCGGTCCCGCCGGACACTACGTCGAAGCCACGCTCGATGAATACGCCGGCCATGGCCTTGGCGTTTTTCACCACTTGTTGCTGGTAAGCCTTGAACTCAGGCTGCAGCGCTTCCTTGAAGCAGATCGCCTTGGCGGCGATCACGTGTTCCAGCGGACCACCCTGGGCGCCGGGGAATACGGCGGAGTTGAGCTTTTTCTCGATGTCGGCGTTGGCACGAGCCAGGATCAGGCCACCACGTGGACCGCGCAGGGTCTTGTGGGTGGTGGTGGTGACGACGTCGGCGAATGGCACCGGGTTCGGGTAGACGCCAGCGGCAACCAGGCCCGCAACGTGCGCCATGTCCACGAACAGGTAGGCACCGACCTTGTCGGCGATTTCGCGGAAACGTGGGAAGTCGAGGATCTGCGAGTAGGCGGAGAAACCGGCCACGATCATTTTCGGCTTGTGCTCGAGTGCCAGGCGCTCGACTTCGTCGTAGTCGATCAGGCCATTGCCGTCGATGCCGTACTGGATGGCGTTGTACAGCTTGCCCGAAGACGAAACGCTGGCGCCGTGGGTCAGGTGACCGCCGTGGGCCAGGCTCATGCCCAGAATGGTGTCACCGGCCGACAGCAGCGCCAGGTAGACAGCGGCGTTGGCCTGGGAACCGGCGTGAGGCTGGACGTTGGCATAGTCGGCACCGAACAGTTCCTTGGCGCGGTCGATGGCCAGTTGCTCGACCACGTCGACGAACTCGCAACCACCGTAGTAGCGCTTGCCTGGATAGCCTTCGGCGTACTTGTTGGTCAGTACCGAGCCTTGAGCTTCCATCACCGCGGGGCTGGTGTAGTTTTCCGAAGCGATCAGCTCAATGTGCTCTTCCTGGCGCTGAGCTTCTTGCTCCATGGCGGCAAAGAGATCGGCGTCGTACTTGGCAATAGTCAAATCACGGCTGAACATGGCGGTCCTCAAGGATCGGGGGCAGAAAAGGGGGGCATTCTAACCCAACCGGTTTTGGAAGGCATATGAAAGGACGTCATGTCGCGGACGAATGGGATTCACGCTGCCTGTACTGGCCTCATCGCGAGCAGGCTCGCTCCCACAGGGGGGCTGTGGCGTATGTCTATTCCAAGGACAGCCAAAAACAATTGTGGGAGCGAGCCTGCTCGCGATGAGGCCGGGATTCAGCGATGCCCGGACTGGCCCCTTCGCGAGCAAGCCCGCTCCCACATTTTGAAATGCGTTCCCCCTGTGGGAGCGAGCCTGCTCGCGATGAGGCCCGCCCGGCCAGCACAAGCTTTCAGTCGAGCATGAACAGCGCATCATTGCTGAACTGCGCCTCAAACCGGTTGGCCGGCATCGGCCGGCCGAACAGGTAGCCCTGGACTTCATCGCAGCCGTGCTCGCGCAGAAAGTCCAGTTGCTCGTGGGTTTCGACCCCTTCGGCAATCACCGCCAGGTTGAGGCTGTGGGCCATGGCGATGATCGCCCGGGCGATCTGGGCGTCCTGTTCGCCGGATGGCAGGCCATCGACAAAGGTGCGGTCGATTTTCAACACGTCGATGGGGAATTGCTTGAGGTAGTTGAGGGACGAATAACCGGTGCCGAAGTCATCCACGGCGATGCTCAGGCCCAGGTTTTTCAGCCCGGCCAGGATCTGCATCGCCTCGCTGACTTCACGCATCAGGATGCTTTCGGTCAGTTCCAGTTCCAGACAGGCCGGCGGCAGGCCGGTGCTACGCAGGATGTTGGCGATGCGCGTGCCGAGCTGGCCATCGGAGAACTGCCGGGCCGAAATGTTGACCGAGACTTTCGGCACCCGGACCTTGGCCTGGTGCCAGGTCTTGAGCTGCCGAGAGGCTTCGCTGATCACCCAGTCACCGACGTCCACCACCAACCCGAGCTCTTCGAGGACCGGGATGAAGTCCCCTGGCGGCACCAGCCCGCGTCGTGGATGGCGCCAGCGCAGCAAGGCCTCGGCGCCGGTCAGGCGTTTGCCGTCGCCGCTGAACTGTGGCTGGTAATACAGCACGAACTCGTTCTGCTCCAGGGCGTGGCGCAGGTCGCTTTCCAGCTCCAGTCGTTCCAGGGCGCTGGCGTTCATGTCGGCCTGGTAGAACTGGAAGTTGTTCTTGCCGCGCTCCTTGGCGTGATACATGGCCGTGTCGGCGTTCTTCATCAGCTGACTCAGCTCGTTGCCGTCCTGAGGGCTCAGGGCGATACCGATGCTGGCGGTGACGAAGAACTCCCGACCTTCCAGTACGAACGGTCGGACCAGGCTGGCGAGGATCTGCTCGGCCACGTTGATCGCCCGGTTGAGCGCCATTTCGCGGCTGGAACGCGGTTGCAGCAGCAGGGTGAATTCGTCGCCGCCCATGCGCGCCACGGTGTCGTCGTCGGCCACGCAGCCGAGCAGCCGCGTGGCCATTTCCTTGAGCATCCGGTCGCCGGCGGCGTGGCCCAGGGAGTCGTTGATCGGCTTGAAGCGGTCCAGGTCGAGGAACATCAGCACGACCCAGTTTTTCTGGCGCTCGGCCGATTGCAGCGCGGTGTGCAGGCGATCCTGAAACAGCGTGCGGTTGGGCAGGTGGGTCAACGCGTCGTAGTAGGCCAGGCGATGGATGCGCTGTTCGCTGGCCTTGCGTTCGCTGATGTCGCTGAAGAAGCACACGTAGCTGGCCAGGTCGCCTTCATCGTCCAGCACCGCCGTGATGCCGACCCAGGCCGGATAGTGCTCGCCATTGCGGCGCTTGAGCCAGACCTCGCCTTCCCACGTGCTGTGTTGCTGCAACTGCTTGAGCACGTAGCGCAGGTGGGCTTCCTGCTGCTCGTCCACGGTCAGCATGTTGGGCAACTGGTCCAGCACCTGCGACACCGCATACCCGCTGACGCGGCTGAAGGCTTCGTTGGCCTGGACAATGTAACCGGCCGGGTCGGTGATCAGGATCGCCGAGGTCGAATGCTCGAATACCGTGGCGGCCATGCGCAGGTCTTTTTCGGCGCGTCTTTGCTGGCTGATATCGCGGCCCACGCCCAGCACGCCTTCGAACGCGCCGTGCTCATCCCACACCAGTACCAGCCGCAGCTCGATGGGGATCTTGCGCCCGTCGGCGCGCAGGCAGTCGAACAGAAACAGCTGGGTCTGCATCTGGTTACGCAATTCGGCCAGTTGCTCAGGCTTGTCGAGGGCTTTGCTGACTCGATCCATCAAGGTGTAGATGCCGGTCAGTTGTTGCGGGTTGGCGATGGTCGATTGCCAGCCGTTCTGGAATATCCAGTCAGCGCTGTAGCCCAGCACTGCTTGCACCGAGGGGCTGACGTAGTTGAGCGAAAGCTTGCTGTTGGTGGAGAAAATCACGTCGCTGATGCTTTCGGCGAGCATCCGGTAGCGTTGTTCGCTGTCGCGCAGCGATTCGCTGGCTTCGATCTGTTCGGTGATGTCCTTGGCTACGCCGATGATGCGTGTCACCTGATCGTGCCGGTCCCGGGCCAGGGCTTGTTCGCGAATGTCGAAGCGCCGCCATTTGCCATTGCGATGGCGAAAGCGCAGCTGGCATTGCAGCAGTTGCGCATACCCGGCCTGGCGTTGTGCCTGGCGCAAGTTGTGATAGTGGTCGGCGTCTTCGCTGTGCAGCAGGATTTCCCAGAAGTATTCGCCCATCTGGTGCAGTTCGGTGCGGTCGTACCCCAGGGTCTGTCCCAGGTGATGGTTGCTGAAGATCATCCGCTGGCTGATCACGTCTTGCACATAGAGATGGTCCGGTACGGTGCGCACCACGTCGGACCAGAAGCCTTCGCGTTCGAGCAGCGACAGTTCGATCAGCTTGCGGCTGGTAATGTCGCTGATGCTCAGGATGACGGCGTTGTAGTCCTGTTGTTTTTCCGGCAGACGCAGCACCAGCCATAGGTGCTGATCACGGCCATGAGCGTCCTGCAGCTTGATTTCCAGCTCCAACTGCTTGTGCTGGTCGAGCAGCGCTTCGAGCAGCTTCGAACCCACCGGGTTGTTGTCCTGGGCAGCATTGCCGACCAGCAGTTGCCAGGCCCGTTCGCAGGAATTGACGTTGAGCAGCTTCAACGCCATCTGATTGACCTCGGTGACGTGAACTTCCTGCTGCAGTTGTTCAAGCTGGTGAGGGACTGCCAACCAGGCGCGCAACTGGTCGCCGTTGCGCAG
This sequence comes from Pseudomonas sp. JL2, assembly GCF_031570495.1. Taxonomy (NCBI): domain Bacteria; kingdom Pseudomonadati; phylum Pseudomonadota; class Gammaproteobacteria; order Pseudomonadales; family Pseudomonadaceae; genus Pseudomonas; species Pseudomonas sp. JL2. The sequence continues at coordinate 9,498 of NZ_JAKUDH010000023.1, forward strand.
GCCGGTCCTTTCAAAAAACGCCTTGAGGCTCGACAGGTCAAGCACGCAGAGCGCGACGCCGGTGCCTTCGAAAATATCCTGGTAGCGTCGGCGGCCCTCGTGCAACTGACGCTGGCGGCGGCGCATGCTCAAGAGCGCGATTACCGGCAGCATTGAAAACGCCAGGCCTAGCAGGCATTTGCCAATGAAGGCCGGCAGCAATTGCTCCAGCACCTGGCGCCGGTCGAACAGTCCACGCAACTGCCAGTCGCTGCTGCTCAGGGGCACGGTCAGCACGGTGTTGCTCAGATCATCCGGGGACAGCCGGGTAGGGCTGGCCGAGGGCAGGCTTTCGTCCCGGCTGATGATTTGCTGGTTGAGGCGGTTTTCCACCAGCCACAGTGGGCGCATGCCTGTATCGGCCTGCTTGGTCAGGGTCGAAAAGAAGGTTGGGGTCAGGCGCAGCGCCCAATAGCTGCGGCTGCTGCCGCTGGCCTGGTGCAACAACAGATGCACCACGGAGCCGTCATCGGCATTGCTGAAATAGTGCGCCTGGGCCCGACTGCGCCGTACCAGCTCTGCCAGGTAATCGGCATCGTGGCTGGCAGGATCACTGTCGCTGAGCACCCGGCCGGAAGGGCTCAGCAACGCCAGGCTGTGTAGCTCGGGCAACGATTGCTGGAGTTTGCGCAACAGGGCCTGCTGTTCGTCGGCGCTCTGCGGTTGTTCGACGATCGGTAGCAGGTTGAGGGCGATCTGCGCATTCAAGGCCATGTTCAGGCTGACTTGCGCGGCCAGGTCGGCGGTGTAATCGATGGTGTACTGGCGCTGTTGCTGCTGGGTTTCGCGCAATTGATCAAGCAACTGCCAGAAGAGCAACCCAAGCAGCAAGAGCACCAGTGTGGCCAGCGCGCCCTTCAATGTCCCGCGCAGGGGCGAGCCGCTCGCAGCAGTCGGTGCGCGTGGGGACAGGGTCGGCGTGACGTTGGACAAGCTGTAATCCTGCAGTTTGCTGGACTGGCGCGACGTGCACTATAAGCCGGACGCCCAAAGGGCGGCTAGCATGCCTTGACTTGTGGCAAAGTGCCAGCCCCTGGTGGCTGGACCTTGACCGATGGTTGAGGTAGCTTTGCCGGTCAAACAAGAGCGCGCAAGCTCCGATTCCCAGGCTTTATCTGCCCGCCGGCATTGATGACCGTCAAGCGCCGGCGCCGCGCATGGCCTGGCTCGTTCTTTTCACCTGTCACTGACGCTAGGTTCACCATGGCTCAATACGTCTTCACCATGCATCGGCTGAGCAAAGTTGTTCCGCCGAAGCGGGAAATCCTGAAAAACATTTCACTGTCGTTCTTCCCCGGGGCCAAGATCGGCGTACTGGGCCTCAACGGTTCGGGTAAGTCCACGCTGCTGAAAATCATGGCCGGTGTCGACAACGAGTTCGACGGTGAAGCCCGTCCGATGCCCGACTTGAACATCGGTTACCTGCCTCAAGAGCCTCAGCTGGATCCGACCAAGACCGTACGGGAAGTGGTCGAGGAGGCGGTCAGCGTGATCAAGGATGCCCAGACGCGCCTGGACGAGGTCTACGCGGCCTACGCCGAACCGGATGCCGACTTCGACAAGCTGGCCGCCGAACAGGCCAAGCTCGAAGCGATCCTGCAGGCCAGCGATGGCCATAACCTGGATCGCCAGCTGGAAGTCGCCGCCGATGCGCTGCGCCTGCCGGCCTGGGATGCCAAGGTTGAACACCTCTCTGGTGGTGAAAAGCGTCGTGTGGCTCTGTGCCGCCTGCTGCTGTCGGCGCCGGACATGCTGTTGCTCGACGAGCCGACCAACCACCTGGACGCCGATTCCGTCGCCTGGCTCGAACACTTCCTGCACGATTTCCCGGGCACTGTGGTCGCGATCACGCACGACCGTTACTTCCTGGACAACGTCGCCGGCTGGATCCTGGAACTGGACCGCGGCGCGGGTATTCCTTACGAAGGCAACTACTCGGGCTGGCTCGAAGCCAAGTCCGATCGTCTGGCCCAGGAATCCAAGCAGCAGTCGGCCCATGAAAAAGCCATGAAGGAAGAACTGGAGTGGGTGCGCAAAGGCGCCAAGGCCCGCCAGTCCAAATCCAAGGCACGTCTGCAACGCTTCGAGGAAATGCAGTCTCAGGAATTCCAGAAGCGCAGTGAAACCAACGAGATCTACATCCCGGCCGGTCCGCGCCTGGGCGACAAGGTCATCGAATTCAAGAACGTCACCAAGGGCTACGGCGACCGCGTGCTGATCGACAACCTGTCGTTCGCCATGCCCAAAGGCGCCATTGTCGGTGTGATCGGTGGTAACGGTGCGGGTAAATCCACACTGTTCCGCATGCTGATGGGCAAGGAAACACCGGATTCGGGCACCATCGAAATCGGCGAAACCGTGCAGCTGGCCTGTGTCGACCAGAGCCGTGAAGACCTGGACGGCAGCAAGACCGTGTTCCAGCAGATCTCCGACGGTTCCGACCAGATCCGCATCGGCAACTATGAAATTCCGTCGCGCACCTACGTGGGCCGCTTCAACTTCAAGGGCGGCGACCAGCAGAAGTTCGTCAAGGACCTGTCCGGTGGTGAACGCGGTCGCTTGCACCTGGCGTTGACCTTGAAGGAGGGCGGCAACGTCCTGCTACTCGACGAACCGTCCAACGACCTCGACGTCGAAACCCTGCGTTCCCTGGAAGAAGCCCTGCTGGACTTCCCGGGCGCAGCGATTGTGATCTCCCACGACCGGTGGTTCCTCGACCGTGTGGCGACCCACATCCTGGCGTACGAAGACGACTCGCAAGCGGTGTTCTTCGAAGGCAACTACACCGAGTATGAGGCCGATCGCAAGAAACGCCTGGGCGAAGCCGCTGCCCAGCCGCACCGCGTAAGGCACAAGAAGTTGGCCTGATTCGGCCGGCGACCGAGCGACAAACCCTGTGGGAGCGAGCCTGCTCGCGATAGCGGTGGATCAGCCAGCGTAAGTTGCCTGACCCGCCGCCATCGCGAGCAGGCTCGCTCCCACACTGGTTTGGGTCAGTCACAAGCTGCACGGTGGGGCTCGCTCCCACAGTGGTTTTGGGTCAGCCACAAGCTGCACGGTGAGGCGCGATTCCTGTGGGAGCGAGCCTGCTCGCGATGAGGCCGGCAAGATCACCCCGGTTCTATCGCCACCACTTCAATGGTCAAATCCCCCACCGGCCGTTTCCAGATCACTTCATCGCCAACTTTCGTCCCCAGCAACGCCCGCCCCAGCGGCGAGCCCCAATTGACCAGTCCGCTGGCCGCATCGGCCTGATCTTCACCCACCAACTGCACTCGCTGCTCGTGGTCATGCTCATCGACAAAGGTCACCCAATGCCCGATCCGCACCTGATCCAATGAGGTTGGCGTAACGACCTGCGCGCTTTGCAAACGCTGATTGAAATACCGCAGATCCCGTTCGATATCCGCGATTCGCTGCTTGTCCGCCAGTTCTCCCTTGGCCACCTGCTGGCTGTGCAGCGCCTGCAGCTCAGCGACCCGGGCCTGTAATTGGGCGAGTCCGGCGGGCGTGACGTAATTGGGTTGCGCGCTGACCTGGCGTTCGACCGGCTGATCTGCCTGGGCAGCGGCGTTGTCCTCATTGACGAAGGCGCGACTCATGATGTTCTCCTCTATTGGAGTTTGGGCCATGGTCGCAGGCTTTTGGTTTCAGCGGATGTCTGTACGCGACTCACTGTGAGCGATAAGCCCGGGCTGCGTCCTGGTCCTTCTGCTGCTGCCAGGCCCGTTCTCGCTCGTCCCAATGGCGTTCGCGGTAAGCGTTACGCTCCTCACTTTCGCGCATGGCCTGGCATTGACGGAAACCGTCGCTCCAGCCTTCGGCATAGGGAGCGTCCTTGAGATACCGTGGCACGTCCTTCCTGAACTGGCCGGTGATCACGCCGGCTGCCTGCCGGCCGCTGCTGCAACCGTCATCAAAGCCGTCGGCGAATGCCGGAGGGTAACCCCGGGCGATCAGGTTTTCGTGGGTGGTTTCGCAGCCACCGAGCAACATCACCACACTCAGCACCACCGCGCGCCTCATTTTTTTTGCATTCCTGCCTGATCCACTCATAAGAGAAGTTTAGAAGTGGATACGTCAGGCCGATGTGAAAGCGCTGTGATGAATCTGTTCGCTTAGGTGAGTGCGGGGTATGCCCCGGTCAATAGTGATACCACTTCACCTCCAGCATCACTTCGTTCTCCGGTGACGCCAGATGGCTGAATTCGCGCTGGGCACTCAGGCGCAGACCGAGGTTGCGTGACAGTTCCCATTGCTGGTTCAGGCTCACGCTACGGCGCACTTCGCCGTTGATGAAATAGTCGCCTTTGGCCTCCAGGCTCAAGTTGCCCAGCGGGTTTTTCCACAGCACGCCAGTGTTGAAGCCTGCGGCCGGAGCGATGAACTGGGCGAAGTCGTTGTTGTGTTCGACCCGCACCGTGCCCAAGGCAAACCCCAGCATGTCGTCACCCAGTGCCCAGGTGCCGCCGGCTCCGCCATTGACGTGGCTGACCAGGGTTTCGTCGTCGTGCTTGCCCGGCACCCGCTCCAGGCCGCCGGTGACTTGCCAGGACAGCGGCTGCAGCAGTTCGTTGCGCGGAGTCAGGGAGCGAATGGTTGCAAGGTCCAGCTGTTGCACCTGCCAGTCATTGCCTTCGTACTGGCGCAGCTTCAGTTGCAGGATCTCGATCTGTGCGCCCAACGGGAAACTCTCGGCGTTGTCGTTGAGGTCGTGATAGGCCATGCGCAGGCCATATTCGCCGAACGCCCGGTCGCCACGAGTGCCGAGGCCAGCCTGCCAGGTGCGCGACTCGTGGCCATCCTCGGGCAGGCCCGGTTGCGGGATGTCGAGTTCCGGCGCGGGGTTCTGGTTGATCGCCCGCAACAGTTCGAAACTGCGCTGGGCGCGCTGTGGGTCGCGTTCCTGGCCGTTGGCGCGGTAGCGCTCCAGGCGATAGGCGGCGTCGATGATCAGCGCCTGGCGAGCGCGAGGCAATGCCTTGAATGCTGAAGTCTGCAGTTGTTTCTGGTCGGCGCTGACTTTCAGCACCCATTGCTGCTCGTCGTCGGTGAGTGGTTCGGCGCGGCTGAGCAGTTCCCGCTCACGGGAGGGCCGGTATTCGATGCTTTCCACCAGCCCGGCTTCTTTCACCGCCTTCACGGTGTCGGTGGGAATCGCCGTCAACGGGAACTGTTCGGTCAGCCGCAGGCTGGGACGGGCCACTTGCAGCAGTTCGAGCAGGCGATAGGAGCAGTTTTCGTCGAAGAAAAAATAGTCGAACTCAATCTGCTTGAGTTCCCACACATGCTCGACCATGCGCTCGGTTTCCACCTGGCTCAGATTGAGGCGGTATTCCCACAGGTCGCGGTTTTCCAGGCTGCGGTACTCGGAGAGTTTTTCCTGATAGGGCACCAGGGCGAACAGGCCCGGGTAACCGCCCATCAGGCCTTTCCAGGCATACAGAATGCTGTTGTCCGAGCCTTCGATGTAGGCACCGAAGTTGATCGCATAGCTGAGCAGCGCGGTCTTGTCGCTTTGCACATCGGCCTGGTCGATGCGCAGCAGGGTGTGGCCAAACATCGAAGATGGGCTGTTCAGGTAGGCGGCCGGAAAAATCATCACCGCGCTGTGGGGCGCGACATCCTTGAACCATTGGGTGAATTCGCTGCAGTCAACCGTCGGCAGATCCGTCAGGTTGAGCTGCGCCTTCAGCCAGCGTGTTCGCGCCGGGTACACACATTGGGCGTGTTGCTGACCAGCACTGGCCGGGCCGTACAGCGCTTGCACCGTGGCGGCCAGTTCGTGGTCGGGATGTTCGTTGCCGTCGGGAGCGAGGAAAAACTCTTTGTCGCTGATATAGCTGCGCCAGCCACCGAGCTTGGCGGTTTCGTAGTGGCCCAGGGAAATCCAGAAACGGTCGTTGGCCAGTTGCTGCAAGCGTTGAGGGTCGACATGAGGTGCGGCGGACAACGGGGCGCACACACAGAGCGCCAGCCAGGCAAGGCGTTTGAGCATAGTTGGCTACTTGGACAATCGAAAAATAAAGACCGGAAGGGGCCCCAAAAAGAAAACCCGCTCCCCGAGAGGAGCGAGTGGTGTCGAGCTTAAGCTGGAGTGGCGTACTTGGCCAGGCGTGGGTCGCTTTTCAGCACGGCCAGGGTGTTGGTATGCACGTCTTCTGCGGTCACATCAGCCTTGCTGAAGATCTGCTGGAAGTGCTCGTGAGTGACAGCGGAGAAATGCGCACGGTCTTCCGGTGCCACGCCCAGTACTACGGCGTAGGTGGTGAGCGCTTCGCCTTGGCCCTTGGCCATGTCTTCGGACAGCTCGTTCATCATGCCATTCATGGCCAGCCAGGACTTGCCACCGTAGGTCAGTGCCGCGTTGGTCGAGCAACCGTTGGTGCCGGATGTCATGCCGAAGGTGGCGTTGCCCGAGGTGCCGTTGGTGGTGGATGCCAGGAAGTGAGCTGGGGTGCCACGCTGACCTTCGAACAGCATGTTGCCCCAGCCGCAATCCGGACCGCCTGGCGCCTGAGCCATGGCGTTGAGGGATACAGCGGTGAAGAGAGTACCGAGAAGAATCCGTTTCATAGCTATGTTCTCTTTTATGTGCATACCAATGGACAGGGTCTGACCCTACAGGCCAGTGGGCCGGTTATTGTTCCAGCCGCGCAATTTGGAGTTTAGGCACGATCCTGGGGTTCCGTGACATTTTGCAAAAAGTAACAGCAGTGTCATGAATTTACGGGCTCGGGCTCAGGGGATGCCCCTGGACTATGCTTTGGCCTGAGGCGCTTCTTGCCAGTCAGGTGCAGGCAGCGCCAGAATGCCGCTATCTGCCCCGCCTGATGTAAGGAAGCCCGATGCCTGATCCTGTTGCTGCCAGCTTGCGTCTAGCGCCCGAAGCGCTGACCCGCCCGTTTTCCGCTGAACAGTTCAGCTTCTCTACCACCAATGATCTGGAACCCTTCCGCGGTGTGCTTGGCCAGGAGCGTGCGGTCGAAGCATTGCAGTTCGGCGTGGCCATGCCGCGCCCCGGTTACAACGTATTTGTCATGGGAGAGCCCGGCACTGGCCGGTTTTCGTTCGTAAAGCGTTATCTCAAGGCCGAAGGCAAGCGTATGCAGACCCCGGCGGACTGGGTCTACGTCAATAATTTCGATGAGCCCCGCGAACCCCGCGCCCTGGAGCTGCCATCGGGTACGGCGGGGGCTTTCATCGCCGACATCAACGGCCTGATCGACAACCTCCTGGCGACTTTCCCGGCAGTGTTCGAGCATCCGTCCTATCAACAGAAGAAAAGCGCCATCGACCGTGCTTTCAACCAGCGCTACGACCGCGCCCTGGATGTCATCGAGCGCCTGGCGCTGGAGAAGGATGTCGCCCTGTACCGTGACAGCAGCAACATCGCCTTCACGCCGATGAGCGAGGGCAAGGCCCTGGACGAAGCGGAATTCGCCCAGTTGCCGGAGTCCGAGCGCGAGCGTTTTCATGACGACATCTCGGGCCTGGAAGAACGCCTGAACGAAGAGCTCGCCAGCCTGCCGCAGTGGAAGCGCGAGTCCAGCAACCAGTTGCGTCAACTTAACGAAGAAACCATCACCCTGGCCCTGCAACCGTTGCTGGCGCCGCTGTCGGAAAAGTACGCAGAGAACGCCGCGGTCTGCGGCTACTTGCAAGCCATGCAGGTCTACTTGCTCAAAACGGTGGTCGAGCAGTTGGTGGACGACAGCAAGACCGACGCCATTGCCCGCAAGCTCCTGGAGGAGCAATACGCCCCGAGCCTGATGGTAGGGCACCCAACCAGCGGTGGCGCGCCGGTGGTGTTTGAACCGCACCCGACCTACGACAACCTGTTTGGGCGCATTGAATACAGCACTGACCAGGGCGCGCTCTACACCACCTATCGACAACTGCGCCCGGGGGCGTTGCACCGGGCCAACGGTGGTTTCCTGATCCTTGAAGCAGAAAAAATGCTTGGCGAGCCGTTCGTGTGGGATGCACTAAAACGTGCCCTGCAATCGCGCAAACTGAAAATGGAGTCGCCACTGGGCGAGCTGGGGCGTCTGGCCACGGTCACCCTGACCCCGCAGCACATTCCACTGCAAGTCAAAGTGGTGATCATCGGCGCCCGCCAGCTCTACTACGCCTTGCAGGACCTGGATTCGGACTTCCAGGAAATGTTTCGCGTGCTGGTGGATTTCGACGAAGACATTCCGATGGGGGATGAAAGCCTGGAGCAGTTCGCCCAGTTGCTCAAGACCCGTACTTCGGAGGAGGGCATGGCCCCGTTGACCGCCGATGCGGTGGCGCGCCTGGCCACCTACAGTGCGCGCCTGGCCGAACATCAGGGGCGTTTGTCGGCGCGGATTGGCGATCTGTTCCAGCTGGTCAGCGAGGCGGATTTCATTCGTCAGTTGGCCGGTGACGAGATGACTGATGCCGGTCACATCGAACGCGCCCTCAAGGCCAAGGCCACCCGCACCGGGCGCGTCTCGGCGCGGATCCTCGACGACATGCTGGCGGGAATCATCCTGATCGACACCGACGGCGCGGCCGTAGGCAAGTGCAACGGCTTGACGGTGCTGGAGGTGGGGGATTCGGCGTTCGGCGTGCCGGCGCGGATTTCCGCCACGGTCTACCCCGGCGGCAGCGGCATCGTCGACATCGAGCGAGAGGTCAACCTCGGCCAGCCGATCCACTCCAAGGGCGTGATGATCCTCACCGGTTACCTAGGCAGCCGGTACGCTCAGGAGTTTCCTCTGGCGATCTCGGCCAGCATCGCCCTGGAGCAATCCTACGGCTACGTGGACGGCGACAGCGCGTCCTTGGGTGAGGCGTGCACGCTGATTTCTGCCTTGTCGAAGACGCCGCTCAAGCAGTGTTTCGCTATCACCGGCTCGATCAACCAGTTCGGTGAAGTGCAGGCGGTGGGCGGGGTCAACGAGAAGATCGAAGGCTTCTTCCGCCTCTGCGAAGCCCGTGGGCTGACCGGCGAGCAGGGGGCGATCATCCCCCAGGCCAACGTCGCCACCCTGATGCTCGACGAGAAGGTGCTCGCCGCCGTGCGCGCCGGGCAGTTCCACGTTTATGCGGTGCGCCAGGCCGACGAAGCCCTGAGCCTGCTGGTGGGTGAGCCGGCCGGCGAGCCGGATGAAAACGGTGAGTTCCCCGAAGGGAGCGTCAATGCCCGGGTGGTGGAACGGCTGCGGGTGATCGCGGAGATGATCAGCGAAGACGACATCAAGGAAGCGGAAAAGGAACTGGCGCAACAGGCGCTGGCGGAGGCCAAGCCGGCTTGATGCGTTCCAGGTCGGAGTAAGTCAATGTGGGAGCGAGCTTTGTGGGAGCAAAGCTTGCTCGCGATAGCGGTATTACAGCCAACAGAGGTGTTGTCTGTGACGACGTCATCGCGAGCAAGCTTTGCTCCCACAGGCTCGCTCCCACAATTGTTTGTGGTGATGGCTAAAAAGTGCCACCACTTTGGCGTCAATATTCACACTATGACCATTCGGCGCATTCTGGTCTCGGCGGGACTTGCGGCCGGAACTTTTCTTCTATCCTCAGTTCAAGGATAACGAGAGCCATCATCGGATCGAAACAGCCTTGTCCTGAGGCTGAATACCGGATCTATCGAGGGGCGCCGCCATGTCGCGCAACCTTTGCCTCACTCGTCAATGCCTGGGCCTTGTGACCCGTATCGAATGCGCCATCCGTCCGCTGGCGGGAGATACCGGTATGTGGACCTTGCTCTTCGCCGCCGGAATGGCTGGCGAACAACCTTCGGCCATCAAGGCCCAAGGCCCTTTTCCCGGCCCGAATGCCGCTGAGTCCATTCTCGACACCATTGTGCAAAGCCTGACAACGCATGGTTATGAGCTGGCCGACGACCCGCAGATCTGGTGCCTGCACATGCAGGCCCAATTGCGGGAAATCAATGGAGGCCGTTGTCGCAGCGTTGACGGCTTCGAGTTTCGCCCGTTGCATTGAAAGCCGTCATCGTGCGGGCGCTGGCAGTACGGTTTAGCTCCAAGGGCTGAAGTCGCGGATGGGCCTGGCGTTTATGACCCAGGTCGTGACTGATATACTCGCCGCGATTTTTCAGCCCTGGTGTGAGACTCAATGGAACGCTTTATCGAAAATGCAATGTACGCCTCCCGTTGGCTGCTGGCGCCGATCTATTTCGGGCTGTCCCTCGGCTTGCTGGCCCTGGCCCTGAAGTTCTTCCAGGAAGTCTTTCACATCATTCCCAATGTGTTTGCCATGGCCGAATCCGAGCTGATTCTGGTGCTGCTGTCGCTGATCGACATGGCGCTGGTGGGCGGCCTGTTGGTGATGGTGATGATTTCCGGCTACGAGAACTTCGTCTCGCAACTGGACATCGATTCCGACAAGGAAAAGCTCAACTGGCTCGGGACCATGGATTCGTCCTCGCTGAAGATGAAGGTCGCGGCCTCGATCGTTGCCATTTCCTCGATTCACCTGCTGCGCATCTTCATGGACGCCAAGAACGTCGATCCCGAGCACCTGATGTGGTACGTGATCATTCACATGACCTTCGTGGTTTCGGCGTTTGCCATGGGTTATCTGGATAAACTGACCAAGCACTGAGGTCCGTTCATCGCTGCGGCGCACCGCCCGTCTGTTGCAAAGCAGGCGGGCGTTGTCGTTTCTGGTGGCGGCGCTTTGATCAGGGGGCTCGTCACCCGCCGCGGCATCTGTGCTAGTCTGCTCGCCCTTTTGGTTCCGGGCGCTCCGGGAGGCGCTGTGTCAAGCACGGCAAATTCCCGAGCCGTCCGCACAGCGGAGCAGCATCATGTCCGAAGTTAACCTGTCCACCGACGAAACCCGCGTCAGCTACGGCATTGGCCGTCAGTTGGGTGACCAACTGCGCGACAACCCGCCACCGGGCGTGAGCCTGGACGCAATCCTGGCTGGCCTGACCGACGCTTTCGCCGGCAAGCCGAGCCGTGTGGGCCAGGACGAGATGTCCGCCAGCTTCAAAGTCATTCGCGAAATCATGCAGGCCGAAGCTGCCGCCAAGGCAGAAGCCGCCGCTGGCGAAGGTCGTGCATTCCTGGCTGAAAACGCCAAGCGCGAAGGCATCACCACCCTGGCCTCGGGCCTGCAATTTGAAGTGCTGACTCAGGGCGAAGGCGCCAAGCCGAGCCGTGAAGACCAGGTGCGTACCCATTACCATGGGACCCTGATCGATGGCACTGTGTTCGACAGCTCCTACGATCGTGGCCAGCCTGCCGAATTCCCGGTGGGTGGCGTGATCCCAGGCTGGACCGAAGCCTTGCAATTGATGAACGCCGGCAGCAAATGGCGTTTGTACGTGCCAAGCGAACTGGCTTACGGCGCTCAAGGCGTTGGCAGCATTCCGCCGCACAGCGTACTGGTGTTTGACGTCGAGCTGTTGGACGTTCTGTAAGGCATCAACGCTTAAGCAGGCTTTTGTGGGAGCGAGCCTGCTCGCGATGACGGTCGGTCAGTCAATATTGATGTTGAATGTCACACCGCTATCGCGAGCAGGCTCGCTCCCACAGGGTTTGCGCGCTTCATCCATGAAACCTGCCATTGAAATCCGCCGTAGGGCGCAACGCCCGGGCGTAACAGAACAGGAACAGATTGCGCACCAGTTCCTTGAGCACCAGCGGCTCGCTGGAATTGAGGCTGTTGAGGTCCAGATCCCCCTGGTCCTGCAGTTCGTTCAGGGCTTCTTCTTCAAGCACCGCACAGACTTCCCCGGTTTCCCGATGCAGGATTCTCAGGTAAGGGTGTGGGCGGTCCAGCCAGGCATCGATCAAATAAGTCATGGTTCTCATCTCCTTGATGGGCGTTATGAGAATAATTCTTATTCGCTAAATAGCAAGGCTCTATTGGTTTTCGAATTGTTTTTCTGACGGTGGGTTGCGGCAGCTCAATCGGCTCGCGCTTGGCTCGGAGGCGTAAATGGGGGGTGGAGCGGGGAGGGTGAAGCACCATCCCACGCGGGGCGTGGGATGGAATACGCACGGCTCAGACTTTTCTGACGAACTCGGACTTGAGCTTCATCGGGCCGATGCCGTCGATCTTGCAGTCGATGTCGTGATCACCATCGCACAAACGGATGTTCTTGACCTTGGTGCCCACCTTGACCACCAGCGACGTGCCTTTGACCTTCAGGTCCTTGATCACAGTGATGGTGTCGCCGTCCTGCAGGACATTGCCGACCGAATCCTTCTTCACCGTCTCATCGGACGCCGTTTCAGCTTCACCGCTGGCAGACCATTCGTGGGCACACTCCGGGCAGACCAGTTGAGTACCGTCTTCGTAGGTGTATTCGGAATTGCATTTCGGGCAGGGAGGCAACGTGCTCACTAAGGTTCCTTGGGTATCAGGAGGGTAAAAGGGCGCACATTATATAGGGTTTTAGGCCGCGAAGGGCAGGGCAGTGAAATACCCTTGTGGGAGCGAGCTTGCTCGCGATAGCGGTCTGCCAATCAGCATCAAGCTTACTGACCCAACGCTATCGCGAGCAAGCTCGCTCCCACAGGGGCTTCATGCCATCAATGGGTGCGAGCCACCGCAAACTCGCTCAGTTCCACCAACGCATCGCGGTATTCGCTGGCCGGCAGGGCGTCGAGGCATTTGATTGCGCGGGCGACGTAGTCGCGGGCCAGTTTTGCGGTGTAGTCCAGCGAGCCGGAGGCTTCAACCGCTTCCCGGATGCTCTCCAGGTCTTCGATCCCGCCTTTCTGGATCGCCTGGCGTACCAGTGCCGCCTGCTCAGGAGTGCCTTCGCGCATGGTGTAGATCAGCGGCAGGGTCGGCTTGCCTTCGGCCAGGTCGTCCCCGACGTTCTTGCCCAAAGTCTCGGCGTCGCCCTTGTAGTCCAGCAGGTCGTCCACCAACTGGAAGGCCACGCCCAGGTGATCGCCAAAGGTGCGCAACGCTTCGCTTTGCTCGGCGCTGGCGCCGGCCAGGGCGGCGGCGCTGTGGGTCGAGGCTTCGAAGAGCATCGCCGTCTTGCCGCGGATGACTTCCATATAGGTTTCTTCCGTGGTGCTGGCGTCGCGCACCTTGGACAGCTGCAGCACTTCGCCTTCGGCGATGATGCGCGTGGCCTGGGACAGGATCTTCATCACCGGCATCGAGCCCAGCTCGACCATCATTTCGAACGAGCGCGAATACAGGAAGTCGCCCACCAGCACGCTTGGGGCGTTGCCCCACATGGCGTTGGCGGTCGAGCGGCCGCGGCGCATGCCGGACATGTCGACCACGTCGTCATGCAGCAGGGTCGCGGTGTGCAGGAATTCGATGGTGGCGGCCAGCAGGCGCATGTCGTCGCCTTCGCGGCCCAAGGCCTTGCCACACAACAGCACCAACAAAGGACGCAGGCGTTTGCCCCCGGCCGAAGTAATGTAATCGCCGATTTTCGATACCAGCGGCACTCGGGAAGTCAGCTGCTTCTTGATGATGCCGTCGACGGCGCTAAAATCGTCCGCCACCGCGCGGTAGAAAGCTTGGGGTTGCATCAGCGACAGGTGCTCCAGAAGGGTTGCGCGGCATGCTAGGACCCACGCCTGGGCCTGTCAAGGCGCGATGGACGGCCTCTTGCAAGGCGCTTGCGGCTTGCGTACAATCGCGCACCCTGAACTTCCTGGGCAGCACCTGCCTTACGCAATTGCATCCGGGCCTTCCAGCCCATGCAGCCATGCCAGCCAATACCTCTTCTTATAAAGCGCTGGGTGAGCAGGATTATCGGAGAAATACCATGTCGTACGCAGTAATTGTTACTGGTGGCAAGCAATACAAGGTCGCCCCAGGTGAATACCTGAAGATCGAAAAACTGGAAATCGCTACTGGCGAATCCGTGACTTTTGATCGCGTTCTGTTGGTCGCCAATGGCGATGACGTGAATATCGGCGCTCCAGTCGTTGCTGGCGCTACCGTTGTGGCTGAAGTGATCTCCCAAGGTCGTCACGATAAAGTCCGCATCATCAAGTTCCGTCGCCGTAAGCACCACATGAAGCGTATGGGCCACCGCCAGTGGTACACCGAGATCAAAATCACCGGTATTCAGGCTTAATTTCAGCCTAATTCCTCACTAGGAGAATTGAACTCATGGCACACAAAAAAGCTGGTGGTAGTACCCGTAACGGTCGCGACTCAGAAGCCAAACGCCTTGGCGTCAAGATGTATGGCGGCCAGGCTATCAAAGCGGGCAACATCATCGTGCGTCAGCGCGGCACCCAATTCCACGCTGGCTACGGCGTAGGCATGGGTAAGGATCACACCCTCTTCGCTAAAGTCGAAGGCGTGATCAAGTTCGAAGTAAAAGGCGCCTTCGGTCGTCGTTACGTAAGCGTTATCGCAGCTTAATTGCGAGACCGCTGGAAAAGCCCTGTCTTGCGACGGGGCTTTTTCGTTTGTGGGGTGAGTCTCTTGCAAAACTGTTTGTATGGGCTGTCGGCGCTGCGGTTGGGGCGTGTCATCAGGTCGCTGCGCTCATTTTTGCAAGAGTCTTATGTCTTGTTTTTTTGGCTCGTCCGTATGGCGAGAGGCGTGTGTCATGAAGTTTGTTGATGAAGTATCGATTCGAGTAAAGGCCGGCGACGGCGGCAATGGTTGCATGAGTTTCCGTCGAGAAAAATTCATTGAGAACGGTGGTCCGAACGGTGGTGACGGCGGCGATGGCGGCTCGATCTACATGCTCGCCGACGAAAACCTCAACACCCTGGTGGACTACCGTTACACCCGTCACTTCGATGCTGAGCGTGGCTCCAATGGCGGCAGCACCGACTGCACCGGCAAAAAGGGCGAAGACCTGATCCTGCGCGTGCCGGTCGGCACCACGGTGATCGACTCCGCCACCCAGGAAGTCATTGGCGACCTGACCAAGGCTGGCCAGCGTCTGCTGGTGGCCCATGGTGGCTGGCACGGTCTGGGTAACACCCGTTTCAAGTCCAGTACCAACCGTGCGCCGCGCCAGACCACGCCAGGCAAGCCAGGCGAGCAGCGTGACCTGAAGCTGGAAATGAAAGTGCTGGCCGACGTGGGCCTGCTGGGTCTGCCGAACGCCGGCAAGAGCACCTTCATTCGCTCGGTATCGGCAGCCAAGCCGAAAGTCGCCGATTACCCGTTCACCACCCTGGTGCCGAACCTGGGCGTGGTCAGTGTCGACCGCTGGAAGAGCTTTGTGGTTGCGGACATTCCGGGGCTGATCGAAGGTGCGTCCGATGGCGCCGGCCTGGGGATTCGCTTCCTCAAGCACTTGTCCCGTACCCGGCTGTTGCTGCACCTCGTGGACATGGCGCCGCTGGATGAAACCAGTGCTGCTGATGCGGCCGAAGTCATTGTCAGCGAGCTGACCAAGTTCAGCCCGGCCCTGGCAGAGCGTGATCGCTGGTTGGTGCTGAACAAGTGCGACCAGATCCTCGAAGAAGAGCACGAGGAGCGGGTCAAGGAAATCGTCGATCGCCTGGAGTGGGAAGGTCCGGTCTACGTGATCTCGGCCATTGCCAAAGAAGGCACCGAGCGCCTGTGCCACGACATCATGCGTTACATGGAAGATCGTGCCGATCGCCTGGCCAATGACCCTGCCTACAAGGAAGAACTGGCCGAGCTCGATCAGCGTATCGAAGACGAGGCGCGTGCTCAGTTGCAGGCGCTGGATGATCAGCGTGCCCTGCGTCGCAGCGGCGTGAAGTCGGTCCATGACATCGGTGACGACGATTGGGACGAAGAAGACGTGGATGACGAAGACGGTCCGGAAATCATCTACGTTCGCGACTGATCGTGTGCTGATGTCACTCAGTTGAAGCCAGGACCTGTGGGAGCGAGCTTGCTCGCGATAGCGGTGTGACAGCCGGTATCAATATTGCTGACCCAATGCAATCGCGAGCAAGCTCGCTCCCACAGGTTTAAGTGTTTCAGCGCGGTGTTATCATCGCAACCAGCCAGTTTCCAAGGCGCCGCTCATTCGAGCGGCGTTTTGGTATCTGTAAAACGCAAATACGAATAATCCCATGGGCGGTGCTGGGTCGCGCCGTTCGCTGGCAAAGGTTGAAGATGATGCGGAGCAAGGTGACGGGTGCGCAGCGCTGGGTCGTGAAGATCGGCAGCGCATTGCTGACGGCGGATGGCAAGGGCCTGGATCGCAAGGCAATGGCGGTGTGGGTCGAGCAGATGGTGGCTTTGCATGAGGCTGGCGTCGAACTGGTCTTGGTCTCTTCGGGGGCTGTAGCCGCTGGCATGAGCCGGTTGGGCTGGACATCGCGACCCAGCGCGATGCACGAGTTGCAGGCCGCTGCCGCCATCGGTCAGATGGGGCTGGTGCAGGCCTGGGAGTCGAGCTTTGCCGAGCACGGTCGCCATACGGCGCAGATCCTGCTGACCCATGACGACCTGTCCGACCGCAAGCGCTACCTCAATGCCCGCAGTACCTTGCGGGCGCTGGTCGAGCTGAAAGTCATCCCGGTGATCAACGAAAACGACACTGTGGTTACCGACGAGATTCGTTTCGGCGACAACGACACCCTGGCCGCGTTAGTGGCGAACCTGGTGGAAGCGGACCTGCTGGTGATTCTCACGGATCGCGACGGCATGTTCGACGCCGACCCGCGCAACAATCCTGATGCCAAGCTGATCTACGAAGCCCGTGCCGATGATCCGGCGCTGGACGCGGTGGCAGGCGGTACCGGTGGTGCGCTGGGGCGTGGCGGCATGCAGACCAAGCTGCGCGCCGCCCGTCTGGCTGCTCGCTCCGGGGCTCACACCATCATTGTCGGTGGTCGGCTGGAGCGAGTGCTGGATCGCCTGAAGGCGGGCGAGCGCATCGGCACATTGTTGTCCCCTGAGCGCGGCATGCTGGCGGCGCGCAAGCAATGGCTGGCCGGGCATCTGCAAACCCGTGGCACGCTGGTGCTGGATGCGGGGGCGGTGTCGGCGCTGTCCCAAGGCAATAAAAGTCTGCTGCCGGTGGGCGTGAAGCTGGTCCAGGGCAGTTTTCGTCGCGGCGAAATGGTGGTGTGCGTGGCGCCGGATGGTCGCGAAATCGCTCGCGGCCTGGCCAACTACAGCGCGCTCGAAGCACAAAAAATCATCGGTCAATCGTCTGATGCGATTGTTGGTCTGTTGGGTTACATGGCCGAGCCAGAGCTGGTTCACCGTGACAACCTGATTCTCGTCTAAGGAAAAATCATGGGTTTGGCAAAAGGATTGATCGGCTTGCTGGTGGCATTGCCGCTGCTGGCCTCGGCTGAGGAAATTGGCCAAGTGTCGACGGTGTTCAAGTTTGTCGGGCCGAATGACCGGATCGTCGTTGAGGCCTTCGATGATCCGAAGGTGGACGGGGTGACGTGTTATCTGTCCCGGGCCAAGACCGGTGGTGTGAAGGGCGGCCTGGGCCTGGCCGAGGATCGCGCCGAGGCATCCATTGCCTGCCGCCAGGTCGGCCCCATCAGCTTCAAGGGGGAGCTCAAGGACGGCGAGGAGGTGTTCAGGGAGCGCACATCGCTGGTATTCAAGACCATGCAGGTGGTGCGCTTCCTCGACAAGAAGCGTAATACGCTGGTGTACCTGGTCTACAGCGACCGTGTGATCGAAGGCAGTCCGCAGAATGCGGTGACGGCGATCCCGATCCTGCCGTGGGCTCGTACCCAATAACCTGAGGCAAATCCCAGTGTGGGAGCGAGCCTGCTCGCGATAGCTATATAACAGTCAACTTGTATTGAGTGTTAGTCAGCTATCGCGAGCAGGCTCGCTCCCAAATTTTTTTGCGGTATGTGTGGTAAATCCCAGGCAATAAAAAACCGACCCTAAGGTCGGTTTTTTAACGAGCGCGTCGCTTAGGCAGCAGCGGCAACGTTCAGGGCCTTTACGTGGCCATTCAGGCGGCTCTTATGGCGAGCAGCCTTGTTCTTGTGGATGATGCCTTTATCGGCCATACGGTCGATAACTGGCACAGCCAGAACGTAAGCAGCTTGTGCTTTTTCAGCGTCTTTTGCGTCGATGGCCTTAACTACGTTTTTGATGTAGGTACGGACCATGGAACGCAGGCTGGCGTTGTGGCTGCGACGCTTCTCAGCCTGTTTTGCACGTTTTTTGGCGGAAGGTGTGTTGGCCACCGTCGAGCTCCTCGAAAGACTTTTTAGGAAATAGCAAACAAAATAGGCCGCGAATCATGCCGATGAGTTGATGTCTTGTCAAGGGCGGGTGACGCGTTCCGCTGAATGGCAGGTACAACGCACCGGATGATTTCTTTCCGGCGTGCGACCTGTAAACTCGCGGGCTTTGGCTCTGCACTGTTTAGCGGCGCGGAGTATCGCATAAGTGGGCGCGTTGTTCGCCTGCTGTTTATCGACAGGCAAAAACTCTTTTCATGAATCTGCTCAAATCGTTGGCTGCCGTCAGCTCTATCACGATGCTTTCACGCGTCCTGGGGTTCGTTCGTGACACGCTGATCGCTCGGATATTCGGTGCCGGGATGGCCACCGACGCCTTCTTCATCGCCTTCAAGTTGCCCAATCTGTTGCGGCGAATCTTCGCCGAAGGGGCGTTTTCCCAGGCATTCGTACCGATCCTGGCGGAATATAAAAGCCAGAAAGGCGACGAAGCGACCCGCACGTTCATTGCCTACGTCACGGGTTTGCTGACGCTGGTGCTGGCGCTGGTTACGGTCGCCGGCATGCTCGCGGCGCCCTGGGTGATCTGGGCCACGGCACCGGGTTTTACCGATACCCCGGAAAAATTCCAGCTCACCTCGGACCTGTTGCGGGTGACCTTTCCTTATATATTGCTGATTTCCCTGTCGTCCCTGGCCGGGGCGATCCTCAATACCTGGAACCGTTTCTCGGTGCCAGCCTTCGTGCCGACCCTGCTCAACGTCAGCATGATCGTCTTTGCGGTGTTCCTGACACCGTACTTCGACCCGCCGGTGATGGCACTTGGTTGGGCGGTGCTGGTGGGTGGCCTGGCGCAGTTGCTGTATCAGCTGCCTCACCTGAAGAAAATCGGCATGCTGGTGCTGCCGCGCCTGAATCTGCGCGACAGCGGCGTGTGGCGGGTGATGAAGCAGATGTTGCCGGCGATCCTCGGGGTTTCGGTGAGTCAGATTTCCCTGATCATCAACACCATTTTCGCCTCGTTCCTGGTGGCCGGCTCGGTGTCGTGGATGTACTACGCCGACCGCCTCATGGAGTTGCCGTCCGGTGTGTTGGGCGTGGCCCTGGGCACGATCCTGTTGCCGACCCTGGCCAAGACCTACGCCAGCCAGGACCGCCAGGAATACTCGCGCATCCTCGACTGGGGCCTGCGCCTGTGCTTCGTGCTGGTGTTGCCTTGTGCCCTGGCGCTGGGCATCCTGGCTGAGCCGTTGACCGTCTCGTTGTTCCAGTACGGCCAGTTCAACGCTTTTGACGCGCTGATGACCCAGCGTGCGCTGATCGCTTACTCGGTGGGCTTGCTCGGGATCATTGTGATCAAGGTGCTGGCGCCAGGCTTCTACGCCCAGCAGAACATTCGCACGCCGGTGAAAATCGCCATTTTTACCCTGGTGATGACCCAATTGTTCAACCTGTTGCTGATCGGCCCGCTGGCCCACGCTGGCCTGGCCCTGGCGATCAGTGCCGGCGCGTGCCTCAACGCCGGGCTGCTGTTTTACCAACTGCGCAAGCAGAAGATGTATCAGCCGCAGCCGGGCTGGGGCAAGTTCGGCCTCAAGCTGCTGGTGGCCGTGGGGGTGATGTCGGCGGTGCTGCTGGGGGCGATGCATTTCATGCCAGCCTGGGGTGAAGGACAGATGCTCGAGCGTTTCCTGCGCCTGGGTGTACTGGTCGCGGCGGGTGTGGTGGCGTATTTCGGCATGCTGCTGCTGATGGGCTTTCGCCTGCGCGACTTCAACCGCAAGGGCTTGAGCTGAGGGGTTTACCCTCGATAATCCCGGGCCGGGCAGTGGTTTTGTCGGCTCGATCACTTTGGGTTACGGTGTTGCCTGTCGTCGGCCGCCGGGTGTGGTTATAATCGGCCACTTTATGAGCAAGAAGCGCGTTATGCAGCTGGTTCGAGGCCTCCACAACCTGCGCCCCCAGCATCGGGGCTGTGTCGCCACTATTGGCAACTTTGACGGTGTTCACCGTGGCCACCAGGCTATCCTGGCGCGGTTGCGCGAGCGTGCCCAGGAATTGGGCGTGCCCAGTTGCGTGGTGATCTTCGAGCCGCAACCCCGGGAATTTTTCGCCCCGGACACCGCGCCGGCCCGTCTGGCCCGGCTGCGGGACAAGCTGCATCTGCTGGCCGCCGAAGGCGTCGACCGGGTCTTGTGCCTGGCCTTCAATCAGCGCCTGAGCAAGCTCAGTGCCGCCGAATTCGTCGAGACCATCCTGGTGGGCGGTCTGGACATAAAACATCTGGAAGTCGGTGATGATTTCCGTTTCGGCTGCGACCGGGCAGGGGATTTCGATTACCTGCAACAGGCCGGCAAGGCCCGGGGCTTTACCGTCGAAGCGGCGCAGACCGTCGAGATGGATGGCATGCGCGTCAGCAGTACCCAGGTCCGCAATGCCCTGGCGGCTGCCGACTTCGAATTGGCCGAGCGTTTGCTCGGCCGGCCGTACCGGATTGCCGGACGGATCCTGCACGGGCAGAAACTGGCGCGCCAACTGGGCACGCCGACGGCCAACGTGCAACTCAAGCGTCGTCGTGTACCGCTGACCGGGGTGTTCCTGGTGAGTGTCGAGATCGACGGCAAGACCTGGCCCGGTGTCGCCAATATCGGCGTCCGGCCCACGGTCCAGGGGGATGGCAAGGCCCACCTCGAAGTACATGTTCTGGATTTTGCCGGCGATCTGTATGACCGGCGTTTGACGGTGGTTTTCCACCAAAAGCTGCGTGAAGAGCAGCGTTTTGCCTCTCTGGAGGCGCTCAAGACGGCGATCCATGCAGATATCGCCGCCGCCCGTGCCCTTGTCGCAACCAGCGCCAATCGCTAATGAAGAGCCTTAAATGACCGACTATAAAGCCACGCTAAACCTTCCGGACACCGCCTTCCCTATGAAGGCCGGCCTGCCTCAGCGCGAACCACAGATTCTGCAGCGTTGGGACAGCATTGGCCTGTACGGAAAGTTGCGCGAGATTGGCAAGGATCGTCCGAAGTTCGTCCTGCACGACGGCCCTCCGTACGCCAACGGCACGATCCACATCGGTCACGCGTTGAACAAGATTCTCAAGGACATGATCGTGCGCTCCAAGACCCTGTCGGGTTTCGACGCGCCGTATATCCCAGGCTGGGATTGCCATGGCCTGCCGATCGAGCACAAGGTTGAAGTGACCCACGGCAAGAACCTGGGCGCGGACAAGACCCGCGAATTGTGCCGTGCCTACGCCACCGAGCAGATCGAAGGGCAGAAGTCCGAATTCATCCGCCTCGGCGTGCTGGGCGACTTCGCCAACCCTTACAAGACCATGGACTTCAAAAACGAAGCCGGCGAAATCCGGGCCTTGGCGAAAATCGTCGAGGGCGGCTTTGTGTTCAAGGGCCTCAAGCCCGTGAACTGGTGCTTCGATTGCGGTTCGGCCTTGGCCGAGGCGGAAGTCGAGTACGAAAACAAGAAGTCGTCGACCATCGACGTCGCGTTCCCGATCGCCGATGAAGACAAGCTCGCCGCCGCTTTCGGCCTGGGCAAGCTGAGCAAACCGGCGTCGATCGTGATCTGGACCACCACCCCGTGGACCATCCCGGCCAACCAGGCGTTGAACGTTCACCCGGAATTCAACTACGCCCTGGTCGATGTTGGCGACAAGCTGCTGGTATTGGCCGAAGAACTGGTCGAGTCCTGCCTGGCCCGCTACAACCTCGAAGGCTCGGTGCTGGCTACCGCGCCAGGTTCGACGCTGGAACTGATCAATTTCCGTCATCCGTTCTATGACCGCCTGTCGCCGGTGTACCTGGCCGACTACGTAGAGCTGGGCGCAGGCACTGGTGTGGTTCACTCCGCGCCGGCCTATGGCGTTGACGACTTCGTGACCTGCAAGAAGTACGGCATGGTCAACGACGACATTCTCAACCCGGTACAGAGCAATGGCGTGTACGTGCCGTCGCTGGAGTTCTTTGGCGGCCAGTTCATCTGGAAAGCCAACCCGGCCATCGTCGACAAACTGACCGAAGTCGGCGCGCTGCTGCACACCACCGTCATCGAACACAGCTACATGCACTGCTGGCGCCACAAGACTCCGCTGATCTACCGCGCCACCGCGCAGTGGTTCATCGGCATGGACAAGCAGCCAGCCACTGGCGACACCCTGCGCCAGCGCTCCCTCAAAGCCATTGAGGACACCAAGTTCGTGCCGGCCTGGGGCCAGGCGCGGCTGCACTCGATGATCGCCAACCGTCCTGACTGGTGCATCTCCCGCCAGCGTAACTGGGGCGTACCGATCCCGTTCTTCCTGAACAAGGAAAGCGGCGAACTGCACCCGCGCACCGTCGAGCTGATGGAAGAGGTGGCCAAGCGCGTCGAAGTCGAAGGCATCGAAGCCTGGTTCAAGATGGACGCCGCCGAACTGTTGGGCGACGAAGCGCCGCTGTACGACAAGATCAGCGACACCCTGGACGTCTGGTTCGATTCCGGCACCACCCACTGGCATGTGCTGCGTGGCTCGCACCCGATGGGCCATGAAACCGGCCCGCGTGCCGACCTGTACCTGGAAGGTTCGGACCAGCATCGCGGCTGGTTCCACTCCTCGTTGCTGACCGGTTGCGCCATCGACAACCACGCACCGTACCGCGAGTTGCTGACCCACGGCTTCACCGTCGATGAGTCCGGCCGCAAGATGTCCAAGTCCCTGGGCAACGTGATCGCCCCGCAGAAGGTCAACGACACCCTGGGCGCCGACATCATGCGCTTGTGGGTCGCCTCCACCGACTATTCCGGCGAGATGGCCGTTTCCGAGCAGATCCTGCAGCGCAGCGCGGACGCCTACCGGCGGATCCGTAACACCGCGCGCTTCCTGCTCTCGAACCTGACCGGTTTCAACCCGGCCACCGACCTGCTGCCGGCCGAAGAAATGCTCGCGCTGGACCGCTGGGCCGTGGACCGTACCCTGCTGCTGCAACGCGAATTGCAGGAGCATTACGGTGAGTACCGTTTCTGGAACGTCTACTCCAAGATCCACAACTTCTGCGTGCAGGAGCTGGGTGGTTTCTACCTCGACATCATCAAGGACCGTCAGTACACCACTGGCACCAACAGCAAGGCGCGCCGTTCGTGCCAGACCGCGCTGTTCCACATCAGCGAAGCGCTGGTGCGCTGGATCGCGCCGATCCTCGCATTCACCGCCGACGAGCTGTGGCAGTACCTGCCGGGCGAGCGCAACGAGTCGGTGATGCTCAACACTTGGTACGAAGGCCTGACCGAACTGCCGCAAGGTTTCGAGCTGGACCGTGCCTATTGGGACCGGATCATGGCGGTCAAGGCGGCGGTCAACAAGGAAATGGAGATCCAGCGCGCGGCCAAGGCCGTCGGTGGCAACCTGCAGGCCGAAGTGACGCTCTACGCCGAAGAAGCCCTGAGTGCCGATCTGGCCAAGCTGAGCAACGAGCTGCGTTTCGTGCTGATCACTTCCACCGCCAGTGTCGCACCGTTGGTGCAGGCGCCGGCCGATGCGGTCGTCACTGAAGTCAGCGGCCTGAAGCTGAAGATCGTCAAGTCGAACCACACCAAGTGCGCCCGTTGCTGGCACTGCCGCGAAGACGTCGGCGTGAATCCGGAGCATCCGGAGATCTGCGGCCGTTGCGTCGACAACATCAGCGGCACTGGTGAGGTTCGTCACTATGCCTAGTGCGTCTAACGTGGCGAGCCGTTTCGGCCGGCTGAGCTGGCTGTGGTTGAGCTTGCTGGTGCTGGTCATTGACCAGGCCAGCAAGTTCCACTTCGAAAACTCGCTGACCATGTACCAGCAGATCGTGGTCATCCCCGACTACTTCAGCTGGACCCTGGCTTACAACACGGGCGCGGCGTTCAGCTTCCTGGCCGACAGTTCGGGCTGGCAGCGCTGGCTGTTTGCCCTGATCGCTGTCGTGGTCAGCGGCGTGCTGGTGGTCTGGCTCAAACGCCTGGGTCGCGATGAGACCTGGCTGGCCGTGGCGCTGGCATTGGTGCTTGGGGGCGCGCTGGGCAATCTTTATGACCGGATTGCCTTGGGCCACGTGATCGATTTCATCCTGGTGCATTGGCAGAACCGCTGGTATTTCCCGGCGTTCAACTTTGCCGACAGCGCCATCACCGTGGGCGCCGTAATGCTCGCCCTGGACATGTTCAAGAGCAAGAAACCCGGAGAAGCCGTCCATGACTGAGCAGCGTATCGCTCAAAACACTGAAGTGAAGCTTCACTTCGCCCTGCACCTGGAAAACGGCGACACCGTCGACAGCACCTTTGACAAGGCTCCGGCCGTGTTCAAGGTTGGCGACGGCAACCTGCTGCCGGGCTTCGAGGCGGCGATCTTCGGTTTCAAGGCCGGTGACAAGCGCACCGTGGTGGTTCCACCGGAAAACGCCTTTGGTCAGCCCAACCCGCAAAACGTGCAGACCATGCCACGCTCGCAGTTCCAGGACATGGAACTGTCCGAAGGGTTGCTGGTGATCTTCAACGATGCGGCCAATACCGAACTGCCGGGCGTGGTGAAGGCGTTCGACGACGCCCAGGTGACCGTGGACTTCAATCATCCGTTGGCGGGCAAGACCTTGAACTTCGAAGTGGAAATCCTCGACGTCAAGGCAGTTGAGATTTAACGGCAGTTACCGCCCCCACCATACCTGTGGGAGCGAGCCTGCTCGCGATGGCTGAATCACAGCCACCATCGAGTTGACTGTTCTGCCGCATCGCGAGCAGGCTCGCTCCCACAGACACGAGGCACAGCATGCAAATCAAACTCGCCAACCCCCGTGGCTTCTGTGCCGGCGTGGACCGGGCGATCGAAATCGTCAACCGCGCCCTGGAAGTCTTCGGGCCGCCCATCTATGTGCGCCATGAAGTGGTCCACAACAAATTTGTCGTCGAAGACCTGCGTAGCCGCGGGGCGATCTTCGTCGAGGAACTGGACCAGGTGCCAGACGACGTCATCGTGATCTTCAGTGCCCACGGGGTTTCCCAGGCAGTGCGTACCGAAGCCGCCGGCCGTGGCCTGAAGGTATTCGACGCGACCTGCCCCTTGGTGACCAAGGTCCATATCGAAGTGGCCCGTTACAGCCGTGACGGTCGTGAGTGCATTCTGATCGGCCACGAGGGCCATCCGGAAGTCGAAGGCACCATGGGCCAGTACGACGCCAGCAATGGTGGCGCGATCTACCTGGTCGAGGATGAAGAGGACGTCGCCGCCCTTCAGGTGCGTAACCCGGAAAAGCTGGCGTTTGTCACCCAGACCACCCTGTCCATGGACGATACCAGTCGAGTGATCGACGCCCTGCGTGCGCGCTTCCCGGCCATCGGTGGGCCACGCAAGGATGACATCTGCTACGCCACCCAGAATCGTCAGGATGCGGTCAAGCAACTGGCCGACGAGTGTGATGTCGTGCTGGTAGTCGGTAGCCCGAACAGCTCCAACTCCAATCGCCTGCGTGAGCTGGCCGAGCGCATGTCCACTCCAGCGTACCTGATCGACGGCGCTGAAGACATGCAGCGCAGCTGGTTTGACGGCGTCGAGCGTATCGGCATTACCGCCGGTGCCTCAGCGCCGGAAGTGTTGGTGCGTGGCGTGATCCAGCAACTGCAGGCTTGGGGTGCAACCGGTGCCGATGAGTTGTCCGGTCGCGAGGAGAACGTCACCTTCTCCATGCCCAAGGAACTACGTGTGCGCTCCTTGCTTTGAGTCCATTTCGCACAAGGCCTGCTCGGTTTCCTCGCTGCGCAGGCTGACGCGGCCGCTGCGCGACAGGACCACCTGGTGGTGACTGACCGGCTTATGGTGTGCACAAACGTGTAACGTCCCCGCCTGAAATGCGCCGCTGGGCAGGAGCGGCTCCCCCTGGCTTGCGAATCTCACCGAGTGTTTTACCGGCCCGTTGCCAATGATTCGAGCATGGCGGCTGTGCTGCGTCAGCAGTGGCTGGTCATCGCCGTCCAGCATGATTTGCCACCCCAGGCTCCAATCGTTGTCTATTCCTTGAATCGTCACTGTCCGATTGCGCGTGATCGCTTCGCTGCGGGCGCTGCGCAGACCGCTGGCCAGCAGCCGTGCGGCGTCGTCGCGGTCAGTGGATTCCACCAGGGCTTTGTATCCGGAACCGGCCCACGGCAGAACAATCGCGGCAATCGCCAGTCCCATGAGCAGTTCGATCAGGCTAAAGCCCTGTTGATACATGACGTCTCCTCCCTGGAGAGCTTGTTGTGGCGAGGGAGCAAGCTCCCTCGCCACAGGCAGTCGTTTGTTCTAGCGTGTAGAAGCAGGTATAGCCAACGGCGACGGAGGGCATCGATGGATCTTCGTACAAAAGGTTTCACGCTGATTGAGGTGCTGGTCGCCCTTGGCGTGCTGCTGCTCCTGATCACCCTGGCGGTACCGGCCCTTATCGGTTCGGTGCAGGGCACCAAGGCCGATACCGATATTGACGACCTGCGCCGGGCACTGAACTTCGCCCGGATGACGGCGATCGACCGTGGGGTGAGCACACGGATTCGCCCCACGGTCCAGGGCAGCGTATGGAGCAGCGAGCTGACGGTATATGACAGTACTGGCGCTGAGCCCAATGTATTGCGGGTTGTTCCAGCGATGAGCAGCGGCGCGACTCTGACGCTAACCTCAGACGTGACCAGCATTGATTTCAACAACCTCGGCGGGTTGTCGGCACCGGCCACGCCGGTGACTTTCAATTATGTAAGGGGGGCGCAGAGCAGGACACTGAGTGTTTGCCTCAATGGACGAATCGTATTGGGTGGAAGTTGCGGATGAAGGGTTGCAGTAAACAGGCACAGGATGGCATGACACTGATCGAGGTGCTGGTGGCGGTGCTGATTCTTGGCGTGGGCTTGTTGGGAGCGGCGATGGTTCAGCTCAATGCGCTCAAATATACCGACAGCTCGCGCATGACCAGCCAGGCCAGCTTCATCGCCTACGACATGCTCGACCGCATTCGCGCCAACTCCGGCGCCGATTACACGGTTACGCCGCCCAGTTCACCCAATCTCAACGTAGCCCGGGACCAGGATCTCTACGATTTCAAGACCAACATCGTCAGCTTCGGCGGCGCCACGGCCACCGGCACTGTTGCGCTGCACCAGCGGGTCTACACCATTACCATCTCCTGGGATGACGCCCGGGCCGCCAACACGACCAACGCCGCCGAGGCGCGACGCAGTTTCGTGCTGACCAGTCGCGTCGCCGTCGACCCACCCGGGGCGACGCCATGAACAGGCATTGCCGGGGATTCGGCCTGATTGAGCTGATGATCGCTTTGGTGCTCAGCCTGATTGTCGTGCTGGGTGTGGTGCAGATTTTCATCGCCGCCAAAAACACCTACGTCAGCCAGGGTGCGGCGGCGGTGATGCAGGAGGATGCGCGGTTCGCTCTGAGCAAGATGGTCCAGGAGCTTCGTATGGTGGGCATGTTCGGTTGCCTGGAGACCGTCCTCGACGCGTCCTCGGCGGGGGATTTCAATGCCAGCAAGGTCACGCCGATCAGTTGGGACAATGCCAATCTGAAGCTGACCCTGGTGACGACGGATGTCGGCAACAGCGGCGGCGTGCCGACCTGGACCGTGATCTCGGATTGTCGCAACACGGCGACCGCCTATACCGGGGCGCGGATACCGGCGGCCGGGCAAATGGCGTTTCCGATACGGCGGCTGGTCTACAGTTTCAGCAATAACCAGTTGTTGATGGGCACCGGGGCTGGCAACCCGACCCAGGCGGTGCTGGTGGATAACGTCCGGGCATTCGATGTGACATTTGGGGTGGCCAGCAGCGCGACAGACATCGCGGCATCGAGCTACAGCCGCAACCCGAGCAATCCGGCCCTGATCCGCAGCGTGCGCCTGACCCTCACGCTCTTTGATCCGAAGAACAACGTGCGTGAGCAGACCTTCAACGTGGTTGCCGCTTTGCGCAACCGGCTTCTGTGAGGGCGACTGATGAATTCAACGCCCATCAAGCATCGCCAGCGCGGTATGGCATTGCTGGTCAGCCTGGTTTTCCTGCTGCTCCTGACGCTGATCGGCCTGTCGTCGATGCAGAGCGCCACCCTTCAGGAAAAAATGACCAGTAGCGTCATGCTACGCAACCAGTCCTTCCAGTTGGCCGAGGCAGCGCTGCGGGTTGGTGAAAGCGCGGTACAGGCCGAGGCCTACTCCCTGCCGGTGTGTACCACCGCGACCCAGTGTGCGCCGCCGGCTGAATCGGCAACCCTCACGACGGCCGGGCGCAATTCATCGTCGGGGGTGACCTGGATCGCCGTCCCTGGCGGGTTCTATGGCGTGCAGAATCTGGGCACCACGCTGACGGCGGTCAACGTGCCGATCAATACGTCGGCGACGCTGTACCGGATCACGGCGGTGGCCGTGGTGGGAAATAACCAGCGCAGCGTCGTGGAGAGCATCTATGCGAAATATTAAGGTGCGTCGCGATTGGAAGCAGGCGTTGTGGGGTGTGCTGCTCAGCCTGTACCTGGCTGCACCGGCCTATGCTTTCACGCCTTCGGATTCGCCGTTGCTGAGTGCCGCCGCAGTCACGCCCAACGTGATGCTGCTGATCGATGACTCGGGGAGTATGAACAACATCATTTGGGCGTCGGGGTTTGATCCGACGGTGACGCAAACGCGCACTTATGCATGCAGCGCCAGTAGCAATTGCAACGATAGGTATGAACTGGATCTGGATGACTCGAACATTCTGTTAATGAGCCTGTTGCGGGGCGGTTGCTCGTCTGGCTGGTACGGTTTCTACCGGCCCGGCCTTGGTCGGATCTGTCTGCGGCTGCCAGACCCGGTGGGTGGGGGCGATACACGCTACACCGCCAAGTACCTGGCGTATCTGGTAACCCTGGCCAACGGCTCGAACCGGGACTACACCAATGGCTCAATCCCCAGGGATTATCGAATCAACGTGGCACGGGATGTCTCCAACGACCTGGTCGCCAACAACCGTGCCTTGCGCATCGGGCTTGCCACCTTCAATCCTCCCAACTTCAGCAACTCCGGCCCGGGGGGCTACATCGCCCGTGTCGTCAGCGATCTGTCACCCGTCAGCGGCAGCGTGACCCAGACCCAGGCCAACGCCAAC
Organism: Pseudomonas sp. JL2; assembly: GCF_031570495.1. Classification (NCBI taxonomy): domain Bacteria; kingdom Pseudomonadati; phylum Pseudomonadota; class Gammaproteobacteria; order Pseudomonadales; family Pseudomonadaceae; genus Pseudomonas; species Pseudomonas sp. JL2. Next base: position 38,772 of record NZ_JAKUDH010000023.1, read on the forward strand.
TACAGTGCCCTGATCAACGCCATCAACGGTCTGGGCGCGGTCGCCAATACGCCATTGGCCGAGAGCTATTACGAGGTCACCCGTTATTTCAGGGGCATGGCGCCGTACCACAACAATAGCCCCAGCACCTACACCAGCCCGATCCAGTACCGGTGCCAGAAGAATTTCGGTGTGGTGATCACCGACGGCTTGCCCACCTACGACCGTACCTTTCCCACCAACGATCCGTTAGGCGGATCCCGTCTGCCGAACTGGGATGGCATCAGTACCAACGATGGTGCTGACCGCAACGGTGACGCTGAGGGCGATACGCTTTATCTGGACGACATCGCCAAGTTCGCTTTCGACATCGACATGCGTTCCACCGGCACCGACGTCACTGGCCAGAGCTGGAATGCCACGGATTTTCCCCGGCAGTACCTCAATACCTACACCGTGGGTTTTGCGGTTACCAATACGATGCTGTCCGACGCCGCTCGCTACGGCGCGGGTAAGTATTATCCAGCGTCCGACAGCGAAGGCCTGAACTCGGCCTTGTCATCGGCCTTGAGTGACATCACCTCCAAGGCTGGATCGGGGGGCGGCGGCACCACCAACGGTGCAACGTTGTCCACCACCTCCAGCTATTACCAGACCACCTATGACCCCAAGGACTGGCGAGGCACCATCCGCGCATTCGGTTTTACCTCGGCGGGGACGGTCGATACGGCGGCCGTGCAATGGACCACCAACACCAGCATCGTGCCGGGTGCCACGGCACCGACCTATCAGTCCTGGAACACCGCGACCAACACGCCGGTAACCCTGGCCTACGGCAACTTTTCACCGGCCCAGCAAACCAGCCTCAGCCAGGGCCTGCCCACGGGGATCACCGGCAGCGATCTGGTGGAATGGAGCAAAGGTGTCAATAAAACCGGGCTGAAGGTGCGCAGCGCGTTGCTGGGGGACATTATCAACTCGCCACTGCTCCTGGCCTCGCCGAACGACCAGACCGCCTCGGACCTGCTGAACGACACCAGCTACAGCACTTACCTGGCAACCAAGGCGGCGAACATGAACGCCAATCTCGTGGTGAATGCCAACGATGGTTTCTTCAGCGTCATCAACAGCGCAAACGGCACGCGGCGTTACGCTTATATGCCCTCGAGCGTCCTGCCCTCGTTGCGGGACATCGCTGACACCAATTACATCAACGGCGTGAGTCACAAGTTCCTGGTGGATGGGCAGATCGGCGTATTCGATGCGCAATTGGGCAATGCCTGGAAGACCGTTGCCCTGGGCGGGACCGGAGCCGGGGGCAAAGCGTTCTATGCGGTGCAATTGTTCGACGCAGCGGCAGGCAATGCGCTCCGGGCGTTGTGGGAAATCAGCGCACCGACCGTCGCCAATACGGCCAACGCCTTCAATGACCTGGGCTACGCCTATGCGCGTCCCGAAGTCGCGCGCCTGGCCGATGGTCGCTGGGCCGCGTTCATCGCCAATGGCTATGGCAGCAACACCGGCGTGGCGGCGCTGTACGTGGTGGATATCCGAGATGGTTCGCTGATCAGGAAAATCACGGTCAATAACAGCGAGACGGGTAACGGCCTGTCGTCGGTCAAGCTTCGGGTCAATTCCCAGAACGTGGTGCAGGCCGCGTACGGTGGCGACTTGAAAGGGCGGATGTGGAAATTCGACCTCAGCGGCACTTCCCCCACCGCCTGGGGCGTTGCGTTTGCCGGGCAGCCGTTGTTCACCGCGCCCGGTGGTGCAACCCAGCCCATCACCGTCCAGCCGTTGCTGGCGGAAAACCCTCAGGGCGGGACCCAGGTTTTTTTCGGCACGGGCAAATTCAACGAAGCGGTGGACAAGCTCAATAAGGATCTGCAGGGGTTCTATTCGATCTGGGACGCCGTCGGCGGTACCGGACAAATCCCGGTTTCGAGCCTGCAAGCCCAGTCGATCACCGGGGTGTTCTCAGGCAGCACCGGGCAATTCGTGACGACCAGCCAGACCGACGTGACGTATCCTGCAAAAAATGGCTGGTATCTGCCCTTGGTGTACAACAACGCATTGACTGGGGAACGGGTGATCAACCCGGCCAGTCTGGTGCTCGGGCGCGTGGTTTTCACCACGGCCGCGGTGGACACCACCGATCCCTGCGCCAGCTTTGGTACTGGCAAACTGATCGAGGTGGATGCGTTCAACGGTAAGATGCTCAACTACGCGGTGCTCGACACCAACGGTGACGGCATGCTCAACAGCCTCGACACGGTCTCCAGCGGAGTGATTTTCACGGGCGGGATCCCGACCTTGAGCGCTGTCGTCAGTGCCAACGGGGCCACCAACATGATCGTGAACGACTCCGGTGGCGGTATCACCGACCTGCTGGGGAAATCCGTCGGCGGCAGCCGCCGCATCATGTGGCGGCAAATACAATGAGAGATAAGGTATGCGCAGATCCAACCGGGGTTTCACCTTGATCGAAATCATGATCGTGATCGCCATCATCGGTATCGTGATCACCGTCGGCTATCCGAGCCTGACCGAATACATGAAAAAGGGCCGAAGGGCCGAAATCGCCGGGCTGCTATCGGAGCAGGCGCAGATTCTTGAGCGCCATTACTCCAAGAACAATGTCTACACCAACGCGACCGGGCTGAGCAGCGGTAATGATTTCTACACCATTACCCAGACGCTCATGGATCAGAGTTTCACCCTGACTGCCGTGCGCAACAGCGCCTCGTCCATGGCCACCGACAAGTGCGGTGATTTCACCATCAACAACACGGGCGCGCGAAGCATCATCAACGCTGCTGCCGGGCTGACTGCCAAGGATTGCTGGGGTCGCTGAGTTTATTTTTTCGGGCGCTGTCCTGCGCCCTTTGTCTTGTGAGTTGAAATAGAACATGACCAGGCAACAGCAAGTGGTGATTGTCGGCGGCGGAGTCATTGGCCTGCTGACGGCGTTCAATCTCGCGTCCGAAGGGCAGCGCGTGGTGCTGCTGGACCGCTCCAGTGTCGGCCAGGAATCGTCCTGGGCCGGCGGCGGTATTGTTTCGCCGCTGTACCCCTGGCGCTACAGCCCGGCGGTCACCGCACTGGCCCACTGGTCGCAGGACTTTTATCCACAGCTGGCCCAGCGTCTGTTCGCGGCCACGGGGGTTGATCCGCAGGTGCATGTCACCGGTCTGTATTGGCTGGACCTGGACGATCAGGCCGAAGCACTGGCCTGGGCCGAGCGGGAAGGGCGCCCGTTGCGGGCTGTGGAAATCTCGGCTGTCCATGACGCGGTGCCAGTACTGGGCGCGGGTTTCTCCCGGGCGATCCACATGGCCGATGTGGCCAATGTGCGCAATCCCCGGTTGGTGAAGTCCCTCAAGGCTGCGTTGCTGGCGCTACCCAATGTCACGCTGCATGAGCAATGCGAGGTCGGCGGGTTCATCCGCGACGGTGGGCGTATTGTGGGGGTTAACAGCTCCGAGGGGCCGATCCTTGGCGATCAGGTGGTCCTGGCGGCGGGCGCCTGGAGCGGTGAATTGCTCAAGACTCTGGGGCTGAAGTTGCCGGTCGAGCCGGTCAAGGGCCAGATGATTCTGTACAAATGTGCGTCGGATTTTCTATCGAGCATGGTCCTGGCCAAGGGCCGTTATGCGATTCCGCGTCGCGACGGGCATATTCTGGTGGGCAGTACGCTGGAGCGCGAAGGCTTCGACAAGACCCCGACCGATGTTGCGCTCGATAGTTTGAAGGCGTCGGCGCAGCAGCTGATTCCTGCGCTGGCGGACGCCGAGGTGGTCGGGCATTGGGCCGGCTTGCGGCCTGGATCGCCGGAGGGCATTCCCTATATTGGTGAAGTGCCGGGGTTTTCCGGGTTGTGGTTGAACTGTGGGCATTATCGCAATGGGTTGGTGTTGGCTCCGGCGTCGTGTCGGTTGTTTGTTGATGTGATGTTGGGGCGTGAGCCGGTGATTGATCCTGCGCCGTATGCGCCGGCGGGGCGGTTGTAGGGTTCGGCTTTGGCTTGGGGGTGAGCTTGGTGACGAGGCGGCCTGACAGCCGGCCTGTCTCTCACGGTTGTACCCGGATCCAACTGTGGGAGCGAGCCTGCTCGCGATGGCGGCCTGACAGCCGGCCAGGGTTTTGTTGGTTGGGTATATATCCGTTTCTGCGGTAACGGCTACTTATGGTTCCGCCCTTACGGCGGGTCACTTTTGAAGAGCGCAAAAGTAACCAAAACGCTCTTGCCCCACCACTCGGTGCCTCGCCTAGGCTCGGCATGCCCTCACTCCGGCATTGCTCCGTGGGCCCGCCGCGAAGGGCCATCCATGGCCCAGCGCGGCTACCTCGGCATCCATGCCGAGGTGCCCACTCCACAATACCTGCGTTCGGCCAGCGTGGTTAACGGGGCGCCCCAGATCAAAATCAAAAGCGAGGCGGCCTGACAGCCGGCCTGTATATTGCGGGTGTACACCCATCAGACCGGTGAGCCGGACCTGTGGGAGCAAAGCGTGCTCGCGAGGCGGCGTGTCAGCCGGCCTGTTCTTGAGGGGGTACACCCATCAGACATGTTGAGCCGGACCTGTGGGAGCAAAGCTTGCTCGCGAGGCGGCCTGACAGCCGGCCTGTTTTTTGCGGGTGTACACCCATCAGACCTGTGAGCCGGACCTGTGGGAGCAAAGCTTGCTCGCGAGGCGGCCTGACAGCCGGCCTGTTCTTGCGGGTGTACACCCATCGGATCTGTTGAGCCGGACCTGTGGGAGCAAAGCCTGCTCGCGAAAGCGGTCTGACAGCCGACCTGTCTCTTGCGGGCGTAGCCCTATCCCAGTGTGGGAGCGAGCCTGCTCGCGATGTCAGCCCATCCACCCTCGATGCAACCGAGGTGTCGCTATCGCGAGCAGGCTCGCTCCCACAGGAGAAACGCGTTCGCCCAAAACCAGGCCGGCTGTCAGGCCGCCTCGCGGAGGACGTTGATCTCGGCGCCCCGTTAACCACGCTGGCCGAACGCAGGCATTGTGGAGTGGGCATCCCGGCATGGATGCCGGGATAGCCGCGCTGGGCCATGGATGGCCCTTCGCGGCGGGCCCACGGAGCAATGCCTTCGTTCGGGCACACCGAGCCTAAGCGAGGTGCCGAGTGGTGGGGCATGAGCGCTTTGGTTACTTTCGCGCTTTTCGAAAGTGACCCGCCGTAAGGGCGGAACCCTAAGTAGCCGTTACCGCAGAAATGGATATACACACTCACAATAGCGCCTTCACAGCCAACCAGAATTTGTGGGAATGGTCGGACAAGGCCCCTAATTCGAGCCGAATTTTCCGACGAGTTCTGGCGGTTGCCGGGTGGGAAGGTCTCTCGTTAACCTTTTCCCGTCGCTGCCAATTCAGCGACCGGGCGTCGCGGCCCGCAAACTTGGTAATCCATTCCTTCCTTTGGAGTACCGCAATGTGTGACAAATCTCCATCCGCTTCAGAAACCAATAACGAGTCCCCATACTCCAGCCTTAACCCAAAACAGCTTGATGAAGCCGCCAAGCGCGCCCTCGACTATTACCTCGGCCCAAAGCCCGAAGCCAAAAAGAAACCCGCCTCAAACCATCTATTCACCGTCGTGGACGGCATCGACACCGAATGCCTGCTCGCCAACCTCAGCGAAACCCTGGCCTCAGCCAACGCAACCGTCAGCGACCTGGCCTTCGAGCTTGAAGGCTCGCGACGGCATATCGCCTTGGGGGTACAGCAGTTGATTGAGTTGAGTGAATTACTGGCCAATCGTGTTCTGGACGAACGGGTACCAGTGCCGGAGGGCTAGAGAAGGGGTGCAAATCAGCCAAGGCGAACGCCGAACCTGTGGCGAGGGAGCAAGCTCCCTCGCCACAGGTTAAGTAGGGGGCTTCAGGACCGCGCCTCAATCCAACCCCAACTTCTTCAACCGATACCGCATCGACCGAAACGACAACTTCAACCGCTGGGCCGCCGCCGTGCGGTTCCAGCGGGTTTCCTCCAAAGCCTGGAGGATGAGTTTGCGTTCGACGTCCTCCAGATAGTCTTCCAGGTTATCGACCCGCATCAGGTCGGGGCTGCCTGCGTCGGTGGTGCTGATGCCCTCGGCCAGGCGCAGGTCGTGGGCTTCGATCAACTGGTGCTCGCAAAGGGTGTAGGCGCGTTCGAGCATGTTTTCCAGTTCCCGAACATTGCCCGGGAAGCGGTAGTTTCGAAGGGCGTCCAGGGCTTGGGGATGGAGCTTGACCGCGGGGCTGCCGGTGTTGGCGGCCAGGCGCTGGAGGGTGTGATTGGCGAGCGATTCGATGTCTTCGCGGCGTTCGCGCAGCGGCGGGACGCGCAGTTCGATGACGTTGAGTCGATAGTACAGGTCCTGGCGAAAGCGCCCGGCGGTGACTTCGGCGTCCAGGTCCTTGTGGGTGGCGCAAAGAATTCGTACATCCACCACTTCTTCCTGCTGGCCACCAACGGCCCGCACGGCTTTTTCCTGGATGGCGCGCAGCAATTTGACTTGCATCGCCAGGGGCAGGTCGGCCACTTCGTCAAGGAACAAGGTCCCGCCGTGGGCGGCCTGGAACAGTCCGGGTTTGTCTTCGATGGCGCCGCTGAAGCTGCCTTTTCGATGGCCGAAAAACTCGCTTTCCATCAGCTCCGTGGGAATCGCCCCACAGTTGACCGGCACAAAACGCTGGGCGGAACGCGGGCCTTGCTCATGGATCAACCGGGCGACCAGTTCCTTGCCGCAACCCGATTCCCCGCTGATGTAGACCGGCGCCTGACTGCGAGCGAGTTTTTCGATCTGTTTGCGGACGTTGTGCATCGGCGGGGAATCGCCCAGCAGACAGCGCTCGATGGACGCCGCCGGGATGGCGACCGACGGCAGGCGTAATGCGCTGGTGACCAGCTCACGCAGCCGACCCAGGTCGACCGGTTTGGTCAGGAAGTCGAAGGCGCCGGCCTTGAGGGCGTCGATGGCGGTTTCCAGGCTCCCGTAGGCGGTGATCATTGCCACGGGCAATTGCGGGTAGCGTTGCTGGATATGTTGCACCAGCTCCAGGCCAGTGCCGTCGGGCAGGCGCATGTCGGTCAGGCACAGGTCAAAGGTGTCTTCAGCCAGCAGGGCCCGGGCCTGGGCAAGGTTCTCGGCGCTGCGGGTGTCGAGTTTCATCCGGCCCAGGGTAATGTCCAGGAGTTCGCGGATGTCCGGTTCGTCATCGACGATCAGGATTCGTTGCCGTGAGCGCGTAGTCAAATCTGTTTCCGTCCGTGAGCAAAAGTGATGCGAAAGCAGCCGCCGCCTTGGCGTGGTTTGAAGTCTAGGCGGGCCTGGTTGCTTTCGCACAGCTCACGGGACAGATAGAGCCCAAGGCCGGTGCCCTGGCTGCTGGTGGTGAAGAAAGGTTCGAACAAATGCGCTTGCTGGTCCGGTGTCACGCCGGGGCCGTTGTCGATAATGTCCAGCGTGGACAGCTGGCTGTGGGGATCGACGAACAGCTTCAGCCAGACCTCGGCCTCTTCATGGGCCATCGCGCTGTGACGCCAGGCGTTGCGCAGCAGGTTGTCGAGCACCTGGGTCAACTGATCGGGGTCCATCAGCGTGAGGTAGTCACCCGGGTCGATGCTCAGGTGCAAGTGCTGATGCTCAGCCGCGTTTTCCCGGGCTTGTCGGACGAACTGGTCGAGCCAGATCCGCAGATCCAGGCGCTGCGGCGTGGTCTGCTGGCGGCGGGACAGTTGCAGGACGTTTTCAATGACGCGGTTCATTCGTTGGGAGTGATCCTGGATGATCTGCGTCAGACGCCGATCCGCGCTGTTCAGTTCCTCGGACTCGCGCAGCAATTGCGCCGCATGGCTGATCGCCCCCAACGGGTTGCGGATTTCATGGGCGATACCGGCGGTGAGGCGCCCCAGGGAGGCGAGTTTCAACTGCTGGGCGTGTTGGGCCACTTGGGCCAGGTCTTCGAGGAAGACCAGGATCTGATGCTGATCGTGATGCCCCAGGGCAATGAAACTCGGTTGCAAGGTCAGGCCGGTGCCGTTAATGGTCAGGCTTTGCGGACGCAGGCTGGGGTTGTTCAACCACAGCTGCAGCCGCTCCACCAGGGCGCCGGAGCAGTCGTCGAGCCGCTGGCCGACCAGGTCGTGCATGCCCAACAGGTTCAATGCGCTTTCGTTAGCCAATTGCACCCGGCGCTGGCGATCGAGCACCAGGATGCCGGTGCGCATGCGTTGCAGGATCAGTGCGTTGAGCGCTTCCAGACCGACTACTTCGCTGGCCCGTTGTTCGGCGAGGATTTCACTGGCTTCCAGGCGTCGGGTCAGGCCTTGCACCAGCAGCGCGGCGGCAAAACACAAGGCCCCCAGGGTGCCGGCTTGCAGATAACTGCTGGGACGGCTCGAATCGCTGAGGTCGAGGAAGAAGCTCGATCCAACGATGCCCAGCGTGGCGACAGCGGCAATCAACAGGCCGATTCGGCCTCGCAACAACGTATTGCCGATGGCCACCGAGACGATGAGCAGGTTGCCGATGGCGCTGGGGGCGCCGCCGGCAGCGTAGAACAGCCACGACAACAACAGCACGTCGGTCAGAGCCAGGCCGAACAGCCGGGCTGGGCGGCGGGTATTTTCAAGAAACACCACCAGCAGGATATTCAGCACCAGGTACAACCAGCTGCCGCTACGCAGCAAATCGTCGTTGGCGAACTCCAGCAGGCGGTTGTCCATGTTGCTGGAGATCAGCAACACCAGGGTGATGCCGATGCTTAGACGGTACAGGTGATAGAGACGCAGCAGGCGCTGCGCCTGTTTGACGCGAGGGCTTGAGGCTTGCTCAGCGGTCACGAGTGCCCGGGCCTTGCTCGAGGTGAGCCTGGCTGCAATACCACTGTTGTTCGAGGGCCAGTGCCCGATCTCGCGGCAGGTGCACGCCGCAATGGGCGCAACGGACCATGGGCGGTGCGTCCTGTTCCCGAGGGGAGTTCGGCGCGGCAGAGGTCCCCTTGAACTTGCGCCACAACCATATCGCGGCGGCAATCAGGGCGATCCAGAACAGTAAACGAAGCATGATGGGCGGCTTTTTGGCTAATGATCAGGCAGTTTAGCCAAGGACAGGAACGGCGCACAGCGCTATAAAATCCAGGCACAAAAAAGGGAGACCCGCGGGCCTCCCTTTTGCTGACACCTGGCCTCAGTCGAACAGGCCGAAGGTCATGTAGCTGAACCAGGAGCGATCGCTGGATTCGCTCTCAGGCTCTTCTTCTTCGAGCACGTCGCCATTTTCGTCCTTGGGCTTGAGCTCGTTTGGAATGGCTTCCTTGGCATCCTGGAACTGGCGCTGAACGTCCTGGTTGGCGCGGGTTTCGCCCGGCGGCAGAGGTGGACGGGATTCGATCAGGCCCAGGGTCGCCTTGCTCAGCCACGAACGGTTGTCGGCCTCGTCAACTCGCGGAGTGAACTGACCATCCTCCAGGGACGGGTGATCCGGGTAGTTGAGCTTGAGGGTTTCCAGGCTGGTGGCGGCCAGGTCGTCCAGGTGCAGGCGCTGGTAGGCTTCGGTCATCACTGCCAGGCCGTCGCCCACCGAGGGGGTTTCCTGGAAGTTTTCCACCACGTAGCGGCCACGGTTGGCGGCAGCGACGTAGGCCTGACGGGTCAGGTAGTAGTCAGCCACGTGGATTTCGTAGGCGGCCAGCAGGTTGCGCAGGTAGATCATGCGCTGCTTGGCGTCCGGCGAATAACGGCTGTTGGGGAAACGGCTGGTCAGCTGGGCGAACTCGTTGTAGGAGTCGCGCGCGGCGCCCGGGTCCCGCTTGGTCATGTCCAGCGGCAGGAAGCGCGCCAGCAGGCCGACGTCCTGGTCGAAGGAGGTCAGGCCCTTGAGGTAGTAAGCGTAATCGACGTTCGGGTGCTGCGGATGCAGACGAATGAAGCGCTCGGCGGCGGATTTCGCAGCTTCCGGCTCGGCGTTCTTGTAGTTGGCGTAGATCAGCTCCAGCTGGGCCTGATCGGCATAGCGACCAAACGGATACCGCGACTCCAGGGCCTTGAGCTTGGCCGTGGCGCTGGTATAGCTGTTGTTGTCCAGGTCGGTCTGCGCCTGTTGGTACAGTTCGACTTCGCTCAGGTTTTCGTCTACGACTTCCTTCGACGAGCAAGCAGCAGTCAATGCGAGGATGGCGATCAGCAGCAGGTGTTTCACTTGCATGGCGGCTTGCGTCCCTATGACGGCCGCTGTCTTGGGCGGGGCCGTCCTGTTATGATGAGCGCCCCGTTGAGAAGCCTCGGGGCAAAAGACGCCGTATTTAACCACAAGCGCGCAGCCGAAACCAAAGGCTGTGCCGACGCCTAGTCCGAGCATGTCCGATAAAATAGAACTTCGCGCAGAGGTGCCGTCCGAATTGGGCGGCCAACGCCTCGATCAAGTCGCCGCACAACTCTTCGCCGAGCACTCGCGCTCGCGCCTTTCCGCCTGGATCAAGGACGGCCGCCTGACTGTGGATGGGGCGGTGATCCGCCCGCGCGACATCGTCCATGGCGGCGCCATCCTCGAACTGACTGCCGAGCAGGAGGCCCAGGGAGAATGGGTCGCCCAGGACATTGCCCTGGACATCGTCTATGAAGACGACGACATCCTGGTGATCAACAAGCCTGCGGGCCTGGTGGTGCATCCGGCCGCCGGTCATGCCGATGGCACCCTGCTCAACGCCTTGTTGCACCACGTGCCGGACATCGTCAACGTGCCCCGCGCGGGCATCGTGCACCGCCTGGACAAGGACACCACCGGTCTGATGGTGGTGGCCAAGACCATTCAGGCGCAGACACAACTGGTCACACAGCTGCAAAGTCGCAGCGTCAGCCGCATTTATGAATGCATCGTGATCGGCGTGGTCACCGCCGGTGGCAAGATCAACGCCCCCATCGGTCGTCACGGCCAGCAGCGCCAGCGCATGGCGGTGATGGAAGGCGGCAAGCAGGCGGTCAGCCACTACCGCGTGCTGGAGCGTTTTCGTTCCCATACGCATGTGCGAGTCAAGCTGGAAACCGGTCGTACCCACCAGATCCGCGTGCACATGGCCCACATCAACTTCCCGTTGGTGGGCGATCCGGCCTATGGCGGACGTTTCCGCATTCCGCCGGCCGCGAGTATCACCATGGTCGAGTCGTTGAAAAACTTCCCGCGCCAGGCGCTGCATGCACGTTTCCTGGAGCTGGATCATCCGACCACCGGCAAGCGCATGAGCTGGGAATCGCCGCTGCCGGATGACTTCGTCTGGCTGCTGACGTTGCTCAAGCAGGACCGCGAGGCGTTCATCGGATGAATGACTGGCTGATACCCGACTGGCCCGCGCCGGCCTGGGTAAAGGCCTGCGTCACTACCCGTACCGGCGGCGTCAGCCTGGCGCCGTTCGACAGCCTCAACCTGGGCGACCATGTGGGCGATGAGCCCACGGCCGTCGCTGAGAACCGTCGCCGCCTCACCGATCGATTTGCCATTCGTCCGGCCTGGTTGCAGCAGGTCCACGGTATTACCGTGGTCGAGGCTGATCCGGCTCAGGTGGCCATCGCCGATGCCAGCTGGACCGCCACACCGGGTATCGCCTGTACGGCGATGACGGCGGACTGCCTGCCGGTGCTGTTCTGCAACCGTGCCGGCACCCGCGTCGCGGCAGCCCATGCCGGTTGGCGCGGGCTGGCCAACGGCGTACTGGAAGCGACTCTCGACAGTCTCCAGGTCCCGGCCGACGAAATCCTCGCCTGGCTCGGCCCGGCCATCGGTCCGCAAGCCTTTGAAGTGGGGCCAGAGGTGCGTGAAGCGTTCATGGCGCAACTGCCTAGGGCGGCAGACGCCTTCGTGCCTGGCGACACTGCCGGCAAGTTCCTGGCCGATATTTATGCACTGGCCCGCCAACGGCTGGCGGCGCGCGGTGTCACGGCGGTCTATGGGGGCGGCCAGTGCACGGTGACCGACCCACGCTTCTTTTCCTATCGGCGCAACTCGCGTACCGGTCGCTTCGCCTCCCTGATCTGGCTCGACCGCTAGACTTCTCTGATCTGTATCAATAGCGCACTGCTTGAATCTTCCAGAATCGTCCACATCTATAGCGGTATCTGGCAGGTTTCTTCATTCAGGATGTTTTTAAGGTCCGGCCTGCTCAAAAGGAAGGTGACCCATGCGTATTGACCGTTTAACCAGTAAGTTGCAATTGGCCCTGTCCGATGCCCAGTCATTGGCTGTCGGCCTGGACCATCCTGGCATTGAGCCGGCGCATCTGATGCAAGCCATGCTCGAGCAGCAGGGCGGCTCCATCAAGCCACTGCTGATGCAGGTGGGCTTTGACGTGAGCAGCCTGCGTAAAGAGCTGGCCAAAGAGCTCGACCAGCTACCCAAGATCCAGAATCCGACAGGGGACGTGAACATGTCCCAGGATCTGGCGCGCCTGCTCAACCAGGCCGACCGCCTGGCCCAGCAGAAGGGCGATCAGTTCATCTCCAGTGAGTTGGTGCTGCTTGCCGCCATGGACGAGAACAGCAAGCTGGGCAAGCTGTTGCTCGGCCAGGGCGTGAGCAAGAAGGCCCTGGAAAATGCCATCAACAACCTGCGTGGCGGCGAAGCGGTAAACGACGCCAACCACGAGGAGTCCCGCCAGGCGCTGGACAAATACACCGTCGACCTGACCAAGCGTGCCGAGGAAGGCAAGCTTGACCCGGTGATCGGCCGTGACGACGAAATCCGCCGCACAATCCAGGTGCTGCAGCGTCGCACCAAGAATAACCCGGTGCTGATCGGTGAGCCTGGCGTGGGTAAAACCGCCATCGCCGAAGGCCTGGCCCAGCGCATCATCAATGGCGAAGTGCCGGATGGCCTCAAGGGCAAGCGACTGTTGTCCCTGGACATGGGTTCGTTGATTGCCGGTGCCAAGTACCGCGGCGAGTTCGAAGAGCGGCTCAAAGCCTTGCTTAATGAATTGTCCAAGCAGGAAGGGCAGATCATTCTGTTCATCGACGAGTTGCACACCATGGTCGGTGCGGGCAAAGGCGAAGGCTCGATGGACGCCGGCAACATGCTCAAGCCTGCGCTGGCCCGTGGCGAGCTGCATTGCGTCGGTGCGACAACGCTCAACGAGTACCGCCAATACATAGAGAAGGACGCGGCGCTGGAGCGGCGTTTCCAGAAAGTGCTGGTGGAAGAGCCCAGCGAAGAAGACACCATTGCCATCCTGCGTGGCCTTAAAGAACGCTATGAGGTTCACCACAAGGTGGCGATTACCGATGGCGCGATCATTGCGGCGGCCAAGCTCAGCCATCGCTACATCACCGACCGTCAGTTGCCGGACAAGGCCATTGACCTGATCGACGAAGCCGCCAGCCGCATCCGCATGGAAATCGATTCCAAACCGGAAGTGCTGGATCGTCTGGAGCGGCGCCTGATTCAACTCAAGGTCGAATCCCAGGCCTTGAAGAAAGAAAGCGACGAAGCGGCGAAGAAGCGCCTGGAAAGGTTGCAGGAAGAGATTGTTCGCCACGAGCGCGAGTATTCCGATCTCGAGGAAATCTGGAATTCGGAGAAAGCTGAAGTCCAGGGCTCGGCGCAGATCCAGCAAAAGATCGAACAGTCCCGCCAGGAACTGGAAGCGGCCCGTCGTAAAGGCGACCTCAACCGCATGGCCGAGCTGCAATATGGGGTGATCCCGGATCTGGAGCGCAGCCTGCAAATGGTCGACCAGCACGGCAAGAGCGAAAACCAGTTGCTGCGCAGCAAGGTCACCGAAGAAGAAATTGCCGAAGTGGTTTCCAAGTGGACCGGCATTCCGGTGTCGAAAATGCTCGAAGGCGAGCGCGACAAACTGCTGAAGATGGAAAGCCTGCTGCACCAGCGCGTGATCGGTCAGGAAGAAGCGGTAGTGGCGGTTTCCAACGCCGTGCGCCGGTCTCGAGCCGGGCTGTCGGACCCTAACCGTCCGAGTGGCTCGTTCATGTTCCTCGGCCCGACCGGTGTCGGTAAAACCGAGCTGTGCAAGGCGCTGGCCGAGTTTCTCTTCGACACCGAAGAGGCCATGGTGCGCATCGACATGTCCGAGTTCATGGAGAAACATTCCGTGGCGCGGCTGATCGGTGCGCCACCGGGCTATGTCGGCTACGAAGAGGGCGGTTACCTGACCGAGGCTGTGCGACGCAAGCCGTACTCGGTGATCCTGCTCGATGAAGTCGAGAAGGCCCACCCGGATGTGTTCAACATCCTGCTGCAAGTGCTGGAGGATGGTCGTTTGACCGACAGCCACGGACGCACGGTGGACTTCCGCAATACCGTGATCGTGATGACGTCCAACCTGGGCTCGGCGCAGATCCAGGAGCTGGTGGGTGATCGCGAGGCGCAACGCGCGGCGGTGATGGATGCAATCTCCACTCACTTCCGACCGGAGTTCATCAACCGGGTGGACGAAGTGGTGATCTTCGAGCCGCTGGCTCGTGATCAGATCGCGGGCATCACCGAGATCCAGCTGGGACGTCTGCGTAGCCGTCTGACCGAGCGCGAGCTGAAGCTGCAATTGAGTGACGAGGCACTGGATAAGCTGATCGCGGTGGGTTACGACCCGGTCTATGGCGCGCGGCCACTCAAACGTGCCATCCAGCGCTGGATCGAAAACCCGCTGGCACAGTTGATTCTGTCCGGGCGCTTCATGCCGGGCGAAACCGTGACCGGCACGGTGGAGAACGACGAAATCGTCTTCAACTGAAAGCCTGCGGATCGGGTGATTGGAATGGCCTCGCACTGCGAGGCCATTTTTTTCATCAGGCCGTTGAACTCAAAGGAAAAGGCTTGTAAAGTGCGCCCCGCAGTACGTCACCCCCAAGGGCCACTTCTCTGTGAGAAGCAACCCGAAATAAGTTGCAAATCATTGTCTTGAAAGCAATTTAAGGGGTTGACAGAGGTTTTTAAGATTGTAGAATAGCGCGCCTCAGACACACGAACGCAGCGATGCGAACGGGTAGAAGAGGTTGAAGCTGGCTTCAATGTTGTAGCTTCAAATAGCAGTAACTTGAAATATCAGTTCCGTGATAGCTCAGTCGGTAGAGCAAATGACTGTTAATCATTGGGTCCCAGGTTCGAGTCCTGGTCACGGAGCCATTTCAATCGGGGTATAGCGCAGTCCGGTAGCGCGCCTGCTTTGGGAGCAGGATGTCAGGAGTTCGAATCCCCTTACCCCGACCATTTTTGGGTCGTTAGCTCAGTTGGTAGAGCAGTTGGCTTTTAACCAATTGGTCGTAGGTTCGAATCCCACACGACCCACCATTTTTGAAACCAGTTCGCTGGAATCGAATCTTAAGATCAGAGGCCAAAAGCGCTGATCGAGGAAGGCGACTTGCGAAGGTCGCCTTTTTTTTACCGGGGTATAGCGCAGTCCGGTAGCGCGCCTGCTTTGGGAGCAGGATGTCAGGAGTTCGAATCCCCTTACCCCGACCATATTAAAAATCCTCGTATCGAAAGATACGGGGATTTTTTTTGCCTGCGATAAAGCAGATTGCCTTAGGTCATCGTACAACCTGCCGATAACCCACCGACAGGGGCATGGCCCCACTTCAGGCCAAAATAAAAAAGGCGCTCCCCATGGTTCTTCGTCAACTGAATATCGCCCCCCGTGCCGCGTTGGGTTTCGCTTTGATCGCCGTGCTGGTGGCGTTGCTCGGGGTGTTTGCGCTAGGACAGATGTCGAGTATCCGTGACAGTGAAGTCGCGGTAGAAACCCAGTGGTTGCCCAGTATTCGCGGCGGTGACGAGATCCGTGAATTGATGTTGCGCATCCGCACCATTTCCCTGCGCATGGCCCTGGACCAGGACCCGAAGAACATCCCGGTGTACCGTGGGCAAATGGACACCCGCGACAAAGAACTGAGCGAAAAAATCGTCAGTTACGAAAAGCTCGTTATCACGCCTGAAGGCAAGGCGCTTTATGACCAGTTCAAGCAAACCTTTGCCGCTTACCGCACGGGCATCGCCCAATCCTTCGCCCTGGCAGAGCAGGGGCGTCGGGACGAGTTGATCAAGCTGCTGCTGGTGGACATGAAGACCGTGGTGGACGGTTCCGGCAAACAGCTCAACGATCTGGCGGAGCTGTTCTCCAGACAAGTCTCCATCGAGAGCCAGAAATCCCAGGAACACTACGTCAATTCCCGGATGATCGTCAGCCTGTTCATTGTGCTCGCCGCCTTGGCGACGGTGGCCCTGGCCATGCTGCTTACTCGCAGTATCGTCAAGCCTTTGGGCGAGGCGTTGAATGCCGCCGAAAACGTCGCCCGAGGCGACCTGACCCGACCGATCAAGACCCACGGCAGCGACGAAGTCAGCCGCTTACTCAAGGCGCTGGCGACCATGCAGCAGAACCTGCGTGAAACCTTGCAGGGCATCAGCGGCTCAGCTACCCAACTGGCGACCGCCGCCGATGAGCTGAACGCGGTCACGGTCGATAGCACCCACAGCCTGCAACAGCAGAATAACGAAATTGAACAGGCCGCCACCGCCGTCACCGAGATGACCACCGCCGTGGAGGAAGTCGCGCGCAATGCGGTTTCCACCTCCGATGCCACGCGTCAGTCCAGTGAGTCGGCGTCCCTTGGGCAGCAGCGGGTCAGCGACACGGTCGACGCCATCGGCGCCCTGGCCAGTGATGTGCAGGTGACTGGCGGCCTGGTGCAGTCCCTGGCCAACCAATCGCAGGATATCGGCAAGGTGCTGGACGTGATCCGGGCCATCGCCGAGCAGACCAACTTGCTGGCCCTCAACGCGGCCATCGAGGCGGCCCGGGCTGGCGAAAGCGGTCGTGGGTTTGCGGTGGTGGCCGATGAGGTGCGGGCGCTGGCTTATCGCACGCAGCAATCGACCCAGGAAATCGAGCAGATGGTCCAGGGCATGCGCAGCGGCGCCACCCAGGCGCTGGATTCGATGCAGGCCAGCTCCAGTCGCGCCGCCCGCACTCTGGCAATGGCGGAGCGGGCAGGGGAGGCGCTACAGACCATCACGGCGTCGGTCAACGAGATCCACGAACGCAATCTGGTGATCGCCAGCGCCGCTGAAGAACAGGCGCAAGTGGCTCGGGAGGTGGATCGCAACCTGGTGAACATTCGGGATCTGTCGGTGCGCTCGGCCACCGGTGCGGACCAGACCAGCGCGTCCAGCCATGAGTTGTCGCAACTGGCGAATTCATTGCGCACCATGGTGCAGCGGTTTCAGGTTTGATCGATGGATGGCTCGGACAGTGATCCTGCCCGAGCTCAAGTATTGACTGTACCGCCCCCATCGCGAGCAAGCTCGCTCCCACAGGATGACCGCGATCAACTGTGGGAGCGAGCTTGCTCGCGATGACGGTGGATCATTCGATGTCAGTACTGCTGACTCAATGCAGCTTCAGCCGAGGCTCGGTCCCACGCCCGATCTTGCTGCCCAGCATCAGCATGGCCGTGCGGAACAGGCCGTACAGCGCCATCTGGTGCATGCGGTACAGCGATACATAGAACATCCGCGCCAGCCAACCTTCGAGCATCACACTGCCGGTCAGGTTGCCCATCAGGTTACCCACCGCTGAGAAGCGCGACAGCGAAATCAATGAACCGTAGTCGGTGTATTTGTATTCCGGCAGGGCCTTGCCTTCGATCCGCAGCTTCAGGGATTTGGCCAGCAGCGAGGCTTGCTGATGCGCGGCCTGGGCACGGGGCGGAACGTTGCGATCGCTGCCGGGTTGCGGGCAGGCGGCGCAATCGCCGAAGGCGAAGATGTTCTCGTCACGGGTGGTCTGCAGCGTCGGCAGCACCTGCAGCTGGTTGATCCGGTTGGTCTCCAGACCGTCGATTTCCTTGAGGAAGTCCGGGGCGCGAATCCCGGCGGCCCAGACTTTCAGGCTCGCGTCGATGACCTTGCCATCGACGGTGATCAGGCTGTCGGCTGTCACCTGGCCAACAGCGGCGTTGGTCATGACATTGACCCCAAGTTTCTCCAGGGTCTTGTGCACAGGGCCGCCGATGCGCTCCGGCAAGGCCGGCAGGACCCGCGGTCCGGCTTCGATCAGGGTGATGTGCATGTTCTCCGGTTTGATCCGGTCCAAGCCATAGGCTGCCAGCTCATGGGCGGCGTTGTGCAGCTCGGCCGCCAGTTCAACCCCCGTCGCCCCGGCGCCGACGATGGCAACGCTGATGCGTTCGACCACGTCGGTTTGCCCGGCATGGGCGCGCAGATAATGGTTGAGCAGTTGCTGATGGAAACGCTCGGCCTGTTTGCGCGTGTCGAGGAACAGGCAATGCTGCGCCGCGCCTTCGGTGCCGAAGTCATTGGTGGTGCTGCCGACGGCGATCACCAGAGTGTCGTAACCCAGTTCACGAGCCGGCAGTAGTTCCAGGCCCGCCTCGTCATAGGTGGCGGCCAGTTGGATGCTCTTGCGCTCGCGATCCAGGCCACTCATGCGCCCCAGCTGGAACCCGAAATGGTTCCATTTTGCCTGGGCGACGTAGTTGAGTTCGTCTTCAGAGGAGTTCAGGGAACCGGCAGCCACTTCGTGCAACAGCGGTTTCCAAATATGGGTCAGGTTCGCGTCGACCAGCATCACACTGGCCGTGCCGCGCTTGCCCAGAGTCTTACCCAGACGGGTAGCCAACTCCAGACCGCCGGCGCCGCCGCCAACGATGACAATACGATGAGTCATGGGGATATCTCGCAAGGCTAAAGGAAATCGGTGCCGTTACCCGCGCGAGCATCAAGCGGCTCATAGCGTCAGGTAACTGATCAGTCGGCTCAACAGGCCCAGGCCGATGGTGATGGCCAGTACCACCATCAGGAGCATCCACGGCCGGAAAGGCCGGCGCTCGACTCGGTGCTGGGACAGTTGCAGGTACTCTTCGACATGCTTCTGGTCTTCCGGGTTCAGGCGGCTGGTCATAAAGGCCTCGGCAGGTAGACGTTGCGAAAGGTATAGACGCTACAGCGTCTGGCTATCCGGCATTGAAAGCAGCGTAGCCGCTCGCCGGAACAGGTTCGACACTCAAGCTGTCGTCCAGGCGAATGATTCCACTTTTTAACACCCGTGCGGTGATTCCGCCATGGCCGCGCACGGCCTGGAACGTCCCTTCGCCGAGGTTACGCTCCAGTCGCGCGCACGGCTGGCACCAGCCGGTGGTTTCGAAGATGGCCTGGCCGATGCGAAAGCGCCGGCCCTTGAGGCTGAACAGATTGATACCGCTGACCACCAGGTTGCGTCGCAGCTCTTGCGGCAACACCGGCTGATCCACCGGGCGGCCCATCAGTGAACCGATCACGGCCAGGTGTTCCCACTGAATCAAGGTGACTTGCCGTGCATTGCGCACGCCGGGACGGGCATGGTCGCCCGTCAGGCCGGCCTCCAGACGGGCCTCCACGGCGTCGAGTTCAATCATGGGTGCATGGCCCTGGGGTCGCACGCCTATCCAGCGTACGCGGCCTTGCTGGGGCACGGCGGCAATCAGTTCCTGCAACGGGCTCACAGGCTGATCCCGACATCGAACACGATGCTGCGCCCCAGATTGCTGCGCAGGAAATCCGGCGCATCGGGATGGGCGAACAGCACCCGGGCAAACGTCGGCCCCACCAGCGACAGCGAGCGCCAACCCTGGCGCAGGTATTCGGTCGGCGGCGGGAAATGGCTGTTGAGGTCCAGCACCTCGCGCTTGAGGCTGGCGAAGGCGATGATGTCCAGCTCCCCCAGATCCATGCCGCGTTCGGTGTAGTTGTGGGCTTTCTTGCGCAGGGTCGGGGCCAGGCGCAGCAGGAATTCATTGGCCGGGATGCGTCGGGGCTTGGCTTCGCGGCGCACCAGTTGGCTCAGGGAGAAAGCGCTACGGCGGCGCTGCAGCTCGTCGCGCCATTCGTCATTGAGGCGACGGCCTTCGTCGAGGACAAAAAACACCTCGAAGTTGGCATCGCGAAACAATACGTCCGGCGGCTCTCCCGCAGGGGCGAACTCGTCGGCGCGATAGGGTACGTTCAGCCCTTGCAGCAGACGCTGGCAGACCCAACGCTCACGCTCCCATTTGCGGGCATTGGAGAGAAAGGCGTTGGCTTGCTCGGCCGCGATGGTCAGCAGGCGTAAATAATCGGAATCATCCATGAGCCCAAGCTTAGCGTTCAATTGCGACAAGCTGGAAGCGTTGCATTGATTTATGGCCGGTTAAGGGTGGGGTGTAGACTGCTGGCTTGAA
Source organism: Pseudomonas sp. JL2 (assembly GCF_031570495.1). NCBI lineage: Bacteria > Pseudomonadati > Pseudomonadota > Gammaproteobacteria > Pseudomonadales > Pseudomonadaceae > Pseudomonas > Pseudomonas sp. JL2. Next base: position 58,967 of record NZ_JAKUDH010000023.1, read on the forward strand.
TCCTGAGGTGATCATGGAGTCTTTGATGCAAGGACAAGCCAGAGGAGTAGCGCCATGATCGGTGCCGAACTGCTGTCTGCGCGGACGTTGACGGTCGGCTGGCTGATTTATGTGCCGGTGCTGGCCTGGGCCGTAGCACGGGCGCCATGGGTGGAGCTGTTCACCGACAGCCGTCGCCAGCACTTGCTGTTTGGCACGGTCCTGGCCGTGTTCATGTTGTGGCTGGTGCGACGGGATTTCGATACCGGCGTCTCGTATCACTTCATCGGCATGACCGCCGTGACACTGCTGCTGGACTGGCCGCTGGCGATTCTCGGCGGCCTTTGTGCCCAGCTTGCCCTGGTGCTGCTGGGGCGCCAGGACATGGCGGCGGTGGGTATCAACGGTGCGTTGCTGATTTTGCTGCCGGTGCTGGTGACCGAGTGCTGCGCGATCCTGGTGGAACGCGCCCAACCGCGCAATCTATTCGTGTACATCTTCTGTTCGGGATTTCTCGCCGCCGCGCTTTCGGCGTTGTTGTGCCTGCTGGTGGGGCTTGGCCTGCTGTGGTACGACGGAGTGTTCGCCATGCCTTACTGGCTGGAAGATTTCATCGGCTACCTCTGGCTGATCATCTTTCCCGAGGCGTTTATCAACGGCATGGTGGTCAGTGCGTTGGTGGTGTTCAGCCCCGAATGGCTGGAGACCTTCAACCGTACGCGCTATCTGTCGGCCCCCTGGAAGGATGACGACAAGCCTTGATTCACATCAAGGCTGAGCAGCCGGGTGCGCTTCATGCTCTGGAAAAATTCCAGGAGCACAACCATGAGTGTTTATGAGTGGGCGAGACAAGAGATCAGGCGCAGCCAGGATGCGGCAGTGGAAATCGGCTTCGACCCGGGCCTTAGCCTGCGGGCCTTGCTCAGTGCGATCGTGCAGCAGAGCAAGGCGGTGCGCAGTGCTGAAGACCTGGCCGATGAACTGAGTTTCCTGGCGGAGAATCTCGACGATGAACAGGACTATGGCTTCATGCGGCCTTAAGGCGACAACGCGGTGGGGAAACTCATGGCTCCCTAGTGGCGAGGCTCGAACTCTTCGCTGAACAGGTCGTCCTCGGCATCGGGGCTGACCGGGATCTTGTGTTCTTCCGACGCCCAGGCGCCCAGGTCGATCAGTTTGCAGCGGTCGGAGCAGAAGGGCCGGAAGGTGTTTTCCGGGCTCCATTCCACAGGGGCGCCACAGGTTGGGCAATCAACGGTTGGGGTTTGGCTCATGACTGGCCTCCACGCAAAGTAAGGTAAAAGTGATGCAGGCGCTCGACCTCGCTGTGCAGCCAGGCGAGGTCGCGGTCATTGACCACCACGTCGTCGGCATGGCTCAAGCGATCCTGACGGCTGGACTGGGCCTTGAGGATCGCCTGGACCTGTTGCTCGCTGGTCTTGTCGCGCTGCAAGGTGCGTTCGATCTGTAGTTGTTCCGGTACATCGATCACCAGGATCCGCTGGGTCATGGCGTACTGGCCGGACTCGATCAACAGCGGCGACACCAGAATCGCGTAGGGTGATTGTGCCTGGGCCAGATGATGAGCGATTTCCTCGGCGATCAACGGATGCAGCAGCGCCTCGAGCCAGCGGCGTTGCTCGGCATTCTCGAAAATCAGTTGGCGCAGCGCCGCTCGGTCCAGTGTGCCGTCGGCCTGCAATACGCCGGGGCCAAAATGTTCGGCGATCTTGGCTAGCGCCGGGCGTCCGGGTTCGACCACCCAGCGGGCCGCGTGATCGGCGTCGACGACGTGTACGCCCAGGTCGATAAAGTGCTGGGCCGCCGCGCTTTTGCCGCTGCCGATACCGCCAGTCAGGCCGAGAATCCAGGGTTTTTCTGCGGGGCTATTCATTAAAATCGACATTAGGAACCGACAGACTGCCAATAGAAGTCGGTTATTTGACCACCCCAGAGCAAGGCAATCCAGCCGGCAATGGCCAGATAGGGCCCAAAGGGGATTTGCGTCGATGTCGGAGCATCACGCAGGCGCAGCACAATGACCCCGATAACGGCGCCCACCAGCGATGACAACAGCAACGTCAGTGGCAGGATCTGCCAGCCACCCCAGGCGCCCAGCATCGCCAGCAGCTTGAAATCCCCGTAGCCCATGCCTTCCTTGCCAGTGATCAATTTGAACACCCAGAACACCGACCACAGCGCCAGATAGCCGGCCACGGCGCCCCACATCGCCTGATTCAAGGGGACGAACAAGCCGAAGCTGTTGACGATCAAGCCCAGCCACAACAATGGCAGCACCAGGGTGTCGGGCAACAATTGGTGCTCGGCATCGATCAGGCTCATGCCCAGTAGGCCCCAGGTCAGCACCATCACCATTGCGGCCTGCCAGCCAAAGCCGAAATACCAGGCGACGAACGCCGACAGGATGCCGCAGGCCAGTTCGGTCAGGGGATAGCGCCGGCCGATGGGCGCGGCACAACTGGAGCAACGACCGCGCAATGCCAGGTAACTCAATAGCGGAATGTTTTCCCAGGCCCGGATGCGGTGGCCGCAGTGCGGGCACTGGGAATGCGGCAGCATCAGGTTGTAGACCGGGCCAGGGGCTTCGGCGGGCAGGCCCAGCAAGTCATGGGCTTGCAGCCGCCATTCGCGCGAGAGCATCTTGGGCAGGCGCCACACCAGGACGTTGAGGAAACTGCCGATGATCAGTCCGAGCAGTAAAGCGGCGAGCACAAAGGCCAGGGGATACAGCGCGAAAAATTCGGTCAGGGGCATGTCAGATCGCAGAGCCGAGTTGAAAGATGGGCAGGTACATGGCAACCACCAGGCCGCCGACGACCACCCCCAGGACCACCATGATGAACGGTTCCATCAGGCTGGTGAGATTGTCCACCAGATTGTCCACCTCGGCTTCATAAAAGCTCGCCACTTTGTCGAGCATGTCGTCCAGCGCGCCGGACTCCTCGCCGATGGCGGTCATCTGGATCGCCATGTTCGGGAATATGCCTGAAGCACGCATGGAAAAATTCAATTGCATGCCGGTCGAGACATCCTGCCGGATGCGTTGTACCGCGCGTTTGAACACCACGTTACCGGTGGCGCCTGATACCGAGTCCAGGGCTTCCACCAGCGGCACGCCGGCCGCGAATGTCGTGGACAGGGTCCGGGCGTAGCGGGCCACGGCGGATTTGTACATCAGGGTGCCGATCAGCGGCAGTTTGAGCAGCCATTTATCGCGCCAGTCACGCAAGCCCTGGGAGCGCTTGAGTGCATGTTTGACACCGAAGAACGCCGCCACCGCGCCGCCCAGCAGCATCCACCACCACTGCTGCATGAACTCCGACAGGCCGATGACCATCACCGTGAAGGCCGGCAGTTGGGCGCCGAACCCGGAGAATACCGATTCGAACTGCGGCACCACCTTGACCAGCAGAATACCCGTGACCACGGCGGCGACGAGCACCACGGCCGCCGGGTAGGTCATGGCCTTCTTGATCTTGGCCTTGAGGGCTTCGCTTTTTTCCTTGTAGGTCGCGACGCGCTCCAGCAGCGTATCCAGGGCGCCGGCTTGTTCACCGGCGTCCACCAGGTTGCAGTACAGTTCGTCGAAGTATTGCGGGCTCTTGCGCAACGACGCGGCGAAGCTGTTGCCGGCGGCGACTTCCTGTTTCACCTCGTCCACCAGCTTGCGCATGTTGGCGTTGTCGAAGCCTTCGCCAATGATGTCGAACGCCTGCAACAAGGGCACGCCGGCCTTGAGCATGGTCGCCATCTGACGAGTGAACAGGGCGATATCCAATGGCTTGATACGCTTGCCCTTGCTGAATATCGAGGTGGACTTCTTGCGAACCTTGCCTGGGTTGATGCCTTGTTTGCGCAACTGGGCCTTGACCAGGGCCGGGCTCTGCCCAGTCAGTTCGCCGGTCATTTTCGTGCCTTTGCGGTCTTTGCCTTCCCACGTGTAAACGTCGGTTTTTATTGCCTTGACCGCCATGTTCAAACCTTGGTGACCCGGTTGATTTCTTCGAGGCTGGTGATGCCTTGCATCACTTTGAGCAGTCCCGAGGCGCGCAGGTCATTAAAACCGTCCTTGCGCATTTGCAGGTCGATTTCCAACGAGTTGCCCTCGGCCATGATCAGCCGTTGCAGCTCGGGCGTATTCCTGACCACTTCGTAAACCCCCACGCGCCCCTTGTAGCCGTTGTTGCACTGTTCGCAACCGACCGGCTCATAGATCGTGAACGAGCCGATGCGTTCCCGGGGGAAGCCTTCCTTGAGCAGGGTTTCCTCGGGAATCTCGATGGCCCTTTTGCAATGCGGGCACAGCTTGCGCGCCAGTCGCTGGGCGATGATCAGGTGGACCGCTGTGGCGATGTTGAAGCCGGGAATGCCCATGTTGTGCAGGCGGATCAGGGTTTCGGCGGCGCTGTTGGTGTGCAGGGTGGAGAGCACCATGTGTCCGGTCTGGGCGGCCTTGATGGCGATTTCGGCGGTTTCCAGGTCGCGGATCTCGCCCACCATGATCACGTCCGGGTCCTGGCGCAGGAACGAGCGCAGGGCCTGGGCGAAATCCAGACCCTGGCGCGGATTCACGTTGACCTGGTTGATGCCTTCCATGTTGATTTCCACCGGATCCTCAGCGGTGGAAATATTGATGTCCACAGTGTTGAGGATATTGAGCCCGGTATAGAGCGACACGGTTTTGCCAGAGCCGGTGGGCCCGGTCACCAGAATCAACCCTTGTGGTTGTTTGAGCGCCGCCATGTACAGCTCTTTCTGGTCCGGCTCGTAGCCCAGGGCATCGATACCCATCTGCGCGCTGGAGGGGTCGAGGATCCGGATCACCACTTTTTCACCCCAGAGCGTCGGCAGGGTGTTGACCCGGAAGTCGATGGACTTGTTTTTCGACAGGCGCATTTTCAGGCGCCCGTCCTGGGGTTTGCGCCGCTCGGAAATATCAAGGCTGGCCATGACCTTCAGGCGCGCGGCGATGCGGGTGGCCAACTGGATCGGCGGGCGGGCCACCTCTCGCAGCATGCCGTCGGTACGCACCCGCACCCGGTAGATTTTTTCATAGGGTTCAAAGTGCAGGTCGGAGGAGCCGCCCTTGATCGCGTCCAGCAGCATCTTGTTGACGAACCGCACCACCGGCGCATCGTCGGTGTCCTGGCCGGCGATGGAGTCTTGCTTGTGATCATCGATCGACTCGATGTCCAGGCCGTCGAGGTCGACATCGCCCATGCCTTCCAGGCCGGTGCTGGTGGATTCGAAAAACTTTTCGATGGCGTCGCTGAGCTTGTCGTCCTCCACCAGAATGGCTTCGGTGGTCAAGCCGGTGCTGAACTGAATGTCATTGATGGCCTGGTGATTGGTGGGGTCGGAGATGCCCACGAACAGCTTGTTGCCACGCCGCCACAGCGGCAGGGCGTGGTGCTGGCGCACCAGTTTTTCGCTGACAAGGCCGGTGGGTTGGGTTTCCTTGTCCAGGCTGTTGAGGTCCAGCAGGGCCACGCCGAAATGCTCCGAGGCAATTTCCGCCACCTGGCGACTCTGGACCAGTTTGTTCTGCACCAGGTAACTGACCAGGGGCATGCGACTGCTTTGGGCTTGTTGGTACGCCTGCTGCGCACTTTGCTCGGTGATCAGTTCGGCCAGTACCAATTGCTTGGCCAGACCGCTTAAGGCGATGTCATTCATGGGAATTCCGGACGCGGACAGTTCATGACTTATAGCCTAGTCAAGCATCCAGACCAAACCAGCGGGGCGCAGTGACAAAAAACGTCAGATAGTGCGCTTGTTGGGGTAGGACATAGGGACGCGGCGGGTCGAAGTCCCTTGCCAGCGGGCGCGACAGGGTTGGCACATGCCATGCAATGGCCTCCTCAGGTCATGAGACTCCACCTCATGCTTTGGAGATTATCTATGAATAAGCAAAACGGTTTTACCTTGATCGAGTTGCTGATCGTTGTGGCGATCATCGGCATCCTGGCGACGTTTGCGTTGCCGCAGTATTCCAAGTATCAAGCGCGGGCGAAAGCTACGGCGGGGCTGGCGGAAGTCTCCGCGTTGAAGGTGCCGTTCGAGGACGTCATGAACCAGGGAACCAACCCGACGTTAGCCAATATCGGTGGAACATCGCCCACCAGCAATTGCACCCTGACCGCTTCAGGTACTGCAGCGGACGGAACCGGAACCATTGCATGCACCCTGCTGAATGCGCCAGCTCCCGTTCTCGGCAAGGCAATCACCCTTTCCCGTTCAGCAGCCGGTGTCTGGACCTGCGCTTCGACGGCCGTCCAGGAATTCTTGCCCGCCGGTTGCACGGGGGCCGCTGCACCCTGATTTTGGGTCTGGTTGAGCCGGTGGCGAGGGGCTTTTCCCCTTGCCCAGGAAAACCTCAACAATTCATAAACTTAGGGAGCGCCGAAAAAGCCGCAACTTGCATGTCCCAAATCAGCAGGCCATGCATTTTGCATGATTGTGAAAATTGCCGTTTCGCTTAACTAGTTGATTTTAAAAGAATTAATTAATTCGTGAAAACTGGCACAGCCTTCGCACTACTCCTGATAACCCTGCCGGGAAACACCTCCGGCAGTTTTTGAGAAAAACAGGAGTTACTCGTATGAAGAAGTTCGCTATCACTGCCGCAGCTGCCACCGCCCTGACTCTGACCATGGCTAGCGCTTTCGCCGAGACCACTCAAGCAACTCAGGCTCCGATGATGCTGGCTGCTGGTGAAGTGACAGAAGCCAAAGAAGATGTTTCTGATACCTGGATCACCACCAAGGTCAAAGCCGATCTGGTCACTGAAAAAGGCATCCCAGGTTCCGATATCAAGGTAGAAACCAATAAAGGCGTAGTGTCGCTGTCGTCGACTACTGTCCTGACCGACGCGCAAAAAGACACCGCCGTGGCGATTACCAAGAAAATCAAAGGCGTCCGAGACGTTTCGGCTGACGGCCTGAAATCCGAGTAAGACTCAAGGCTTCTCGCCTGGACCGGGAGAAGGCACGGCAAGCGGGCTGAGACATACGTTTGCCGTTGCTTTGGAGTTCATGCGAAGGCCACACGGAAGTGGCCATTACAGGCCCCCGGCATTCGTGCCGGGGGCCTGTTCTATTGCGCAATGGAAAAGTATTCAGGGACCCATCTGGGAAATCGACTGGCCGATTTCGCGAGCAGGCTCGCTCCCACAGTGGACGAGCTTCTTCGGCAAGATGCGTTCGAATGTGGGAGGGAGCCTGCTCGCGATTGGCGGCGGCACATCCCACGCCATCTCAACTGAATGACAGAACCGCTCAGCGCCCCCGCTTGCTGGTGATTTGCACCAACCGATTCCCCTCGAAACGCAGGTACTGGTACATGCCACTGTTGGGGCCGTAGGTCCATTCTTCCACCGGGTATTCTTCCCGGCGATTGACGCTGCGTTTGTAGCCCAGGTCATCCCGCGCCGCGGGTTGCCCGCATTTTTGCAGGACTTCGCTGGAGCGGTCGCCGACGCTGATCAACTGGCTGCCACAGCGCAATGTATCGGCTGCCGACGTCTGGCCGCTGGCGAGCAGCAAGATCAGGCTAAGCCCGTACAGACGTTTCATCTTATTCGGCATCCAGATGCATGGGGGTGATCACGCGCCCGTCGCTTTCGGCCTGACCGAGGCTGGCGTCGATGAAATACACACGGTCATCGGCCAATTGCCCTTTGTCCACCAGGAAATCCTTGATGCTGCTGGCGCGCTCCTGTCCCAGCTGGCGCAACAGCACTTCGTTGCCACTCCAGAACGAGATCACGCCTTCGCGCAGTTTTTCCGTGCGCGCCTTTTTATCCAGTTGCGTCCATTCGACCGGTGGCTGGGTCTTGAGACGGGTGCGATAGATGCCTTCGAGCAGCGGTGCCTTTTCATCCTCGGGCACCTCCAGCAGCGAGGCCTTGGCAGGGACTTTGTCGCCTCTGCGCTGCAGCATCTTGTAGTAGTTGTACTGGTATTCGCGTTCCAGACGCTGGGCGGCGAGCAGCGGACCGTCGCTGCTTTGGGCGGCGGTGCCTTCGATCTCCAGGCGCAACTCCGGACGTTTACCGAGGGCTTCGGACAACTTGAGCAGCGTGCCTTCGTTGTCCGGGTTCAGTTCGCTTGAGCCCGGGGCGAATGACACGCTGCCCAAGTCTTGCGAGGCACCCCCGGCCACCAGCCCACCGATGAGTTTGAATGGCGCCTGGGCCGCCCGTACCACCAGGTTGCGCAGGGTTTGCCAGACAATTGGCATCACGCTGAATTGCGGATCATTGAGGTCGCCGGAAACCGGCAGCTCGATGGAAATCCTGCCTTCGGAGTCCTTCAGCAGCGCGACGGCCAGCTTGAGCGGCAGGCTCACGGCGTCCGGGCTGTCGACCTTTTCCCCCAGCTGCAGTTGCTCGACCACCACTTTGTTGTCGGCCAGCAACTTGCCTTTGGTGATCCGGTAGTGCAGGTCGAGGTTGAGTCGGCCCTTGCGGATGCGATAGCCGGCGAATTTGCCGGAATAGGGTGTCAGGGTCGTCAGTTCGACCCGTTTGAAACTGGTGGCGATGTCGAGGCTGGCCATCGGGTCGAAGGGGTTGAGCGCCCCTTTGATGGTGACAGGCGCGTAGCGGTCGACCTTGCCGTTGATGTCCACGGTGGCCGGCTTGGCCTGGCGGCTGTCGATGGTGCCGATTTGGCCGTTGAGCTGCTGGATGGCCGTGGCGAAGTTCGGCGTCAGGCTGAAGTCGGCGAAGTTGGCCGAGCCATCGTTGATGGCAATGCCGCCGACGTGGATGCCCAGCGGTTTCTCCTGGGATGCCGGTTTTGCCGGGCTGTTGTTCGTACCACTGTCGGCCGGTTGCGGGATCAGCAGGTCATCGACGTTGGTGGTGCGGTCTGGGTTGATCATGAATCGCGCGTAAGGCTGGTACAGGTTGACCTTGTCGATCGATAGGCTGTCGCCGTGCTGATAGTTGAGCCCTTCGAGCACCAACTGTTTCCACTTGATGAAGTCCCGGGTCCTGAGGGTATCGAGGGTGTGCAGTTGATCGACCTGGGCGCGACCGGTGACGGCGAATGCCAGTGGCTCGGTGCTCTTGAGGTCCACCGCCAGGTCGCTGCCGAGCATCCCGGAGCGCAGTTCCAGGCGAATGAACGGGTTGATGTAGGCCTGGGCGACCCGCAGGTCGATGTCCTGGGTCTTGACCTTGAGCCGGGCGGTGATCGGGTTCAGGTTGACCTCGCCGTCAGCCAGGATCTTGCCCTGTTTGCCTATCCCGGTATCCAGCTTGAGGGTAAAGGGTGAGCCGTTGAGGGTGTCGTAGTTCTGCAGGTCGAGGTTCAGCGGGCCCACGTCCAGGGCTACGGCAGGTTGCGCCTGACGGTCGGCCAGGTGCACCTGGTAATTGCGCAGTTGCACGTCCTTCAACAGCACCTGCCAGGGCTTGCTCGGTGCCTGGGGGGCAGGCTCGGGCGAATCGGCGGCTGCCGGGGCCGACGCCGGTTCGACCTTGACCTGCGGTTTGGCCGGCTGACTGGCGAAGAGTTTTTGCCAGTCCAGTTGCCCATCCGCCTCGCGCGCGGCCCAGGTTTCCAGCTTCTGGCTGCGGATCTTGCCGACGATGACTTGTTGCTTGGCCAGGTCGACGGTTGTATCACTCACATCCAGGCGTTCGAGCTTCGCCAATGGACGGCCATCCGGCGCCTTGATGGAGAAGGGGGCCACGCTGACGGCCACGTTGTTGAGCAGCAGTTCGGTGCCCTTGGCCAGGTTGAGCTTGTAGTCGGTACTCAGGTTCAGCACGCCGTTTTCCAGCACCAGCGGTACCGCGTCGCGTACGTAGGGCCACCAGACTTTCATCTGGCCGTCGGTGACTTTGATCTTGCCCTCGGAGGCGATCGGCGTGAGGCTGAAGTTGCCGGTCCAGTCGACCCGGCCGCCTTGAGGGCTGACGGCCACCAGGGTCATGTCGGCGTTGTCGTCGGGCAGTGTGCTGAGGTTCTTGAGCTCGAAATCAAGGGTGTCGTACAGAAACTCGATGGGCTCGCTGGGACGCAGGTCCTGAAAATGCAGGTAACCGCCGGCCAGTTTGATCCGGTCGATTCGCAGGGGAAACGGCTTGGCGTCGGGGTCGGCCGGGGTGGGTTCGCTGGCCGGCAGCTTGAACAGGCCCAACAGGTTCAACTGACCGTCCTTGGCGAACATGATCTCGGTCTTGGGCTTGTCCAGCTCGATATCGGTCAGGTGCAGGGCACCGGACCAGAGGCTGTCGAGCTGCAGGTTGGTGTACAGCCGCTCGAAGGCTATCTGCTCCTTGCCCGGTTCGCCGACATTCAGGCCCCAAAGCGTGACTTCGAGGCTGAAGGGATTGAGCTCGATACGCTGAATCTGGGCTGGCACCGTTGCATGGTCGGCCAGTTGTTGATTGGCGATCCGCAAGGCGACACCGGGTAATATCAGAAAACCCAGCAGGCTGTAGAGGGCCAGTACGGTCAACAGGGCGCCGAAAGCGCGAATCAATCCTTTGGGCATGTGCGGCTTCATCTGGTGTGAATTCGGAGTGCCTTGGAGTATGGCATGCGTTTACGGTTCCGAAGCCACTGTGATTTATCAGATTTGTCCGTTTTCGGCGTAGGAGTTGAACCGCTGGTTCAGAGCTGAAGGATCAACGTCTTGAGTGGTGGCTGCTGGTCCAGCGAGGGGAAATCGCTGCCGGGTGTCAGTATTTTCCATTCGCGCACCGGGCGGCCGGCCTTTTCCGCGCAGCGCAGCACCTGCTCGCGCCAGTCGTCCATGGAGACTTTTGCCAGGTTGTTGCAGCAGATCAGCACGCCATTTTCAGCGGTGGTGAGCAGCGCCGGCTTGAGCAGGCTCTGGTAATCGCGCAAGAGGTCGACAGTGCCGAACGCGCTCTTGGCCCAGGCGGGCGGGTCGAGCAGCACCAGGTCGTACTGGCGTTGCTCCAGGCGCACATAACCTGGCAGCTTCTGCCCGCGTCGCTGACTGATGGGCAGGCCGGCCAGTTGGCGGATGGCCGGGAAGTAATCCGATTGCACGAAATCCATGGGCGGCAGATCAGGGTTGAGCAAACCGTTCTCGCGCCCCACCGCCAGGTTGCCTTCGGCAAAGTCCAGGTTGCACACCTCGCGCGCGCCACCGGCCGCGGCGCTCAGGCCGACGCCGCAGGTGTAGGCGAACAGGTTCAGCACGCTTTTGTGACGGCTGTGTTCCTTGACCCAGCCCCGGGCGTTGCGCAGGTCGAGAAACAGCAATGGATCCTGCCCGGCATGGCGCCCGCGCACGCGGTAGTTCAGACCCCATTCATGGCCGACGAGGTCTTGCAGGGCGGTTTCGTCAGCCTGGTAAACGGTGTCCTGGCGGTCGACGCGCGAATTGCCCCGGGCGCGATCGTTGTAGACCAGCAGGGTGTCCAGGCCCAGGCACTCGTTGACGATACCGTGCAATTGCAGCAAGGCATCGCGTTCCAGTGACTGATGGAAACTTTGCACCAGCAATTGCGGGCCGTAGCGGTCGACCGTCAGGCCAGGGGCGCCTTCCTGGCTGCCATGGAACAAGCGATAGCAATCGGTGCCTTGCTGGTGCAATTGGCCGAGCAGGTCCTGACGCTGATCGAGGGCGGCGCGCAGCGCCTGATTCAAGGAAGACATGCCGGGCGCGCCTTAAGGAAATGAGGCGCGGGAGTTTAGCAGTTTCTGTGGCGAGGGGATTTGTGGGAGCAAGCTGTGCTCCCACAGTCCAGCGACGCAAGGACTCGATGCCTCAGGGGAACCGAGTCATTCGCTCAGCGATTAAGGCGCTTGTCGATCAGCCCCTCCACCACGCTTGGATCGGCCAGGGTCGAGGTATCACCGAGGCTGTCGAGCTCGTTGCAGGCAATCTTGCGCAGGATGCGCCGCATGATCTTGCCCGAGCGGGTCTTGGGCAGTGCCGGCGCCCACTGGATCAGTTCCGGTTTGGCGAAGCTGCCGATCTCCTTGCTGACGTGGTCCAGCAATTCCTTTTTCAACGCGTCGTTGGCCTCGATTCCGTCCATCGGCGTGACGAAAGCGTAGATGCCCTGGCCTTTGAGGTCGTGGGGGTAACCGACCACTGCCGCTTCGGCGATGTTGTCGTGCAGCACCAAGGCACTTTCTATTTCGGCAGTGCCGATGCGGTGACCGGAGACGTTGATCACATCGTCGATGCGCCCGGTGATCCAGTAATCGCCATCTTCGTCTCGACGGGCGCCGTCGCCGGTGAAGTAATAGCCGGGGTAGGGCTTGAAATAGGTGTCGACCATGCGGGAGTGGTCGCCATAAACGCTGCGAATCTGCCCCGGCCAGCTCGCCTTGATCGCCAGCACACCGCTGCCGGCGCCATGGATTTCCTTGCCGGTTTCATCCAGCAACACCGGTTGCACGCCAAACATCGGTCGGGTGGCGCAGCCCGGCTTGAGCCGCGGCGCACTCACCAGCGGGCTGAGCATGATGCCGCCGGTCTCGGTCTGCCACCAGGTGTCGACAATCGGGCAGCGCTGTTCGCCGACCACGTTGAAGTACCATTCCCACGCTTCCGGGTTGATCGGCTCACCGACGCTGCCGAGCAATCGCAGGCTTTTGCGCGACGTTTCCTGCAACGGTCCGGCACCTTCGCGCATCAGCGCTCGCAGGGCCGTCGGCGCGGTGTAGAAAATATTGACTTGATGTTTGTCGATCACCTGCCAGAAGCGCGAACTGCTGGGGTAGCTCGGTACGCCTTCGAAGATCAGCGTGGTGGCGCCGTTGGCCAGCGGGCCGTAGACGATGTAACTGTGACCGGTGACCCAACCGACGTCGGCGGTGCACCAGAACACTTCGTTGTCGCGGTAATCGAGCACGTACTTGAACGTCATCGCCGCTTGCAGCAGATAACCACCTGTGGTGTGCAGTACGCCCTTGGGCTTGCCGGTGCTGCCGGAGGTGTAGAGGATGAACAGCGGGTCCTCGGCGTCCATCGGTTCCGGCGGGCAATCGTCGCTCATGTCGTGCATGGCCTGGTGGTACCACAGGTCGCGGCCTTCGACCCAGGCCACTTCGCCCTGGGTGCGCTCGACCACCAGCACGGTGCTGACGTTCGGGCAACTTTCCAGGGCCTTATCGACGTTGCGTTTGAGCGGTATGAATCGTCCGCCGCGCACGCCTTCGTCGGCTGTGATCACGGTGCGGCAATCGGCGTCGAGAATCCGGTCGCGCAGCGAGTCCGGTGAAAAACCGCCGAACACCACCGAATGCACCGCGCCAATCCGTGTGCAGGCAAGCATGGCGTAGGCCGCTTCAGGGATCATCGGCATGTAGATGCAGACCCGATCGCCTTTCTTCACGCCGCGGCTTTTCAGCACGTTGGCCAGGCGGCAAACATGGTGATGAAGTTTTTTGTAGGTGATTTCTGCCGATTCGGCGGGGTTGTCGCCTTCCCAGATGATCGCCGTCTGGTCGCCACGTGTCTCCAGGTGGCGGTCGATGCAGTTGGCGCTGACGTTCAGCTTGCCCCCGGCGAACCAGGTGGCGTCGCCGATCTTGAGGTCATAGCGCTGGACGGTTTGCCAAGGCGTCATCCAGTCGAGAAAGCGCGTGGCCTGCTCGCCCCAGAAAGCGCTGGGATGTTCGATGGATTCTTTGTAGAGCCGCGTGTACTCGTCCTGACTCAGTTGCGCAGCCCGGCGGACGGCATCGGCTTGGGGGTACTGGCTGATATCGAACATGACGGTTCCTTATTCTTGTTTTTGCGACAAGTCATAAAGATGCGCCGAGTAGCCGGAGGGTTCAAGTCATGTACAAATCAACTGTGGGAGCGAGCCTGCTCGCGATGGCGCTGTGTCAGTCAACATCTGTGTCAACTGATCCACCGCCATCGCGAGCAGGCTCGCTCCCACAAAGGTAACGCGGGCCTTGATAACTACTTGAGGATCAGCCGCGATGACGCCCGCGGAAGTAGTTGATCAAGCCCTGGGTCGAAGGGTCTTCGGCCGCGCTTTCTTCGCTGCCCACCAGACGGTTGTAGACGCCCTTGCCCAATTCCTTGCCCAGCTCCACGCCCCATTGGTCGAACGCGTTGATACCCCAGACCACGCTTTGCACGAACACTTTATGTTCATACAGCGCTACCAATGCGCCAAGGCGACGTGGGCTGATGCGTTCGACCACCAAGGTGTTGCTCGGACGGTTGCCCGGGATCACCTTGTGGGAGGCCAGTTTCTGCACGTCTTCTTCGCTCGCACCTTTGTCACGCAGTTCCGCTTCGGCTTCGGCGCGGGTCTTGCCCAGCATCAGTGCCTGGCTCTGGGACAGGCAGTTGGCGTACAGCCACTGGTGGTGATCGGAAACCGGGTTGAAGCTGACGATCGGCACGATGAAGTCTGCCGGGATCAACTGGGTGCCCTGGTGCAGCAACTGGTGGTAGGCGTGCTGACCATTGCAACCGACGCCGCCCCAGATCACAGGACCTGTGTCGGTAGACACCGGAGTGCCGTCCTGGCGCACACTCTTGCCGTTGGATTCCATGTCCAGTTGCTGCAAGTGCTTGGTGATGTTGCGCAGGTAGTGGTCGTACGGCAGGATCGCGTGGCTTTGCGCGCCCCAGAAGTTGCCGTACCACACGCCCAGCAGCGCCAGCAGTACCGGCATGTTCTGTTCGAACGGCGCGCTCTGGAAATGCTGGTCCATGGAATAGGCGCCGGAGAGCAATTCCTTGAAGTTCGACATGCCGATGGCCAGGGCGATCGGCAAGCCGATGGCCGACCACAGCGAGTAGCGCCCGCCGACCCAATCCCACATCGGGAAGATGTTTTCTTCGCGGATGCCGAAGGCCACGGCGGCGGCGTTATTGCTCGATACGGCGATGAAGTGGCGGTACAGCTCGGCTTCGGAACCGCCCTGGGCCAGGTACCAGGCACGGGCAGCCTGGGCGTTCTTCAGGGTTTCGAGGGTGTTGAAGGATTTCGACGAGACGATGAACAGCGTGGTCTCGGCGCGCAACTTCATGGTCAGTTCATGGAACTCGCTGCCGTCGATGTTCGCCAGGTAGTGACAGCGCACGCCTTTTTGCGCGTAAGACAGCAGCGCTTCGGAGACCAGTTCCGGGCCGAGGAAAGAGCCACCGATGCCGATGTTCACCACGTCGGTAATCGGTTTCTCGGTGTAGCCGCGCCACAGGCCGTCATGGATGCGCCCCACCAGATCAGTGATCTGGTTCAACACCTTGTGTACGTCGGGCATGACGTCGGCGCCGTTCACCAGCAGTTTATCGCCCACAGGGCGGCGCAGCGCGGTATGCAGGGCCGGGCGGCTCTCGGAGGCATTGACGATTTCGCCTTCGAACAGCGCCTTGATCGCGCCCTTGAGGTCGACTTCATTGGCCAGGCACACCAGCAGGTCACGGGTCTGGGCGTTGATCAGGTTCTTTGAGTAGTCGAGAAACAGGCCGCAGCTCGACAGAGTGAATTGATTGAAACGCTGCGGATCGGCATGGAACGCTTCGCGCATGCTGAAATCCTGCATGGCTTTGCGGTGGTCATTCAGCGCTTGCCAAGCAGGCAGAGCGGTCACGTCGTGAGGGGTTCGGTAATACGCCATCGCTGCGGGTTTCCTTTTTACTTGAACGACCTTTTGTACACTAAAAATTCCGGCATGGCCTCTGGGGGCGTCCGGACAACTGCGTCGACACGATCTATGGGCACAGGGCGACTACAGTAAACCTCGCGTTGCGATCTGTCTTGGCTTTGTCAGACCGTTTCCCGGTACTTTTTTATACAACAGGGGCGGGATTGGTCCGACAGACGGAAGCGCGGCGATGTTCCCTGGCACAAAGTCCCTATTCTGGGGAATGCCCGCTGTGGGAGCAAAGCGTGCTCCCCAAGCTTGCACACCGAGGGAGCGGCACAGGGTTCGGTCAGGCGACCTGAACCGGGATGGCATTGCTGGTGTGGCTCAGTTCGTTGCCCGGGGCCATGTACAGCATGCGGGGCTTGAAGTTGGCCAGTTCGGCTTCGCTGTAATGGGCGTAGGCGCAGATGATCACCCGGTCACCCACCTTGGCCTTGTGCGCCGCAGCGCCGTTGACCGAAATCATTCGCGAGCCTTCTTCGCCACGGATTGCATAGGTGGTGAAGCGTTCACCGTTGTCGACGTTGTAGATCTGGATCTGTTCGTATTCGCGGATACCCGACAGGTCCAGCCACTCACCATCAATGGCGCAGGAGCCTTCGTAGTCGAGCACGGCGTGAGTGACTTCGGCGCGGTGCAGCTTGGCCTTGAGCATGATGGCGTGCATGAATGTTTCCTCTGGTCGGGTCCGAACGGCGGGCAGTTTGCCCGAAGGCTCTGGAGGCAGCAATACACAAGAGATGTGAGAATGCAGTCTGTAAAACACCGTCTATCCCTTGTGGAAGCGAAGGCTGTGGGAGCAAAGCTTGCTCGCGATGACGCCGTCAAATTCAACACATATGTCGACTTTTAGACTGCTATCGCGAGCAAGCCTGGCTCCCACAAGGCCCCCATTGGGCTAGGGTGTTCAGGCGAGTGCGTCGAGGTCCAGGTGCAGGTTATCGATCAACCGGGTGGTGCCCAGGAAAGCGGCAACCAGAATCACCAGATCACGATCCTCGGCCGTGGCCGGACGCAAGGTACGGGCGTGGCGGACTTCCAGATAATCAGGACGCAAGCCGGCAGTTTCCAGTTGCTTGACCTGCTCGGCCACCAGCACCGGGAAATCCCGCCGCCCCAGCCTGATCGCCTCGGCAATCTGGCTCAGGCTGCGATAGACCACGGGTGCCACCGCGCGTTGTTCAGGGCTGAGGAAGCCGTTGCGTGACGACAGCGCCAGGCCATCTTCGGCGCGAACGGTCGGCTCACCGATGATCTGAATCGGCATGTTCAGGTCATGGACCAGCGCGCGGATCACCGCCAGTTGCTGGAAGTCCTTCTGGCCGAACACCGCAAGGTCAGGCTGGACCATGTTGAACAGTTTGCTGACCACCGTTGCCACGCCCTCGAAATGCCCCGGACGGCTGGCGCCGCACAGGCCTTCGGACAGTTGCGGGACACTGACCCGGGTCTGTCCGGCCATGCCGTCGGGGTACATTTCTTCGACGGTTGGAGCGAACAGCAGATGGCAGCCGGCCTGGAGCAGTTTTTCCTGATCGGCAGCCAAAGTGCGCGGGTATTTGTCCAAGTCTTCGCCGGCACCGAATTGCAGCGGGTTGACGAAAATGCTCGCCACCACGAAGTCGGCCCGCTGCGCCGCTTTGGTGATCAGCGCCATATGGCCGCTGTGCAGGTTGCCCATGGTCGGCACGAAAGCAATGCGTTTGCCTTCGCTGCGGGCGCGGGCCACGGCGGCCCGCAGTTCGCGTACGGTTTTGACGGTGTTCATGCAGAAAATCCGTGCTCGACGCCAGGGAAGGTCGCCGCTTTGACTTCGGTAACGTAGGCGCCCAGGGCGGCCTGGATGGTCGCTTGCCCGGCCATGAAGTTCTTCACGAACTTGGGTACGCGACCGGTGATCGACAAGCCGAGCATGTCATGCAGCACCAGTACCTGGCCGTCGGTGGCGCTGCCGGCGCCGATGCCGATGACCGGGATCTTCACCGCCTGGGTGATTTCCTCCGCCAGTTCGCTGGGCACGCATTCGAGCAGCAACATCGCGGCACCCGCCTGCTCCAGCGCGATCGCATCGGCGCGCATCTGACGGGCCTGGTTTTCATTGCGGCCCTGAACCTTGTAGCCACCGAGGATGTTCACCGCTTGGGGCGTCAAGCCCAGGTGTGCGCACACCGGGATGCCGCGTTCGGCCAGCAGGCGAATGGAATCGGCCAGCCACAACGCGCCTTCTACTTTCACCATGTGGGCGCCGGCCTGCATCAGCATGGCGCTGTTGGTCATGGTTTGTTCGAGGGTGGCGTAGGCCATGAATGGCAGGTCGGCAAGGATCAGTGCATCGGTGTTACCGCGTTTGACGGCGGCCACGTGATAGGCCATCTCGGCGGTGGTCACCGGCAGCGTGCTGTCGTGACCTTGCAGCACCATGCCGAGGGAATCGCCCACCAGCAGCACTTCGACACCGGCCTCATTGCAGGCGTGGGCGAAAGTTGCGTCATAGCAGGTCAGCATGGTGATTTTTTCACCTTTTTGCTTGAGACCTTGCAGCGTGGTCAGGGTAATAGCTGGCATGAAAAAGTCCTCATTAGGCGCCAGGGGATGTTCTCAATCGGTTTCCCTGACTGAGAACACCTCCTTGAACTACTGCGAGTAACGCGCATGATTCGTCATTTATACAGGCGCACCCTCTATGCGTGGTGCTTGTAAGGCCTGGATTGCGCCCTTTAGCGCCGCGTTGGCGGCGACGGGACGCCTATAGTCGTGAGGAGTACCCGGGAAGTCAATTGGATGTGTTACCGCCGGGTGTTACCGGGGTTACTGATGCGTTTCAGCGTGGGGGAGAGTCTCGAAAGTGACTGTAGGGTCCGAATCTTGTGGGAGCGAGCCTGCACGCGGTTGCGGTGTGTCAGTCGACATTTGCATTGGCTGAATCACCGCTGTCGCGAGCAGGCTCGCTCCCACAGGCTATCTACGTCAGTTGGAGGGCAAGCGTTCCAGGCCGACAAACGGGCACGCTGCAAGCAGGTCCTTGAGCAGCCTTCCATCGGCCAGGCGCAGGTCGGCGGGTGCCAGTTCTGCGAGGGGATAGAGTACGAAGGCCCGGGCGTGCATGTGGTAGTGAGGGACTTTCAGGCGGGGCTCGTCGATCAGGCGATCGCCGAACAGGAGAATGTCCAGGTCCAGGGTGCGCGGACCCCAGCGCTCCAGGCGTTCGCGACCTTGCCCGGTTTCGATGGCTTGCAGCGCATCGAGCAGGTCCAGCGGCGCCAGGCGACTGTCCAGCGCCGCGACCGCATTGGTGTAGCGTGGCTGGCCGGGCAGCAGGGAGTCGCTCTGGTAGAACGCTGACACGCCCGCCAGTTGCGTGTCGGGCAGTTGCGCCAGCGCCTGGACAGCGCTGCGCAATTGTTCGGCGGGCTCGGCGAGGTTGCTGCCCATGCCGATGTAGATGCGCTCCATCGATTACTCGTCCGAAGCGCTCGGGACACCGGCACGTTTACGCTTGGCGCCGCTGCTGCGACGACGCTTGCGCGGGCCGCTGGCACCGTCGTCCTTACCACTGAGTTCGCGGATCATGTCGCGGCGCTCGCTGTCGTTGGCGTCCTGGTAGTCAGTCCACCATTCACCGAGGCCATCGGTTTGTTCGCCGGCGCTTTCACGCAGTAGCAGGAAGTCGTAGCCGGCCCGGAAACGCGGGTTGTCCAGCAGCAGGTCGGCACGTTTGCCGCTGCGCCGTGGCAGGCGTTCCTGCATGTCCCAGATTTCGCGGATCGGCATCGTGAAGCGTTTCGGAATCGCGATGCGCTGGCACTGTTCGCTGATCAGCTCGTGGGCGGCTTCCTGCATGGCAGGGATCGGCGGCATGCCGCGCTCCTGCAGGCGCAGCACCCGGGCCGGGAGGGCAGGCCAGAGCAGTGCGGCAAACAGGAAGGCCGGGGTCACCGGTTTGTTCTGCTTGATGCGCAGATCGGTGTTGATCAACGCTTCGCTGATCAGGGTGTGGGTGTAGGTCGGGTTGTGCTCCAGCGCTTCGGCGCTGGCCGGGAACAGCGGGTCGAACAGTTGCAGGTCCACCAGCATTTCAAAGGTGTCCGCCGCGTTGCCCGACAGGAACAACTTGAGCACTTCCTCGAACAGACGGGCCGACGGGATTTCCCGCAGCATCGGCGCCAATTCGCGGATCGGCGTGGCGCTGTGTTTTTCGATGCCGAAATCCAGCTTGGCGGCGAAACGCACGGCTCGCAGCATGCGCACCGGGTCTTCCTGGTAACGCTGCTTGGGGTCGCCGATCAGGCGGATCAGGCGATTGCGGATGTCGTGTACGCCATTGGCGTAGTCGAGGATGCGTTCGCTGACCGGGTCGTAATACAGGGCGTTGATGGTGAAGTCGCGGCGTTGCGCGTCTTCTTCCAGCGTGCCGTAGACGTTATCGCGCAGGATGCGCCCGCTCTCGTTGCGCGAAGACTGGCTACTGTCTTCTTCTTCATCGTTTTGCGGGTGGTTGGCGCGAAATGTCGCCACTTCGATGATTTCGCGGCCGAAGTGGATGTGGACCAGCTTGAAGCGCCGACCAATGATCCGTGCGTTGCGAAATTCGGCGCGGATCTGTTCCGGCGTGGCGCTGGTGGCGACGTCGAAATCCTTGGGCGTGATGTTGAGCAGCATGTCACGCACACATCCGCCCACCAGATAAGCCTGGTAGCCGGCGTTCTGCAGGCGTTCGACGATGTTCACCGCGTAACGGCTGAACTGGGCCTTTTGCAACGAATGCTGGCCACTGTTGAGCACTTCAGGCGTGCTGCGAATGTGTTGCGTACGACGCAAGGGAGAACGGAATGACTGGAACAGCTTCTTCAGCATGGGATGCACTGTTTGAAGGAATATTCGGCCAAAAACGAAGAGTGACCGCATGATGGGCGGGGATTCTAGCATTTAGTCGAGGGATGGTGTAGGACGGAGCAGTTTTGAGCTGCAAGCTTGAGCGACAAGCCTTGTAGGCTTTAAGGGAAGGGGAATGCCGGAAACCACAGGGGGAGCCGAAGCTCCCCCAGAATTAGTTGCGTGCTCTGTTTTTATTATTGATTTCGGGCTTCTTGTTTTTGTTGAGTGCCCGCGCCACGAGGTTTTCCCTGCGTGACACTCCCATTCGGGAGTCAAGAGCAAACGGATTGCTTTGGTCGCTGTGTTGCAGTGATCAATCGATCCAACCAGTTCAGGCACCTGTCTTGGGACAGTTTTATTGTTCTCGGCCTGGTTGTGGGGCAAGCCCCAAATACAACGCCTCTCCAAAAGAATCAGTTAGCTGCGCCTCTCGCCGTCTTGTTTTTATTGTGCGTGAGTCGATTCGTCTTATTTTTATTGTCGTTTACACGGTTTGTTATTGTTCTTGTACCAAAGCTATAGCAGGGTGCGTGCCAACTTTTGCGAACCCTAGCAAAGTCGGGGGGCTGGCGGGGTTGCTGGTTTTTTCGGGGCGAAAAAAAGCCGGGGTTTCGTTACCGTAAACCCCGGCTTCTGTTACGTGAAAAAGCTGAGGTAACAGTTTTTTCACATTGGGCGGTGTTACCCGCGCACCTCAGCTTTCGCTGGCGACCCCGGTCTTGCGGCGTGGGATACCCAGGCGCTGGCGGCGTTCCCACAGGCATTTGCGGCTAACCCCCAGCTTGCGCGCCAGTTCGGTCTCAGTCATGTGGTCCTGGTGTTCGAGGACGAAATGCTGGAAGTAATCTTCCAGGGACAAGTCTTCGGTAGGCTCGTGACTGGAGTTGTTGGCACCACCCTGTTGCGGGGCCAGGCCGATGAACTCGTCATCGTCCAGGTCACTGAGCTCGATGTCGATGCCTAGCAGGTCGGCCGAGATTTCCGGGCTCTCGCAGAGGATCACTGCTCGCTCTACCGCGTTTTCCAGCTCTCGAACGTTACCCGGCCAGGCGTAGTGACGGATGGCCTGCTCGGCATCCGGGGCGAACTTGAGATCGGTGCGGTTGACCCGCGCGCTCTGGCGGGCAAGGAAAGCATTGGCGATTTCGTTGACGTCGGCGCCACGCTCGCGCAGGGCCGGCAGCTTCAAGGCGATGACGTGCAAACGGTAATACAGGTCTTCACGGAACTGGCCGATCTTCGCCAGGCTCTTGAGATCGCGGTGCGTGGCCGCGATCAGGCGCACGTCGACTTTCTGCGACTGCACCGACCCGACCCGACGGATCTCGCCTTCCTGAAGCACCCGCAGCAAACGTGCCTGGGCTTCAAGGGGTAGTTCACCGATTTCATCGAGGAACAGCGTCCCGCCGTCCGCCGCTTCCACCAGCCCGGCGCGCCCGGCGCTGGCACCCGTGAACGCACCCTTTTCGTGACCGAACAGTTCGGACTCGATCAGGCTTTCCGGGATCGCCGCGCAGTTCACCGAAATCATCGGGGCCTTGGCCCGTCGGGACAGGTTATGCAGCGCACGGGCTACCAGCTCCTTGCCGGTGCCGGACTCGCCCTGGACCAGGACATTGGAGTCGGTGGGCGCCACTTTGCGGATCTTGCTGTACAAGTCCTGCATGGGCGGGCAGGAGCCGATGATGCCGATTTCGCCGTTATGGTTGCCGGCGCCACCTTTGGCGGAGGCTGTCGCCTTGCTCGCCGGTTCCGGCGCATGGCTGGCCGCCGTCTGTCGGTCGCGCAGGATGCGGGCCACGGCCTGGAGCATCTCGTCGTGGTCAAACGGCTTGGCGATGTAGTCCACCGCGCCCATTTTCATGGAGTCCACCGCCGAGCGCAGGCTGGCGTAACTGGTCATGATCAGCACCGGCGTGCCCTGGCCGAGCTTGATCAGTTCGGTGCCGGGGGCGCCAGGCAAGCGCAGGTCGCTGACGATCAGGTCAAACGTTGGAATGCTGAAACGTTCTTGTGCTTCCTGCACTGAACCGGCTTCGCTGACCTGGTACTGATTGCGTTCCAGCAGGCGGCGCAAGGCGGAGCGGATAATTGTTTCGTCTTCGACGATCAAAATGTGCGGCATTGATTCGATTCTCTCGACGGTCTCAGTTCACAGCGGACGTCGCTTCGACATGACGCGGCAAGGTCACCCGTATACGGGTGCCGCGTTGGCTTTGTACATCGGCCGGGCTGTCGATGGTGATTTGTCCATAATGCTCTTCAACGATGGAATAGACCAGTGCAAGGCCCAGACCGGTGCCTTCGCCCGGGTCCTTGGTGGTGAAGAAAGGTTCGAACAATCGGTCCATGATGTTCTGGGGGATACCGCTGCCTTCGTCTTCGACGATCAGGTCGATCGTGTGTTCGCTGGCTTCGCTCTTGACCCGCACCGCGCTGCCCGCAGGTGAGGCGTCGCGGGCGTTGGAGAGCAGGTTGATCAGTACCTGGGCGAGCCGCTGGGGATCGCCGTCGACCCAGTGATCCGGGTCGCACAGGTTGAAGAATTGCACCTCGAAATTGCGCCGGTTCAGGGCCAGCAGACCAATGGCGTCCTGGGCCACTTCGGCCAGACAGACGGGCTCGTCGTTGTGCTGGTGGCCGCCGGCATGGGCGAAGCTCATCAGTGACTGGACGATACGCGACACACGCTTGGTCTGTTCGAGGATCTGACCGCTGATTTCCGTCAGTTCGCCGTCGTCCTCGCGCTCTTCGCGCAGGTTTTGCGCCAGGCAGGCGATGCCGGTGATCGGGTTGCCGATTTCGTGGGCCACCCCGGCGGCCAGCCGACCGATGCTTGCCAACCGTTCGGAGTGGACCAGCTTGTCTTCGAGCATCTGAGTATCGGTGAGGTCTTCCACCAGCAATACCAGGCCACTGTTACCCGGCGCCAGCGGCTCGTCGATCGCCGCCTTGTGCAGGTTCAACCAGCGAGTCTGGCCGTCGAGGGCCAGGTGCTGCTTGTGCAAATGCTCATCCGGCAGGTCGATGAAGCCTTGCAGCAGGCCTTTCCACGGCTCACTCAGGGTACTCAGGCGTGAACCAACCACGCGCTGGGCGGCGATTCCAGTCAGTTCCTCCATGGCCTTGTTCCACATCAGGATTTCCTGGTCCTTGGCCAGGGAGCACACGCCCATCGGCAGTTCCTGCAAGGTCTGGCGGTGATAACGGCGCAAGGCGTCCAGTTCGGCGGCCAGGCCGGTGAGGCGCGAGTGGTAGTCTTCCAGACGGCTCTCGATGAAGTGGATGTCTTCAGTGACATAGTTCTCGCCGCCGGCCTTGTAGGGCAGGAACGTCTCGACCATGTCCTGGGCCACGCTGGGGCCCATCAGGCCGGACAGGTTGGCTTCGATCCGGTCCCGCAGGCGACGCAGGGCATATGGACGGCGTTCATCGAAGGGCAGGTAGAGGTCGCGCAGGGCCTGTTCGACTTCTTTTTGCGCGGCCTTGGCGCCCAGGGGCTTGGCCAGTTGCGTGGCGAACTCCTGGGGTGAGGCGGCGTGCAGTTCCCGGCGCTGAGGGCGGCGAACGTTGTCCACCGCGCAGGCTTCGGCGGCGCTGGCCTCTTCGCTGCTGGCGTTGGTGAACAGTGAAATCAGGGTGAACATCAGCACGTTCGCCGCCAGTGAGGCGATGGCCGCCATGTGCCAACTGGTGTCGTCGAGCACGTAGATCATGTTCAGCAACGGGATATAGAAGCCCTGCATGTTGCCCAGCAGTGGCAACAGCATGGCGACCAGCCACACCAGGATCCCCGCGAGCAGACCGGCGATAAAACCACGGCGGTTGGCTGTTGGCCAATACAGCACCGACAGTACGCCGGGCAGGAACTGCAAGGTGGCGACGAACGCGACAATGCCGAGGTTGGCCAGGTCCTGTCCGTCGCCCAGCATCAGGTAAAAGCCGTAGCCGGCCATGATGATGGCGACGATCAGTGCGCGGCGGGTCCATTTCAGCCAGCGGTAGATATTGCCCTCGGCTGGCGGCTGGTAGAGCGGCAGCACCAGATGGTTGAGCGCCATGCCCGACAGCGCCAGCGTGGTAACGATGATCAGGCCGCTGGCCGCCGACAGGCCACCGATGTAGGCCAGCAACGCCAGGGCCTTGCTGTTGGCGGCGATGCCGATGCCGAGGGTGAAATACTCAGGATTGGTGCTGGCTCCCAGCTTCAGTCCGGCCCACAGGATCAGCGGCACCGCCAGGCTCATCAGCAGCAGGAACAGCGGCAGGCCCCAGCTCGCGCTCACCAGCGAGCGCGGGTTGAGGTTTTCGGTAAAGGTCATGTGGTACATGTGCGGCATGACGATCGCTGACGCGAAGAACACCAGCAACAGCGTGCGCCACGGGCCTTCCTGCAGGGGTGTGTGCAGGGCGGCGAGGGCGGTCTGGTTCTGCAGCAGCCACAGCTCCAGTTGTTGCGGGCCATCGAATACGCCGTACAGGGCATAGAGGCCGACGCCGCCGATGGCGATCAGTTTGATCACCGATTCGAAGGCGATGGCGAACACCAGGCCTTCGTGTTTCTCCCGGGTGGCGATGTGGCGGGAACCGAAGAAAATCGTGAAGAGAATGATCAGCGCGCAGAAACTCAGTGCGACCCGGTGCTGCACCGGTTCGCGGGTGAGGATGCTGATGGAGTCGGCCACCGCCTGGATCTGCAGGGCCAGCAACGGCAATACGCCCACCAGCATGAAAATCGTGGTCAGCGCGCCGGCCCAGGTGCTGCGAAAGCGAAAGGCGAACAGGTCGGCCAGGGATGATAGCTGGTAGGTGCGGGTGATTTTCAGGATCGGGTAGAGCAGCACCGGTGCCAGCAGGAATGCCCCCGATACACCCAGGTAGCTGGACAGAAAACCGTAGCCGTACTGATAGGCCAGCCCGACCGTGCCATAGAACGCCCACGCGCTGGCGTAGACGCCCAGCGACAGGGTGTAGGTCAGCGGGTGGCGGATGATCGCCCGGGGGATCATGCCCCGTTCGCTGATCCAGGCGACGCCGAACAGCACTGCCAGGTAGGCTGCGCTGATCAGGATCATCTGGGTCAGGCTAAAGCTCATCGGCATCTTTTTGGCTCTGCAGGATGAAGGTCACGACGATCAGGATCAGCCAAAGCAGATAGGGCCGATACCAGGCACCCGTGGCGTCGATCCACCAATCCATGATGGCCGGGGAGAACAGATAAATCCCCACTACCAGGAGCAGGACCAAGCGATAGATGTACATCCCGGCCTCTCTTTTTTAAACGCGTGCCCGAAAACGTGCGGCGATGGTAACGGATGGGGGCCAAGCTGCAAGCGCCGTCAACGTATTTGCGCCTCTGGCAGGGTCAAAGTGCGCGGTATCTTCCCCGCATCCCAATGGCGAATGCCCCAGTCCAGCAGGTCCCGGGGGCTGGCGTCGACCCGTTCGGGGCCTGGCTGTTGGCCCAGCGCGCGCAGTGCCCGCAACAACAATGGCGTGGCCTGATCGGCCGCCAGCGGTGGCGAGCGGTAGGACTTGCCGAGTTTGTGTCCGTCCGGTTGGGTGATCAGCGGCACATGCAGGTAGCGCGGTTGTGGCAAGCCAAGCAGCTCTTGCAGGTACAGCTGACGTGGTGTGGAGTCCAGCAGGTCGGCACCGCGCACGATATCGGTGACCCCCTGCCAGGCGTCGTCCAGCACCACCGCCAGTTGATAAGCATAGAGCCCGTCGCGACGGCGAATCACGAAATCGCCGACTTCACGGCCCAGGTGCTGGCGGAACGGGCCTTGTACACGGTCGTTGAAGTGATACGCCAGCTCGGGAACGCGCAGGCGGATGGCCGCGTCTTTGGTGTCGTGACCGGCGTTGCGGCACAGGCCCGGATAAATGCCCTGATACGGCTCCAGTTGTTTGCGCGAGCAGGTGCAGGCATAGGCCAGACCCTGGCTGAGCAGGCGATTGATGACCTGGTCGTAGGCCTCATGGCGCTCACTCTGACGGACCATCTCGCCGTCCCATTCAAACCCGTAGCTTTGCAGTGCCTTCAAGATTGCCGCTTGCGCGCCAGGCTCTTCCCGTGGTGGGTCAAGGTCCTCCATGCGCAGCAACCAGCGCCCGCCCGCGGCCCGGGCATCCAGATAGGACGCCAGCGCGGCGACTAGGGAGCCAAAGTGCAGGTGGCCGCTGGGTGTGGGGGCGAAGCGGCCGATGTAGGGGGCAGTGGCGGTCATAAAGCGAATGTTACTGGGTCCGGGCTGTTAGAATACATATCCTGCTGACGAAGCCACCCCTCTGTGGGAGCGAGCCTGCTCGCGATAGCGTCTTATCAGTGGGCATTGATGTGGCTGACCCACCGCTATCGCGAGCAGGCTCGCTCCCACAAGGGAACCGGGTGTGCGGGAAGTATCAGAAACAAAAAACGGAGCGTGTGAACGCTCCGTTTTTCGATGACAGCCCAGGCAATTTACTTGCCGACCTGTTTTTCCTTGATTTCCGCCANCGGGTGTGCGGGAAGTATCAGAAACAAAAAACGGAGCGTGTGAACGCTCCGTTTTTCGATGACAGCCCAGGCAATTTACTTGCCGACCTGTTTTTCCTTGATTTCCGCCAGGGTCTTGCAGTCGACACACATGTCGGCGGTCGGACGTGCTTCCAGCCGCTTGACGCCGATCTCGACGCCGCAGGACTCGCACCAACCGTATTCTTCGTCTTCGATCAGTTGCAACGTCTTGTCGATTTTCTTGATGAGCTTGCGCTCACGGTCACGGGCGCGTAGTTCGAGGCTGAATTCTTCTTCCTGGCTGGCACGGTCGGCCGGGTCAGGGAAGTTCGCCGCTTCGTCTTTCATGTGATCCACAGTGCGGTCGACTTCCTGCATCAAGTCCTGTTTCCACTTGTTCAGGATCTTGGTGAAGTGCGCGCGCATGGGGGCGCCCATGTACTCTTCGCCAGCTTGCGGCACGTACGGCTCAAACCCGCTGAGCGACTGATTTTGATTCTGCTTTGCTTGGGTGGGCATGAATGGACCGCCTCTACTCTTGTAATCCACTACGCAGGATTGCTCCATCACCGACACCTGCCGGCCCTGCGGCTGCAAGCGGGCGAACTTACCAGATCAAATCGGGCCGCGCTACTCCCGGTTGTCGAGCCTGCGGTGGCCGGGGCTTGCAAAGCGTGGTCAAGTTCAGTCCGGTGGAGTGACAAACCTGCTCAATGCTTGATTCTAGTCAAGCCTGAGCCGATCGCTGGAGACATTTGCTGCAAGCGGCCGGGCCCTGAGTTCGTGCTCGCTTGCGCGGTTGTTTCTGGGTTGGCCGGAGAGTTAGGTAGAATCGGTTCTTTTTTACCAGAAGGAAGGCTAATGGCTCAGCCCTACAGTGCGCGTAGCCGCGCCATCGAACCTTTCCATGTGATGGCGCTCCTGGCCCGTGCCAATGAGCTGCAGGCCGCCGGGCACGATGTCATCCACCTGGAGATCGGCGAGCCGGACTTCACCACGGCTGAGCCGATCATCCAGGCCGGCCAGGCCGCGCTGGCGGCGGGAAAGACCCGTTACACGGCGGCCCGTGGCATCCCCGAGCTGCGCGAAGCCATCGCCGGTTTCTATGGGCAGCGCTACGGTGTGGACATAGACCCACGGCGCATCCTGGTCACGCCGGGCGGATCCGGCGCGTTGCTGCTGACCAGCGCGTTGCTGGTGGACCCGGGCAAGCACTGGCTGTTGGCGGACCCCGGTTACCCCTGCAATCGCCACTTTCTGCGGCTGGTGGAAGGTACGGCTCAATTGGTGCCGGTAGGCCCGGACGTGCGCTACCAGCTGACCCCGGACCTGGTGAACCGCTATTGGGACTCGAACAGCGTGGGTGCGCTGGTCGCGTCGCCGGCCAACCCGACCGGGACGATTCTCAGCCGGGACGAACTGGCCGGCCTGTCCAAGGCAATCAAGGGCCACAACGGTCACTTGGTGGTGGATGAGATCTATCACGGCCTGACTTATGGCACCGATGCCGCGAGCGTGCTGGAAGTCGACGACGAAGCTTTCGTCCTTAATAGCTTTTCCAAGTATTTCGGCATGACCGGCTGGCGGCTGGGCTGGCTGGTGGCCCCTTCGGCGGCTGTTGGTGAGCTGGAGAAGCTGGCGCAGAACCTTTACATCAGTGCGCCGAGCATGGCCCAGTACGCGGCGTTGGCCTGTTTCGAACCGGCGACAATCGAGATATTCGAGCAGCGCCGGGCCGAGTTCGCGCTGCGGCGCGACTTTCTGCTACCGGCCTTGCGTGATCTGGGGTTCGGCATCGCAGTGGAGCCGGAAGGGGCGTTTTACCTGTATGCCGACATTAGTGCATTCGGCGGCGATGCTTTTGCGTTCTGCCAGCACTTTCTGGAGACCGAGCATGTGGCGTTCACGCCGGGGCTGGATTTCGGTCGCCATCAGGCTGGGCACCATGTGCGTTTCGCCTACACCCAGAGCTTGCCGCGGCTCCAGGAAGCGGTGGAGCGAATCGAGCGCGGACTGCGGAGTTGGCAAGGCTGATGCTTTTTTCACCTGCGCTGGAAGAAGGCCGGCTGATTCGACGTTATAAGCGTTTTCTTGCCGATATCGAGACCGTTCATGGCGAACTGCTGACGATTCATTGCCCCAACACCGGTTCGATGCTCAATTGCATGGCCGAAGGTGCGCGAGTCTGGTTCAGTCGTTCCAGCGACCCCAAGCGCAAATTGCCCGGCACCTGGGAAATAGGCGAAACCCCCCAGGGGCGGTTGGCCTGCATCAATACCGCGCGAGCCAACCCGCTAATCGAAGAGGCCCTGCGTGCCGGGGTCATCAGCGAGCTGAACGGTTTTACCGGGCTCAAGCGTGAAGTGGCTTACGGTCAGGAAAACAGTCGTATCGATTTTCGACTGGACTACGACGAAGGCTCCGCCTGGGTCGAAGTCAAAAGTGTCACGTTGGGTTTTGACGGCACGACCGTGGCGGCGTTTCCTGATGCGGTGACCCAGCGGGGAGCCAGGCATCTGCGCGAACTCGCTCACCTGGCCCGGGACGGCGTGCGGGCGGTGCAGTTGTATTGTGTCAACCTGAGCGGGATCGACGCCGTGCGCCCGGCACAGGAAATCGACCCGCTGTACGCGGCGGCGTTGCGCGACGCTGTGGCCGCGGGCGTGGAAGTGCTGGCCTACGGGGTGACGCTGACGCCCGAGCAAATGTGGGTGGATCGGCCGTTACCGGTGCTGCTCGACCCAGATGCCTTGCTCGTCCTCCCGGCTCTCTAACGCAGCCAGGGACTGCCCGGCACAGGGGCCGGCGACGCATTCACCGCTTTCAATCAGAAACAGTGCGCCGTGGGTGGCGCACTGGATCAGGCTGGCGCTGGGGTCGAGAAACTCATCGGGCCGCCATTCCAGCGGTACGCCGCGGTGCGGGCAGCGGTTGAGATAGACATACACCTGGCCGGCGCGACGCACCGCCAACAACTTGCGCCCATCGAGGTCGAAACCGCGACTGCTGTTGTCGGGCAATTCGGCGCCGGTACAAAGAAACTTCATGTGGGTCTCTATGGTTATGAGTGGGCGAGTTTGTGTGGGAGCGAGCCTGCTCGCGATAGCGGTCGATCAGCCAGCAGCAATGGGTCGACACACCGCTAATCGCGAGCAGGCTCGCTCCCACAGAGGCAACCCCCCCAAAGGTTCATGCTTGACGTCCAAATGAAAACAATTATCAAATGGCGCCTCCTTCGCAGGGGGCTGAGGATACTTTGCCTGCGGGGTTCATGCCCGGCCCTGTGAACATTTCTTCGAGGAAGCTGCCCGATGCGCCTGAATATCCGTGTTGTCACGCTCTGTGTTGTCATGTTAGCCAGCCAGGGCTTGGTGGCGGCTGAACTGCCGCAGCGCTGGGTCAGTGCCGGCGGGGCAGTGTCCGAATGGGTCAGCGCGCTGGGCGGTGAGTCGAAACTGGTGGGCGTGGACACCACCAGCCAGCATCCCGAAGCCTTGCGGGATTTACCCAGCATCGGTTATCAGCGACAACTCTCGGCCGAGGGGGTATTGAGCCTGCGTCCGCAGATCCTCGTAGGCACCGAAGAAATGGGGCCGCCACCGGTGCTGTCGCAGATCCGCAGCGCCGGGGTACAGGTTGAACTGTTCTCGGCCACGCCCGACCTGTCGACCCTTCAGGGCAATCTGCGGCACCTGGGTCAACTGCTGGGCGCCGAGGCCAAAGCCGCGCAGTTGTTCGACAGTTATCAACAGCAGCTCAGCCAACAGAAAGCTCGAGTGAGTAAAATCCAGCTTGAGCAACAGGCCCCCGGCGTGTTGCTGTTGGTCGCAAGCTCCGGCGGCAAGCCGATGGTCGCAGGCCTGGGCACCTCCGCCGATTGGCTGGTGCAGCAGGCCGGCGGTCACAACTTGGCGACACACCATGGTTACAAGGCATTTTCGGTGGAGAGCCTGGCCAGCCTGAATCCCGAAGTACTGGTGTTCGCCGATCGCGCGTTGAGTGGCGAAGAAGCGCGTGCGGCGTTGTTCAGGGAAAATCCGATTCTTTCCTCCACCCGTGCCGCCAGGACCGGGCGCGTTATCGAGCTTGACCCGACACTGTTGGTCGGCGGGCTAGGCCCCCGGTTACCGCAAAGTCTGGTGAAGCTGACGGCCGGTTTTTACCCGACCGAACCGGCCAAGGCACCATGACCCCTCTGGTCAAACCGCGCACCTTGTTCATTGGCCTGGCCCTGTTGTGTCTGCTGGCGATCTGGCTGTCCCTGGCCCTGGGGCCGGTGAGTTTGCCGCTGTTCGATACCTTGCGCGCGGCGTTGCGCTTGATGGGCTTGCCAGTGGCCGCCGAAGGTCTGGAGCAGGCCGAACTGATCCTCGGCCAGATCCGTCTGCCACGCACCCTGCTGGGGCTGGCGGTGGGCGGGGTATTGGCATTATCCGGGGTGGCGATGCAGGGGCTGTTCCGCAACCCGTTGGCCGACCCGGGGCTGGTCGGGGTGTCCAGCGGTGCGGCACTGGGCGCGGCGTTCGCCATTGTTGGCGGCTCGGCGCTGGGCGGCTTGCCCGAAGCGTTCGGCCCCTATGTGTTGTCGTTGTGTGCGTTCCTCGGCGGGCTTGGGGTTACGGCATTGGTTTATCGCCTCGGCCGGCGCAACGGCCAGACCCATGTCGCGACCATGCTCCTGGCCGGTATCGCCCTGACCGCGCTGTCCGGCTCGGCGGTGGGCTTGTTCACTTACCTGGCGGACGACGCGACCCTGCGCACCTTGACGTTCTGGAACCTGGGGAGCCTGAATGGTGCCAGCTATGCGCGGTTGTGGCCGCTGTTGCTGGTCAGCGTTGGCGTAGCACTCTGGCTGCCACGACGGGCCCGGGCACTCAATGCTCTGTTGCTGGGTGAATCCGAAGCCGCCCATTTGGGCGTTGATGTCGAAGGGCTCAAGCGTGAACTGGTGTTTTGCACGGCCCTGGGGGTTGGCGCGGCAGTGGCGGCGGCGGGCATGATCGGCTTTGTCGGGCTGGTAGTGCCGCATCTGGTACGGTTGATGGCCGGCCCCGATCATCGCGTTCTGTTGCCGGCTTCGGTGCTGGCGGGGGCGAGCCTGCTGTTGTTCGCCGATCTGGTGGCGCGTCTGGCGCTGGCTCCGGCGGAACTGCCGATCGGCATCGTCACGGCATTCATCGGGGCGCCGTTCTTCCTCTATTTATTGCTGCGAGGACGCGCCTGATGTTACGAGCGCAGAACCTGCACATCCAGCGGGGTCGCAAGACCGTGTTGGCTGATGTCAATCTTGATCTGCATCCCGGCCAGGTGCTGGGCGTGCTCGGGCCCAACGGTGCAGGTAAAAGTACTTTGCTGGCGGGGCTGTGCGGTCAATTGCCTCCTGCGCAGGGACAGGTCTGGCTCGATGATCGGCCTTTGTCCCAGTGGGACGGCGCCGAGCGTGCCCGCCGCCTGGCGGTATTGCCGCAGTCATCGACCCTGGATTTTGCTTTCCGAGTCGAGGAAGTAGTCGGCATGGGGCGCCTGCCTCATCAGTGTGGTCGAGTGCGTGACGAGCAAATCGTTGCCTTGGCGTTGCACGCTGCAGACGCGGCGCATCTGCACGGTCGCAGTTACTTGGCGCTGTCGGGCGGCGAGCGTCAGCGGGTGCACCTGGCGCGGGTCTTGGCACAGTTGTGGCCAGGGGAAGCGGGGCAGACCCTGCTGCTCGACGAACCGACCTCGATGCTCGATCCACTGCACCAGCACACCATCCTGCAAGCGGTGCGTGAGTTTGCCGATCGCGGCGCGGCCGTATTGGTGATCCTGCATGACCTGAACCTGGCAGCGCGTTATTGTGATCGCCTGTTGTTGCTCGCGTCCGGCCGGCCGGTGGCCCTGGACACGCCGCAACAAGTGCTGCGCCCGGAACCGCTCAAAGCAGTGTTTGGCCTGGAAGTGCTGGTGCAACCCCATCCGGAGCGCGGACATCCATTGATCATCGCCCGCTGAGGGTTGCCTGAGGATGTAGACGTGCGCCTGATCCTGATTCTGGCATTGAGTGTGCTGACGGCCTGTCAGAGCACCGCGCCGCCCCCGGTCGACGGGCAGATCCTTGATTTGCACAATGGCCGGGCCGTCACGCCCCAAGCGTTGATCGAGCGTCTGGCACGGGCGCCGCGAGTGGTGGTCGGCGAGCAGCACGACAATCCGGATCACCACGCGCTGCAGCTATGGCTGCTTCAGGCCCTGGCCGCGCAACGGGCCCAGGGCAGCCTCCTGCTGGAAATGCTGACACCCCACCAGCAGCCTCGCGTTGACGCGGTCCGCCAGTTACCTGCCTTGCCAACTGATCTTCCCGGTGCCCTGGGTTGGTCGCCGGGATGGGACTGGAGCCTGTATGGTCCGGTCGTGGAGTTTGCCCTGACGCAACGCTATCGGTTGTTGGCCGCCAATCTGGACGCCGCCGAGATCCAGCGCGTCTACCGGCAGGCGCCGGACTTGCGAGGCGCCCGTGCGAATGCGGCAAGTGTGAAGGATCAGTTGCTGGAGCAGATTCGCCAATCCCATTGCGGCCTGCTGCCCGAATCTCAGATGCCGGCGATGCTGGCTGTCCAGCAACAACGTGACCGACGCATGGCCGAACGTCTGCTGGCTGCGCCATTGCCTGCGTTGTTGTTCGCCGGTGCCTGGCATGGACGAAAAGACGTCGGGGTGCCGCTGCATGTGCTGGACTTGGGGGCCAGTGAGGCGCCCACCGTCCTGATGCTGGCCGAGGAGGGCAGCGAGATGACATCGGTCATGGCAGATTACGTGTGGTACACCAAGGCCGCTCCCCCTCAGGATTACTGCGCGCAGATGCGTGAACACAGCGCATTTCCTCCAGACAAAAAAAGACCCGACAAAAGTCGGGTCAAATAACCGTGATTAGCCTGATGAGGAGATATCTGAGAGTCCGAACCAAGGGCTTTTCAAATATCGACCAGTCTCGCGACCGGATGTGCTAATCATAGCGATTCTCATTACCATGTCAAACGTTGTTTTTTGGATTGGCCCAAATAACTTTCAAGCGCAGGCCGTGTGGCGACAAACAAGGAGAATGGTCAGGCTTTGTGACGCGTCGAAACGGCGTCCAATTGTTTGTTCAAGGCTTCCTTGCGTTCGGCGGGGATGTCATTCCAGTGCACATCCATCAATGCGCCCTCAATGGCATAGAGCAACACCTTCGAAGCTCGGAACCCGCGAGTGCGTACTGCGCGATAGGCATCAACCGCTCCGAGGCGGCGCAGATCCGAGGCGCTGTGGATGCCCACGGCATGCAGCCACTGGGCTGATGTCTTGCCCAGGTTCTTCAGGTGTTGCAGTTCATCATTCATCGAACCTCCTTGCGACGGCCGACAGGTGCAGTGGGCAAGCTTCTCAGGAGTGTAGCGGTCAGTAGGAAAAACGTGATTCTTTGGTGGGATTTGAAGCAAAAGCTTCTAATGCATTACGCACGATAGGTGGGGGCGCGCGGCAAAATGCAGCGTCCAGCGCAGGCGGGGGCGCTGGAGATCAATTGGGTTGACGGCAGATTCGGCCCGATTCAGCGGGTGCGGTAGCGCAGCCGGGTGCCGAAGTTCATCGACATCAGAATCTCGTCGGCAGACAGTTCTGCCGGGAAATAGGCACCCGATATTTGCGCATGGGCCAGGCTGGCACCTTCCAGGGACGACTTGCGAAAATCGATGCCGCGCAAATCCGCGGAGCGGAAGTAAGCGTCGGTGAAATCCACGTCGTCGGCATTGAGCTCTCGCAGATCCAGACCGCGAAAATCGCCGCCACGCATATCAACCGGGCCTTGTGGCCGTTCGTTGTTGAAACCGGCAATGTCGTCTTCGCGCAGCAAAGCATAAAGCGGGGTACTGAGAAGCTTGGGTAGGCTCATTTCATATCACCTGTTGGTTTTATGACGCCAGTATAGTGCCACTGTTTGACGGCCGTGAAGGGTGGGCAGACTCCACGGCCGAAATAGTTTTTTACAGGCCTGGCAAGCGTTGACGAATCTGCGCGACCACGATGTCGAGCGTGCCGCTTTCATTGGTCTGGACCCGTTTGCTGCACAGGATTTCCGCAGGGGTGAGTGCTTCGCGGCTGGCCTGTTGGGCGGCGATAACGGCCAGATTTGCGTCGGACGGATCTGTCTGATCGGCCTGACGCTGCGCCAGCCTGCTCTCGATAACCGCTTGTGGCGCATTGCAATCGAGGATCAGGAACGGAGCGCCCGTGGCCTCGGCAACTTTCGCCGCAGCATCGCGCTGATCGTGTTTGAGGTACGTGGCGTCGATCACTGCTGGGAAGCCGGCATGCAGGATGACACTGGCGATTTCATGCAAGCGGGCATAAGTGGCGTCGCTGGCGCCGCTGCTATAGATGCCGGCTTGTGGATCATTGGGCACTTGCTGCTCACCAAACAGACGCTTGCGCTCAACGTCCGAGCGCAAGCGAATGGCGCCCAGGGCTTCCACCAGGCGCATCGCGACATGGCTTTTGCCAACGGCCGAAACGCCGTGGGTGATGGCCAGAAAGCGCGAGGGAATGGTGCTGTAGCTTTCGGCCAGGTTCGCGTAGTTGCGGTATTGGCGCAGGGTTGTGGCGCGCTGCACCGGGTCGGCTTCGGCCGGCATGCTGAACAGCGCGACCTTGGCGCGGACCAGGGCGCGGTAGGCTTTGTAGAAGTTCAGCAGTTCCAGGCCTTGATAGTCGCCGGTCAGCTCCAGGTATTGGCTGACGAAACGTCGCGCCAGCGACTTGAGGCCGCGGTCTTCCAGGTCCATCGCCAGGAATGCAGTGTCGGCATAGACATCGGTGAAGCGGAACGGCTCGTTGAACTCGATGCAGTCGAAAATCACTACCTTGCCATCGATCACCGTGGCGTTGCCCAAGTGGATGTCACCGTGGCATTCGCGGATGAAACCTTCGGCTTTGCGTTGGGTGAACAGCGGTTTGAGGCGTTCGAAGCTGCTTTCGGCCCAGGCTTGCAGGGCTTCGAGCTGCAACAGGTCAGCCTTGTCACTGAGGAACGGACGAATCTGTTCGAAGTTCTGCCGCACCGGTGCCATAACGCTGTCGGGGGTGCCGGCGGCGTTTTCGGCAGGCACGGTGGGCGTAGAGAGATGGAAGCGGGCGATCTGCGCGGCCATTTCGTCAACGTGCGCGGTGGTCAGTTCGCCGTTGGCCTGGAGCGTGCTGAGCAGTTGGCTCTGGGGAAACTGACGCATCTTCAGGGCGTATTCGATGGCCGGACCTTCGCCACCCAGTTGCGGCACTTGCGGGGTGCCGGTAATCGGCATGACTTCCAGGTACAGATCCTGGGTCAGGCGCTGGTTCAAGCGCAGTTCTTCCCCGCAGAAATGCTTGCGTGCCTCGAGGCTGGTGAAATCAAGGAAGCCGAAATTGACCGGTTTTTTGAATTTGTAGGCATACGGCCCGGTGAGCAATACCCAGGAAATGTGGGTCTCGATGACCTGGAACCCTTCGACGGGATGCGGATAGAGGGCCGGGTTTTGCAGGGCAGCGATCAGGGACTGGCTCACGGGCGATCCTTCAGAGACTGGGAAAATTCAA
This sequence comes from Pseudomonas sp. JL2, assembly GCF_031570495.1. Classification (NCBI taxonomy): domain Bacteria; kingdom Pseudomonadati; phylum Pseudomonadota; class Gammaproteobacteria; order Pseudomonadales; family Pseudomonadaceae; genus Pseudomonas; species Pseudomonas sp. JL2. Next base: position 95,543 of record NZ_JAKUDH010000023.1, read on the forward strand.
GGCCGTCATTATGGCGGCAAGCCGCGTTAACGCAAACAGGAGGGGGCCGTTGTGTGGTCATGTTGAACCGCGGCAAAGTGCGTATAATCCGCCGCCATGACTCGTACCCGATCCCCCCGTACCCCCAAGAAACCACCCGCCAGTCGCTTGCGGCCCTGGCTGGGCTGGGCCCTTAAACTCAGCCTGGTGGGCCTCGTCGTGCTCGCTGGCTTTGCGGTCTACCTCGATGCCGTGGTCCAGGAGAAGTTCTCCGGCAAGCGCTGGACCATCCCGGCCAAGGTCTACGCCAGGCCCCTGGAGCTGTTCGTCGGACAAAAGCTGAGTCGGGACGATTTCCTGACCGAGCTCGATGCTCTCGGCTATCGCCGTGAAAGCGTTGCCAATGGCCCGGGTGCTGCGTCCGTCAACGGCAATACCGTCGACCTCAATACCCGTGGTTTCCAATTCTATGAAGGCATGGAGCAGGCACAGGCGGTGCGAGTGCGTTTCTCCGGCGACTACGTGGCTGCGCTGACCGGTGCCAACAATGCGAAGCTGTCAGTGGTGCGCCTTGAACCGCTGCTGATCGGTGGCCTCTACCCCAAGAACCTTGAAGACCGGATCCTGATCAAGATCGACCAGGTGCCGCCGTTCCTGCTCGATACGCTGATCGCTGTCGAGGACCGCGATTTCTACCATCACTTCGGCGTCTCGCCCAAGTCGATTGCCCGGGCCATCTGGGTCAACACCTCCTCGGGCCGTATGCGCCAGGGCGGCAGTACCCTGACCCAGCAATTGGTCAAGAACTTCTATTTGACCAACGAGCGCAGCCTCAGCCGCAAGCTTACCGAAGCCATGATGGCGCTGTTGCTGGAACTGCACTACGACAAGCGGGAGATTCTCGAGGCGTATCTCAACGAAGTCTTTGTCGGCCAGGACGGCCAGCGGGCGGTTCACGGTTTCGGCCTAGCCAGCCAGTTCTTCTTCAGCCAGCCGCTGTCCGAGCTCAAGCTGCATCAAGTGGCATTGCTGGTGGGGATGGTGAAAGGGCCGTCCTCCTACAACCCGCGGCGTAATCCGGAGCGTGCCCTCGAGCGGCGCAATCTGGTACTCGACTTACTGCAACAGCAAGGCGTGGCAACGGCCGAGCAAGTCGAAGCGGCGAAGAAGATGCCTTTGGGTGTGACCAAGCGTGGCAGTCTGGCAGACAGCTCGTTCCCTGGTTTCATGGACCTGGTCAAGCGTCAACTGCGTGAGGACTACCGCGACGAAGACTTGACCGAAGAAGGCCTGCGGATCTTCACCAGTTTCGACCCGATCCTGCAGATGAAGGCCGAAGCATCGGTCAATGACACCTTCAAGCGACTGGCCGGGCGCAAGGGCTCTGATGAAGTGGAAGCCGCGATGGTGGTGACCAACCCGGAAACCGGCGAAGTCCAGGCCATGATCGGCAGTCGGCAGGCCAGTTTTGCCGGTTTCAACCGGGCGCTCGATGCGGTCCGCCCGATCGGCTCCCTGATCAAGCCGGCGGTCTACCTCACCGCCCTGGAAAAACCGAGCCAGTACACCCTGACCAGTTGGCTGTCCGACGAGGCGTTCTCGGTCAAGGGCGCGGACGGTCAGGTGTGGAAGCCGCAGAATTATGATCGCCGCTCCCACGGTACGGTGTTCCTGTACCAGGGGCTTGCGCATTCCTACAACCTGTCGACGGCTCGCCTCGGGCTTGAAATCGGCGTGCCGAATGTCCTCAAGACCTTGGCCCGCCTGGGTGTCAGTCGCGAATTCCCGGCATTCCCATCGATGCTGCTGGGAGCCGGTGGCCTCACGCCGATTGAAGTGGCAGCCATGTACCAGACACTGGCCAACGGTGGCTTCAACACGCCGATGCGCGGCATTCGCAGCGTGCTTACCGCCGACGGCGAGCCGCTCAAGCGCTATCCGTTCCAGATCCAGCAGCGTTTTGATCCCGCGTCCATTTATCTGATCCAGAGCGCCATGCAACGGGTCATGCGTGAAGGCACCGGCAGTTCGGTTTATAACGTACTACCGCGTAACCTGACCCTGGCGGGCAAGACCGGTACCAGCAACGACTCGCGCGACAGCTGGTTTGCCGGTTTCAGCCAGGACCTGCTGGCAGTGGTCTGGCTCGGCCGTGACGACAATGGCAAGACCCCGTTCACTGGCGCCACCGGGGCATTGCAGGTCTGGACCAGTTTCATGCGCAAGGCCGATCCGTTGCCGCTGGACATGCCGCAACCAGACAATATCGTTCAGGCCTGGGTGGATTCGCGCACCGGCCAAGGCTCCGACGCCAGTTGCCCGGGCGCGGTGCAGATGCCGTATATTCGCGGCAGCGAACCACCACCCGGTGCAGCCTGTGGCATTCCAAACCCCGCCGAATCGGTCATGGATTGGGTCAAGGACTGGATGAATTAAGCAAAGAGGGTTTCAAGTGAACAAGTGGTTGATTCCAGCGGTTACGGCCGTGGCATTGCTCAGCGGTTGCTCTACCGTACAACGCGGTTCGATTCCGGTTGTCGACTCCGGCACTGCCGTTTCCAATAGCGAGCGGGTCTCGGCCAATGGCGGCTTCCGTCAAACGACGGTGCAGCGGCCGGTGCAGGGACAGGTCCAGGCGATTCCCCAGGGCGATACCGGTGTCGTCGTGATGGTGCCCGGTGGCGGCGCCACGACGTCGGCACCGATCAGCAGCACACCGATCACGCCAGGGCCGATCACGCCGGGCCCTATCGATACTTCACCAATCGACCAGGGCAGCTTCAACATGCCTTCTGCACCGAGCAGCATTCCCTCGACCAGTTCGGGAGGTCTGTCCGCTGATGAACAATTGGACGGTCCAGTACTGGCATTGCTCACCACAGCCCAACAGCAACAGGCCGGTGGTGACCTCAATGGTGCGTCCTCCAGCCTTGAGCGAGCCCAGCGTGTTGCGCCGCGTGAACCCCAGGTTCTCTATCGCCTGGCCCAGGTGCGCATGGCCCAGGGCGATGCGCCGCAAGCCGAGCAACTGGCCCGCCGTGGCCTGACATTCGCCAACGGTCGTCCGGCGCTTCAGGCCAGCCTGTGGGAATTGATCGCTCAGGCCCGTGAGAAACAAGGCGACTCCGCCGGCGCGGCATTGGCCCGTCAGAAGGCCAAGGTTTCGCTCTGATGGATACGCGTTTTCCCAAGATCGCCGATCAGTTGCTGCTGATTGAGCGGGAGTTGCGGGTCCAGGGCTGGTGGAGCAGCGTTTCGCCGTCGGCCGAGGCGTTGGCCAGTGTCGAGCCGTTCGCGGTCGACACGCTGGACTTCGAGCAATGGCTGCAATGGATTTTCCTGCCGCGCATGAAAGCCATCCTGGAAAATGACCTGCCGCTGCCCAACGCCTCGGGCATCCTGGAGATGGCTCAAATGGTCTATGCCCAGCGGCCGGGCCAAGGCGTGGAGTTGCAGCGACTGTTGGCGCAGTTCGACCAATTGATCAGCGACGTTAACTGACCGCCATTTATTGGCAGTGCTCCTCGATCTGCTTGCGGGTTTCGTCGATGCGCTGGCGCCGCTCCTCTTCTGTGAGGCGGCGCATTTCCCCTTCCACATCCTCGCGTACCCTCGGGTTGTTCTGCAGTTGCGCCAGATTGGTCCGAGTCTGTTCGCAGAAGGCCTTGAGCTGGGCTTGCTGCTCGGCAATCTGTTGCTTGACCTGTTGGTCAATCGCCTTCTGGTCGCCAATGACCCCGGCAGGCGGGGGGGCTGCTGGCTTGGCGGCGGAAGGGGAGGACTTGATCACCGTCGTGGCCTGTCCTTCAGGCGGTGGCTGGGAGCCAAAGTGGGTAACCCCTTGGGCGTCCACCCATTTATAGACCTGACCGGCCATGCACATCGGGCTCAGGCCAACCAGCAGGCTGGCCGTCAAGAAGAACATTCGCATGCTGTTTCCTTGTCATGGGTTGCGCAATTGAAGCTAACACAGTTGCTGTTTAAAGGTTTTTTCTTGCGTTCTCATGCGCTTACTTCGAATAAAGCACATTGACGGCTTGACTTGCAGAGGGCGAAACAGAAGAATCCAAAGTCCGCTGTAGAGGGACTGCCAGAAGCAGGCCCACTCGGCAGATCATGAGGCGCACATCCGCGCCGACCTGTTACACCCGCAACGCGTTACCTCGCGCTGGGTGGGAAAGGCCCGCAACACTTGGGACGATCCCAATACTTGCTCAGTCAGTGCTGACGTAGTCGGCGACCACCGTCGCTCATGCTCTGCCGAGAAGTAAACCTATTAAGACCCGTCCCTTTTTGTGGGCCGGTATTCTGGCGTTTTAGAGGTGAACAACGTGGAGCTTTTATCTGGCGGTGAGATGCTCGTCCGCTTTTTGCGTGACGAAGGCGTCAAATATATCTACGGGTACCCCGGTGGTGCTCTTCTTCATGTCTATGATGCCCTGTTCAAAGAACCGGAAGTGACCCACATCCTGGTTCGTCATGAGCAAGCGGCGACCCACATGGCTGACGGTTATGCCCGTGCCACCGGTAAAGCCGGCGTGGTCCTGGTGACTTCCGGCCCTGGCGCCACGAACGCCATCACCGGTATCGCCACAGCGTACATGGACTCTATCCCGATGGTGATCATCTCCGGTCAGGTGCCCAGCACCATGGTCGGCACCGACGCGTTCCAGGAAACCGACATGATCGGTATTTCCCGGCCGATCGTGAAGCACAGCTTCATGATCAAGCACGCTTCGGAGATCCCGGAGGTCATGAAGAAGGCGTTCTACCTGGCTGAATCCGGTCGTCCGGGCCCGGTTGTGGTCGATGTCCCGAAAGACATGACCAACCCGGCCGAGAAGTTCGAATACATTTTCCCCAAGAAAGCCAAGCTGCGTTCCTACAGCCCGGCTGTGCGCGGTCACTCCGGGCAAATCCGCAAGGCAGCCGAAATGCTGCTGGCGGCCAAGCGTCCGGTGCTGTACTCGGGTGGCGGCGTCATCCTCGGTGGTGGCTCCGCGCCGCTGACCGAATTGGCGAAAATGCTCAACCTGCCGGTCACCAATACGCTGATGGGGTTGGGCGCCTACCCGGGCACTGACCGTCAGTTCATCGGCATGCTCGGCATGCACGGCAGCTATACCGCCAACCTGGCGATGCACCATGCCGATGTGATTCTGGCGGTCGGCGCGCGTTTCGACGACCGTGTCATCAACGGCCCGGCGAAGTTTTGCCCGAACGCCAAGATCATCCATATCGACATCGACCCGGCGTCGATCTCCAAGACCATCAAGGCAGACGTGCCGATTGTCGGTCCTGTGGAGAGCGTGCTGAGCGAAATGGTCGCCATCCTCAAGGAAATCGGCGAGGCTCCGAACAAGGAGTCCGTGGCCAGTTGGTGGAAGCAGGTTGATGAGTGGCGCGGTGATCGTGGCCTGTTCCCTTACGACAAGGGCGACGGCAGCGTGATCAAGCCGCAGACCGTGATCGAAACCCTGTGCGAAGTGACCAAGGGCGATGCCTTTGTGACCTCCGACGTGGGCCAGCACCAGATGTTCGCCGCGCAGTATTACAAGTTCAACAAGCCCAACCGCTGGATCAACTCCGGTGGTCTGGGCACCATGGGCTTCGGTTTCCCGGCGGCCATGGGCGTCAAGTTGAGCTTTCCGGATAGCGACGTCGCCTGTGTCACGGGCGAGGGCAGTATCCAGATGAACATCCAGGAGCTGTCGACCTGCCTGCAGTACGGTTTGCCGGTGAAAATCGTCAACCTGAACAACGGCGTACTGGGCATGGTTCGCCAGTGGCAGGACATGAGCTACGGCAGCCGTCACTCGCACTCCTACATGGAGTCGTTGCCGGACTTCGTCAAGCTGGTCGAAGCCTATGGTCACGTGGGCATCCGCATCACTGACCTGAAGGACTTGAAGTCCGGGCTCGAAGAAGCTTTCGCCATGAAGGATCGCCTGGTGTTCCTCGATATCAAGGTCGATACCAGCGAGCACGTCTACCCGATGCAGATCAAAGACGGCTCCATGCGCGATATGTGGCTGAGCAAGACGGAGCGTACCTAATCATGCGACATATTATTTCCCTGCTTCTGGAAAACGAACCGGGTGCTCTGTCTCGCGTAGTGGGCCTGTTTTCGCAGCGCAACTACAACATCGAAAGCCTGACCGTGGCGCCAACCGAAGACCCGACCCTGTCGCGTCTGACGCTGACCACTGTGGGGCACGATGAAATCATCGAGCAGATCACCAAGAACCTGAACAAGCTGATCGAGGTGGTCAAGCTGGTGGACCTGTCGGAAAGCGCGCACATCGAGCGCGAGCTGATGCTGGTCAAGGTCAAGGCCACCGGTGCCCAGCGCGCCGAGATCAAACGCACTACCGATATTTATCGTGGGCAGATCGTCGATGTCAGCGCCAGCGTCTATACCGTTCAGTTGACCGGTACCAGCGACAAGCTCGACAGCTTCATTCAATCGATCGGCACTGCCTCGATTCTGGAAACCGTACGCAGTGGCGTCACCGGGATTGCCCGTGGCGACAAAGTACTGAGCATCTAAACCAAATTAGCGAATGGCCTGAATGGCCGGAAATAGGGGTAATTCATGAAAGTTTTCTACGATAAAGACTGCGACCTGTCGATCATCCAGGGCAAGAAAGTCGCCATCATCGGTTACGGTTCCCAAGGCCACGCCCAGGCGTGCAACCTCAAGGACTCCGGTGTTGACGTGACCGTCGGCCTGCGTAAAGGCTCGGCCACCGTTGCCAAGGCCGAGGCCCATGGTCTGAAAGTCACCGACGTGGCTTCTGCCGTTGCCGCCGCCGACCTGGTCATGATCCTGACCCCGGACGAGTTCCAGTCTTCGCTGTACAAGAACGAAATCGAACCGAACATCAAGAAAGGCGCCACCCTGGCCTTCTCCCACGGTTTCGCGATTCACTACAACCAGGTAGTGCCACGCGCCGACCTCGACGTGATCATGATCGCGCCGAAGGCCCCGGGCCACACCGTTCGTTCCGAATTCGTGAAGGGCGGCGGTATCCCTGACCTGATCGCGATCTATCAGGACGCCTCCGGCAACGCCAAGAACGTCGCTCTGTCCTACGCTGCCGGTGTTGGCGGCGGCCGTACCGGCATCATCGAAACCACCTTTAAGGACGAAACCGAAACCGACCTGTTCGGCGAACAAGCCGTTCTGTGCGGCGGTACTGTCGAGCTGGTCAAGGCCGGTTTCGAAACCCTGGTTGAAGCTGGCTACGCGCCGGAAATGGCCTACTTCGAATGCCTGCACGAACTGAAGCTGATCGTTGACCTCATGTACGAAGGCGGTATCGCCAACATGAACTACTCGATCTCCAACAACGCTGAATACGGCGAGTACGTGACGGGTCCGGAAGTGATCAACGCCGAATCCCGCCAGGCCATGCGTAACGCCCTGAAACGTATTCAGGACGGCGAATACGCCAAGATGTTCATCAGCGAAGGCGCTACCGGCTATCCTTCGATGACCGCCAAGCGTCGCAACAACGCCGCTCACGGTATCGAAATCATTGGCGAGCAGCTGCGCTCGATGATGCCGTGGATCGGTGCCAACAAGATCGTCGACAAAGCCAAGAACTAAGTCGCGAGCTTGATCGGAAAACGCGGCCCTGGCCGCGTTTTTTCGTTTGGGCGGTGGCTTCTGGTATAAAGCTGCATCGTTTGCGGCCGAACCCTCGTCCCAGACACCTGTCGAATTTTTCACACCGTTGCAAGGTACTGTCCATGAGCGAACGCCCCGACGAGCCCAACCAGGCTCCTGACGCCGAAAGCCTGCTGCCCATCGATGAGCACGTCGAAGAAGGACATGACGCTGAAGGCCGTAAGGTCCGGCACCGTGGCATCTATCTGCTGCCGAATCTGTTCACCACCGCGAACCTGTTCGCCGGTTTCTATTCCATCATCAGCTCCATGAGCGCCCAAGCGGCCTTGAGCGCCGGCGATAGCGCCGGGGCGAGTCGTTACTTTGCCTTCGCTGCCATCGCGATCTTTGTCGCCATGGTGCTCGATGGCCTGGACGGGCGTGTGGCCCGCATGACCAATACCCAGAGCGCGTTCGGTGCCGAGTACGATTCGCTGTCGGACATGGTCGCTTTCGGCGTGGCCCCGGCCTTGCTGGCGTTCGGTTGGGCGCTGGGGGACATGGGCAAGGTCGGCTGGATGGTCGCCTTCATCTATGTTGCCGGTGCCGCGTTGCGTCTGGCACGTTTCAATACCCAGGTCGGTACGGCTGACAAGCGCTACTTCATCGGCTTGGCGAGTCCTGCCGCTGCGGGTGTCGTAGCCGGTGTTGTTTGGGCTTTCAGCGACTACGGTATCCAGGGATCGAAGATGTCGTTCCTTGTGGCGCTGCTGGTAGCGGCGGCCGGTATGCTGATGGTCAGCAACATCAAGTACAACAGCTTCAAGGAGCTGGATCTCAAAGGGCGGGTGCCGTTCGTTGCGATTCTGGCGGTGGTGCTGGTGTTCGCGGTGGTCTTCAGTGATCCGCCACGTATCTTGTTGCTGGTATTCCTCGCCTATGCCGCTTCCGGCCCGGTTCAATACCTGTTGCGCCTGCGCCGACACAAAAAAGCCGAGTGATGTAATTTCCCTCATACTCCGCAGTCTATTGGTGCATCTGCCCTCCAATGCTGCGGAGTTGTCATGCTGATCAAGATCCCCAAGTCGTCCGACTGCCTTGAGTCGGACGTCACGCCAGAATCCCTCTATCTATCCCGTCGCCAAATGCTTGGGGCCGCCATGGCGGGGCTTGCCGTCAGCGGTCTTCCGCGTTGGGCCAGTGCTGGCGATGTTGCGCGTTATGCGGATGTCGAGCCCGGCAAGGCGCCGTCCTGGTTTGCCGAGAAGCTGCCGTCCACCCAATGGGGCGCGGTTACGGTCAAGGATGAGTCCATCACCCCTTTTAAAGACGCCACCCATTACAACAATTTCTATGAGTTCGGAACCGGCAAAGGTGATCCGGCGGCCAATGCCGGATCCTTGAAAACCGAGCCCTGGAGCGTGGTGGTCGATGGGGAAGTGGGCAAGCCGGGGCGCTATGCGTTGGAAGACTTCATGAAACCTTACCAGTTGGAGGAGCGAATCTATCGCCTGCGGTGCGTGGAGGCCTGGTCCATGGTTATCCCATGGATTGGCTTTCCCATTTCGGCGTTGCTCAAGCAGGTCGAGCCGACCTCCAAGGCCAAGTACATTCGTTTCGAAACCCTGCAGGATCCCAAGACTATGCCAGGGCAGCGCTCAGGGTTTGCTTTGATCGACTGGCCTTATGTCGAGGGCTTGCGACTGGATGAAGCGATGAATCCGCTGGCAATCATGGCGGTTGGGATGTATGGGCGAGAGTTGCCGAATCAGAACGGTGCACCGTTGCGCTTGGTGGTGCCGTGGAAGTACGGTTTCAAAAGTGTGAAGTCCATTGTGCGCATCAGTCTGGTCAGCGAGCAGCCCAAGACGACCTGGCAGAGCATTGCGTCCGACGAGTACGGCTTTTACGCCAACGTCAATCCGACGGTCGATCACCCGCGTTGGACCCAGGCACGGGAGCGCCGTCTGCCGAGCGGGCTGTTCAGTCCTAACGTGCGCGATACGTTGATGTTCAACGGCTATCAGGATGAAGTCGCTTCTTTATATGCAGGGATGGACTTGAGGAAGGACTACTGATGCGTTTTCCAGTCTGGCGAATCGGCGTCTTTGTCGCGGCGGCGGTTTGGCCGTTGCTCTGGCTCTACGAAGCGTTGATGAATAAGTTGGGGCCTGACCCAGGCAAGGTGCTGGTGGATCGGCTCGGGTTGGGCACGCTTATTTTGTTGTTGATCACCTTGAGCATGACGCCGTTGCAGAAACTCACGGGGTGGGCAGGGTGGATCGCGGTCAGGCGTCAGCTGGGATTGTGGTGCTTTGCTTATGTGGTGCTGCATTTGAGTGGGTATACGGCGTTCATCCTGGGGTTCGATTGGTCGCAACTGGGCGTCGAGCTGAGCAAGCGACCTTACATTATCGTCGGAGCGCTCGGGTTTCTTGGGCTCTTGGCGCTGGCGATTACTTCCAATCGCTACAGTCAGCGGCGACTGGGCGCGCGCTGGAAAAAACTGCATCGCCTGGTTTATCCGATCTTGGGCCTTGGATTGCTGCATATGTTGTGGATTGTGCGGGCGGATCTTAAGGAGTGGTCGATTTACGCCTTTATAGGTGCTGTGCTTTTGATGCTTCGAATTCCTGTGGTTACGCGCCGGATACCGCGTTTAATTGGACGCAAAGCACCTTCTGCAACAAAAGCGTAATTAACGCTTGACGGCAAATCCTGGAAGTCTATAATTCGCCCCACTTCCGGCGCAGTCGAAACGGA